>CAZWFJ010000114.1:0-14013 GCA_964633135.1 uncultured Puniceicoccaceae bacterium | reverse complement strand
CTATGAATTGAAGACGACGAAACTCCCTTGACAAAATCTCCCATAGCAGGGGTCAGGGCAATGTTTCTTGTTTTCTTCTTTGGTCCGCTTCTTGAAAGGATGAAGGCGAAATCGAACGTTAAACTTTAAACGCTCAACGTTAAACATCGAGCGGGCCTGACTTCTGACTTCTGGCTGAGAGGCAGTGGGGGCGGCTGAAGCCAACCCCCTACGAAGGGGAGGAAGGCAAGGGGTCAGCCCAATGTTTCCTGTTTTTCCTCTTTGATCCGCTTCTTGAAAGGATGAAGGCGAAATCGAACGTTAAACTTTAAACGCTCAACGTTAAACATCGAGCGGGCCTGACTTCTGACTTCTGGCTGAGAGGCAGTGGGGGCGGCTGAAGCCAACCCCCTACGAAGGGGAGGAAGGCAAGGGTCGGTCCACGATTTCTTGCATTTTTTCTCTGTGCCTCGGTGCCTCTGTGAGAGATGAATGCGTCCTGAAGGGCGCGGGGGGATTGGCTTCGCGATGGAGATGGGAGATGGGAGATGGGATATGTTGGAAGATGGGGTTAGCGGGCCTAAAGCTGTTGATCAGGCCTGTGAGCTTTTTTCCGACTCGGATGACTTGATCCCTCAAATCTGGGCAATACTCCGCGTTCTCAGGGTAATTGTCTTGGATGACATAAAGTAGCGATCGGGTTTCACCCGCCGAAGCGCGGGCTATGTTGTAAAAGTTTTATTTTTCCGCCGATCCCGCTCGTTCGAAACCCTCCCTCCGGCGCGTAGCCCCTCTAAAAAAATCACGTGTCCAACCACTTGGTCCGCTTGCCACGAGATTTCTTAAGTTGCCATTCAAAATATCTGGATTCCTCTCTAGTATTAAAGGACTGGGTTTTGATGCAACGCCATGGCCGACCGCTTCGCGTCGATTTAACCTGCCCTGCATTATGCCGTCTGAGACGGTCGTCCAAATCTTGTGTTTGTCCAATATAAATCCGGTGCTCTAGATTTTGTATTGCATAGACATAAAACATCTCAATCGCCTACGGGGCGGAGCCAGCAATATTTGTCATCACCGAAACAGCGGATTGCTGAATCTGGCTACAGAGACCATAGTCCCTTTTCAACGGTTCCTCACGGGTCAATCGATAGACCTCGCGAACCGCGGAACGCGCCTCCTGCCAAGCTTCCAGATCCTCAAACCTCATCCCCATATCCTATATCCTATATCCTATATCCTATATTCCATCCCCACTTCTCAGCTCTCCGCCATGAAAGAGACCCAAAATGACGTTACGTTTTGATTCTTGATTCCCCTTCGTGTTCTTTGCTTCGCCCATCACTTCGTTCGGTTGAGTGTCGCTTCCTTCTACGCTCTCCCCCCTACGCTCTTCGAGCTACGCAGGACAAGTCGCTCGAGATTGAGTGGGGACGGGTTGAATGGGATGTTGAGAATCATTCGGACAATCTACTGCGGAAGAGGTCGTAGACCCACTTTCTCTGCGCGGCATAGATACAGGCGATGCGGCGGCGGTTTTCCGCGGATTCGTAACAAAAGACGACTCGGTAGCTTCCCACCCGCAATCGGTGAAATCCGTCGAGTTCATCTGTCAGGGGGACGATGTCTCCTTTTTCCTCGGCGAGATCGCGAAGGGCTTTCCGCAGGGCTTGTTTCGGCTTGGGCGGAAGGGTCCTCAGGAATTCGAGAACCTCTTCCTGAATCCTGACTTCGATCATTCGTTTTCTAGTGCTTCCAGCCCCCGGAAGCGCGCCTCTCCTTCGCGGTACTTACGCAGAGCGACCATCGCGGCCGGGTCGGCAAGGACCTCCATCGTTTCGGCAATCGCTTCCATTCGCTCTACCGACATGACTACGGCAACCGCTTTTCCCTGGCGGGTGAGCGTCACCGGATGGGATTCGCTCTCGCGCACCAACGCCGAAAGGCTGCGCTGGGCACTTTTGATCGTATAGGAAGAAGCCATGAGAACAGTGTATGCCTTTTTTGCAAAAAAAGTAAAGCGATCAAATTAATGAAGGGGGAATCAAAATGGGGTCAGGTTTTGATTCTTGACTGCAAGCCTTTTCGCGAACGGCGAGGAGTTTGGAGATGGAAGATGGAAGATGAGCGCCTGCGGCGCCGAAGATGGGAGTTGGAAGATCGGAGATGGGAGATGGGAGGTTGGGGAGTTCTTGGTTCTTTGTTCCTGGTTCTTGTTTCTGAAACTTTAGTCTCCAGCGTTCTGACATCTGGCCTCTTTCTGGCATTGGGCGCAGGGGCAGAATAACCCACGAAGGCTACCCAATGGGGAGTCGTCGTACTCGCGCCTGTTGTAAGTCGTAGCTAATTAAAGCACCCTCTCGTAGATCTTGCTCAAATTTATCAAAACAGGCGAACACTTCGGCTCCAATTATTTCAGGATCCAGAATCAGTGAACGAATTTGAAAAACACTGGGACTATTCAGGCGAGTTGCCGCGAGAATCGCACCGAAATCGAGATCGTTGGTTAATATGATACTCGCGTTATTCTTGGCCCATTCGAGGATCAATTCGTCAGGCGCGCCCGGCTCCCCTATCCGAGACCAGTGCTTAATCTCGCAATGCTTCGAGAAAACCTGTTCCCACTCCGGAGACAGATTCATGTCGATAACGATTTTCACGCGGTGAGCCGCTCAACTGCAAACTCTTCCTCTTGGGCGCGCCATGCCGCAAACCGAAGGCAGGCGTCAATTTGCTCATCGGTGATGTAAGGATACAATTCCAAAAGTCGCTGGCGGGAAGTTCCTGATCCCAACTGGCCGACAATGCAGCCAACGGTCACGCGGGTTCCGCGAATACAGGGTTTGCCACCCATGATCCGGGGATCGACTGAAATCTTGGGCTCACTTACCATTTCAAGATATTTAAATCTGAGAATCAACGATTGTCAATTTATGAGATGCGGGCAAAGGGACACTAAAAGATGACAAAGAAAATGCGAAGGTGTCAGGCCAATGTTTCCTGTTTTTCCTCTTTGGGCCGGTTTTTGAAGGATGAAGGATGAAGGATGAGGGATGAAGGATGAAGGATGAATTAGGAATGAGGAGGGATGGGCGGAGATAGCGGGCAGGCAAGTTAAAGATCGACCTGCTCCTGTCTCCTGTCTCCTGACTCCTGACCGAGGGGCAGTGAAGAACGCTAGCTGAAGCATCGCGCTACGGGAGAGGCTGAGGGGCAGTGAGGAACGCTAGCTGAAGCATCGCGCTACGGGGGGGAAAAGATGGGAGATGGGAGGTGGAGGAAGATAGCGAACATCGAACATCGAACGTCCAACGTTGAACTTTGAAGGGGGAGGTTTTCTCACTTCTGTGTGCTGATTTCGATGTTGGATGTTGGATGTTGAACGTTGGGCGTTGGAAGTTCGCTATCTGATGCCTTTCCACGGTGGGGGGAGCATCCTGCTCCCGTACTTACGGCTTTTGGGGGAGGTTCAAAGGAATTTTTCGAGCGGCTAGATCAGATGCGGTTTTTCCAATGGTTCGGCTCACGCTGAAGTGCCGAGACTCCGATAATCAAGATTTCATCGATTCTGGATTGATAAATCACCCCGTAAGGAAAGATTCTCATCCGACAGCGGCGAGTATTGGGAGACAAGCGCATCCATGCGTCCGGATAAGCGACGATCCGCTCCAAAGAAGTTCGAAAATCCGCAAGGAATTGTAATCCCAATCCCTGTTCTTTTTCGTCGTAGTAAATTATCGCCTCGTTCAGTTCGGCTTCAGCGACACTCAGAACCCGAATCTTCACGAACGGTATTTTTGCTCAACCCGATCAAAAACCATTGCAGCATCTGAGGCATTCATAGAGCCTTCTTCATAGGCCTTTATCCGATCTTCCGATTCTATCGCCCATTGCTCGTCGAGCGACGGTTGCCTCGGATCGTCCAAGCTGTTCAGAATTCTTTCCGCTAGGCTCACGCGATCCAAGACTGAGAGCTGAAGAGCCCGATCTTCGATCTCTTTAACCGATGAATTCATAAGGAAAACTTGTCGTATCTACCAGTTTTAGTCAACACAGGTCTTGCCGTTGAGGGTTTCAGCTTCCTCGCTGCCGAGCGGGGAAATGGGGTCAAACGCAAAATCTAAAGATAGATTTTGGTTCTCTCAATTTCAGTTGCTTGGAAGTACTGCGCGCGATGGCGAATGGTGGATGAAGAATGGGTAATTACTAATTGGGAATTGCGGAATCGCTTTACGCGATCGCTGATGCTTAATGGGTAATGGCAAATTTCTGATCGCGGAAGCGATGGGAGTTTTCCGGTCGATTCGCTATTCGCTATCATTCACTTGCGTGGGGCTTTGCCGAGAACGCGGGCGGCTATGGGGGCGAGGGTGCGGGCCTTGGATTGCCAGCTGCGGAGGGTGCTGAGGCGTTTGCCGAGAACGGCTTGCTCTTCGGGCGAAAGTTCTTCCAGCGAGGCTGCGAGTTGATCGATCTTCACGGTGCTTCCGTTGAGGTGCGGGAGAATCGTTGCCTGAAGGACGCCGTCGAGCAGGCGTCGGAGCGACATTTCGGGTTCGTAGAGGGTGCGGCGGGTGCCCCCGGGGGGTGGGATGGCCTGGATGGCTCCCATTTTGAGGAGGAAGTTCAGGCCCATGGAGGCCGAACCCCGGGAGATTTCGAGTTTGTGAATGATGTCTTCGAGGCCGATGGGGTCGGCACTGGCAAAAATGAGTCCAAAAATCGACCCGACGGAACGGGGAAGGGAAAAGGCCGTGGCGACCGAGATCCCGAGGTCCACTAACTGCCTCTCGAAGGAATTCACTGGTTCTGATGATTGAGTCTTCCCCATTCCCCACGCTGCCGCCCTTGGACATGCCCTCGATTCGGGCGTCCTTGTAAGGATGGAGGGGACTCCAGAAGCCCTGTTAAGGGTGAAGGCACCACTCGAATGACGGGAGCTAAGAAGAATCCTTTCATATGTTCAATCATTTTTGAACGGAATTTTGCTGACCAGAGGGACGGAAGATGACAAGGTCTTGATTTTTGAATTCCCTTCGTGTTCTTCGTGCCCTTCGTGGTGAGATATCACTGGAACAAGCAGGGGATTTTGACCGCGAAGGGCGCGAAGAGCGGGAAGCTGTGGGGCAGCGAGAGGAGACGCTAGCTGAAGCATCGCGCTACGGGGAGGGAAAGGTGGGAGATGGGAGATGGAAGTTGGGAGATGGTGGGATGCCAGAGGGTATGTCGAAATCGCCATCAAGATCGAAATCGAGATTTTTTTATTTTCTGAGAAAATCCTCCGGCTTCACATCTGCATGTTTTAGAATCGCTCTTAGAGTTCCCTCCGGCATGTCACCAGGATGATTGGGGATCGTAGTGAAACGTCCGGTTTCGGTGTTCGCCCAAATCTCGTGGCTTCCGGCAGCGTGTCTTCGGAAAGAAAATCCGAAACCCTTCAGCTTTTTCGTGATGACCCGGTAATTGAAACCACTGAGACGCCCCATGACTAAACGACTACCGACAGATCGAGACTGTTTTCAATCAATCCTGATTCGTCTTGGGAGCTCTGTTCTTCGAATAATTTCCTAGCCACATCACGGGCGATCTCAATGGTTTCAGCGATGGTCCGTCCTTGAGCGATAAGCCCCGGAACATCTTCCGAGGTAGCTAGAAACACACCTTCTGGCAGCTTTTCAATGTGGAGGCGGATGAGCTTTTCCATAGAACTTAGGTTCGGTGATTCAGGAATTAGTGTCAACTACCCCAAGTCGATCCGACGAGGTTGGGGGGATTCCGATAGGGTCCAAAATCTCTTGAATTTCCTTCGTATTCATGGTGCTGGGATATTATTGGAACAAGTAGGGGATTTTTTAACCACGAACGGCAGAACCGGGTAATCTACACCAAAGTAGTGATGAATGAGCTTGTCCCTCATGCGAATCATTTGCTTCCAAGGTAGTTCCGGATGCTTCTCTCTGTAATCCACAGGAAAATTCTTCGCCGCCTCTCCAATGATTTCGAGCTTCTCACAAATGCTCGTTTCGCTTTTTCGTCCGACTGAAACTGTGCTTCTGTGAGTTCGGCTTGCTCGCGATTCAAGAACTCGAGTTCGTCGCAAATGTGGCGAAGGAGATCACGAGGCGAGTTTGGCATAGACTGCTTCCTCAAGAATTTTCGGGCCGAGATAGGGACTCAAGCCATCTCGCGTTACCACATCATACGGTTCGCCAATTAGTTCATCAAGAAGATCACAAACGGCATTGAAATTCCTAGACCGTCTCTCTTCAGGAGCAAAGGCTACGAAAATGTCGACATCACTTTCCTCAGAGTCGGTGCTTCGGGCTACCGAGCCAAAAACTCCAATTTGTTCGACGCCCACGGCTTGAAACCTGTGACTATTGTTCGATAGAATTTCTAATACTGAATCTTTTCGATTCATCTTTTCGATTCATCTTTTCCTAAAATATGTTTTGGGGGAGATCCATCAAGCTCCTTCCCCGAGTGACGAAGGAAAAAAGGGACACCAAAAAGACGTCAGTGCTTGAATCTTGAATTTTACGGTTTCCAATTCCCGAGAACCGGATTTGCGATATTGTCTGAGGAGGTAGGAAAATCGACGACCGTAAGGTAATCTCCAAGGAGTTCTTTTACACAGTATTGGCAGAAATCGCCGGTAATCCGCGACTCGTCCGGAAAGACAACTGAACCGAAACCCGCATGGTAGTCGATTTGCAAGTATTCCTGAAGTTCTTCAGCCTCCGAATGTTTGGTCTCACGGCCATACCGATCACAGGCGAGTGCTTCCAGTTCTTGGGATGCAATCTCTATTGTTTTCAACTTTCGCATGGCCAGTATTTGAAGGGTTTCGGGGTTTCACTGAATTTCCACGAGGGCTTCTCCTTTTTCAATGAACTGTAAGGCTTTTTTCAGGTGCTCAGACAAGATGCTCTTAAGTTTCTCCTCGGATGTGTTGCCACATCGCAGCCAAATCACTGAAGGCGGAGGCCCCAGCCGCTTTACCAATTCGGAAAAATCTTTGTCTTTCGTCAATAAGACAGCTCCTGCTTGTTTCGCTTCCCTGAAAATTACTTCATCATCCGCATCACGAAGCCCTCTGTCGCGAACCGCTTCCGCGTCCAAGCCATGAACCTCACTGATCCACCGAGCAACGCGCGGCGATAGGTGGGCATCAAGCCAGATCATGCCGCAATTACCGGATGGTCAATTCCTTGCTTGGCGTAGGTTATGGCCGCTATGATATCGGCTCGTTCCAGATCGGGCATCTCCTCAAGAATCTGTTCAAAACTGAGACCCGCGGCGAGAAGGTCCAAAACATCGCTGACCCGAATGCGCATTCCACGAATACAAGGTCTTCCGCCGCACTGATTCGATCTTACGGTAATTCTATCCAAATTTTCGTTCATAATTTGAGAAGACGGGATATTTAGGGGAACTGCGGAAGAGGTCAAACGCAAAAGATAAAGATTTCCCTAATCCTCCTATTATTCAAGATATTATGGAATCGGAGAGTTATTCGCCCGCTCGCCTTCGTGCTTCAGCGAGATGTCGCTTGGAAATAAACAATCCCGCCGCGACAATAGCATCCAATGCCGGAATGATGCTTGGGATGTGACCCGATTCAATGGTGAGGCGTTGAGAACCAAAACCATGACAGAAGCTAGAGAGCGGCAAGGTCATCGTCCACCCCTTGAAACGGCGAGACTTCCAAGCGAGAGAGGGCGAGAAGAAATTCTTGACGACTTCGACCGGAAAGTTCGGCGGCCCGTTCTTGACTGAGACTTCCCATTCTTTGAAGTCAGGTTCCCGGAATGGATCGGAAGTGAGTTCATCGATAATTGCTCGGCTCTCCTCCAAAGTGATTTTGGAGCGCCTAATAAAGCCCGCGCGGCCACTCCCGAAAGCGTGTAATCATAATCAGAGTTCACAGCCCGGATTGATGGATCTCTTGCGAGAGGCGCTTGTAATCCTGTAAGGACATCTGATCGCCTGCATCGACCGCCTCAAAGGAGTCGTCCAGGCTTTTTAGGTAAGCGGGATCCTTACGTCGTGCAAGGTGATGAAACCAGGCGGCGAGATGAACAACATCGTCATTGCCCAAATGCGCGGCCTCTTTCTTAATTTCAGCAATAGACATACAATCAAAATATTACGGTTTGCCTGAAAATCAAGCCGTTCCTCGACGAAGGGGTCTGGCAGGGGCAGACGTCAAAGACGACAAGGTCTTGATTCTTGACTGCGACTCTTTTCGCGGTGGAGGGGATCAGGAAAGCGCAAAGGGTTTTCTGACCTCGGCGATGATTTGGGTCAGAATCTTGGGATTGTGGGTTGATCGATTTCTCCCACCGCAGCCTCGAGAAGATCAACAAACACCTGAGCATAGGCCCGATCGGGAAAGCAGTAGTCGTCGGTCAGGCGGGACAGTTGTTCTTGGTAGGAGGGCATGAGGGAGGAAGGATGAAGGATGAATTATGAAGGATGAAGGATGAATGAGGAATGAGGAAGCTCGAATGAGGAATTAGGAATGAGGAGGGATGGGCGGAGGGCGGAGATAGCGGGCAGGCAAGTTAAAGATCGAACTGCTCCTGTCTCCTGTCTCCTGACCGAGGGGCAGTGAAGAACGCTAGCTGAAGCATCGCGCTACGGGAAGGGAAAGGTGGGAGATGGGAGATGGGAGATGGGAAGTGGGAAGTGGAGGAAGATAGCGAACATCGAACATCGAACGTCCAACGTTGAACTTTGAAGGGGGAGGTTTTCTCACTTCTGTGTGCTGATTTCGATGTTGGATGTTGGATGTTGAACGTTGGGCGTTGGAAGTTCGCTATCTGATGCCTTTCCACGGTGGGGGGAGCATCCTGCTCCCGGCTCTTGGGGAGGGTTCTAAGGAGTTTTTTTTAAATGGCGGATTCGGGGCGAGCTGGAAGCTCCCTCGACTGTGGTGGGGAGACCCAAATAACCTCACGTCTTGATTCTTGATTCCCCTTCGTGTTCTTTGCTTCGCCCATCACTTCGTTCGGTTGAGTGTCGCTTCCACCTATGCTCGTTGAGCTGCGGCGTGACAGGTCGCTCGAAAGTGGTGAGACATCATTGGAGCAGGCAGGGGATTTTTTAACCACGAAGAGCGGGAAGCTGTGAGGCGGGATAAGATTTCAACCACCGATTGACGCTGATATTAGATGGAGGATGAATGGCCGCGTAAAGATGCGAGGCTCGTTTAGAATCTGCTACGACCTAAGAAAAAATTTCGATAGATTTTCTGCTGTCTCCAGTGATTCTTTCGCATCGGATTCGGAGGGCATACCGTCCTCCAAAGATCCTGGCAGAGCGTCAGGATAGCGGCTCGGGATGTAGAAACGATCCAAGAGCAGGAGATCTTGCAACAATTGTTCGTCGAGGTCCGGAAGTTCTGCAGGCGGATCAGGTCGGTAATTTTGTGTGAGCGAGGTCTCTTCTCCGGCAGCAAGCTTCCTTTCAGCAGTTTTTCCGCACATTGCTGGGCATGAAAACACACTTGATTCCAAATGCCCTCGGTGAGAAGAACCCTGGCAGCCTCCAGGTCGCTTTGGGCGAAGGCCTCCCACTTGGGATCAAGCGGCATGATAAATCTCTCGCCCTTTTTCGGTGATCTCAGATCGGACAAAGTGGTTGTTTCGCGACATCTCTTCGAATTCCTGCGGGGTATAAACAACCAAATCCATTCCCACTCTTGGACTTAAGCGAGTTATCCATTCGGATAGGCGGTCATAGAATCGCTTCTCCGTTCGCTGCACGATACAAAGATCGATGTCGGAGCCTGGGTGAAGCTTTTGCAGATCCACACCTGACCCAAATAAAAAGACCCTTTCAACCGATGGCTCCGCACCAATAAGGCGCAATACCCGATTAATTTCGCTTTGAATTTGGCTCGCTTGCATCGATCTCAGACTGCCATTCCATACTAATGGCGCAATGATGAATTACATGTTGGCCTCAACGGGGTCAGTCCAATTTTCTTGGTAAAGCGATGGCAAATGGGGTCAGTCCAATTTTCCATGTTTTTCCTTCACGTCTGCTCTCGAAGGATGCACCCTTCGGATGGGAGATGGGATACGGGGGGAAATGCCAAAAAGCTGAGACGCTGAAATGCTGAAAGCACCAGGCCAATGTTTCCTGTTTTTCTTCTTTGGGCCGGTTTTTGAGGGATGAAGGAGGAATGAGGAATGAGGAAGCTCGAATGAGGAATTAGGAATTAGGAATTAGGAATGAGGAGGGATGGGCGGAGGGCGGAGATAGCGGGCAGGCAATTTAAAGATCGAACTGCTCCTGTCTCCTGACCGAGGGGCAGTGAAGAACGCTAGCTGAAGCAACGCGCTACGGGGAGGGAAAGGTGGGAGATCGAAGATGGGGGTTGGAGTCAAATAGCGAACGTCGAACATCGTACGTTGAACTTTTGAAGGCAAGAAGCCGCAGACGCGGGGCTCACTCTCGTTCGCCTCGCCTAGAAAGCTGGTCTTGAATCCAATCTGGGTCGCGAGAAGCATGAAAAATTCCGGTAACGAGCCAAAACGGATCCAGCTCTATGTAGTAGAGAAGATACGGGCCCGAATCGAAGGGGTAAATTCGCCAATCATTCTCGCGAGGATGGAAGAGCAGAGGATTGAGTTCCAAAACATCGATGATGCGGTCAAATTCGGCCACGATCCGCTCGGCCTTTTCAAGCGATAGCGGTCGATAGTAATCATAGATCGATTGAAGATCTTCTGAGACGACCCATGGCGCTAATTTTAGCGACTTGGTCACTTCTTGAGTTGCGAGCGAGCCTCCGATGGCGAAATTGCGAGGTTGTAGTCTTCCCGGACCGCCTTCAAGCGTTGTTCCAAAATATCCAAGTGCGCGGGACGCACTTCCTGCGCCAGTGAGGCCCGACGAACATTCTCCCAAATCTCGTCAATCAGTTCAATCTTCTGGTCAACCGATGCACCGGTAATTTGAGGGAAATCTGACAACTTCAACGACATGAAGACAGAGCTTATCGCTATTGCTGGTCGAGTCAAGAATCAGGGCAGGGGAGATGGGGAAATCGGAGATGGAGTCAGATAGCGAACATTGAACATCGAACGTCCAACGTTGAATTAGGATGGGCGGAGGGCGGAGATAGCGGGCAGGCAAGTTAAAGATCGCACTGCTCCTGTCTCCTGACCGAGGGGCAGTGAAGAACGCTAGCTGAAGCATTGCGCTACGGGAGAGGCTGAGGGGCAGTGAGTACCAGCGGAGCTGGGGACCCTACTTCGCTCTGCGAGCTACGAAGGGCAGGCCGCTTCCTCCTTCGCGCGAGGCGTGACAATGAGTAGCCATAAAACTCTTCGACCACTCCAGCATTCGGGAAATTCCCTCGCGGGAGCTGATTCGTGGTTGCCAAGCAAGCTGCTTCGTAGCCTGGGAAACATCTGCGACAAAGAAATCCTGAGGGGGTAAAAATGGGGTCAAACGCAAAATCTAAAGAAAGGCCCAAAAAAGGATCAATTCAATTTTTTCTGTAAAACCCGTTTTCGGCAGGCACAAACCGGGGCAGGCCTTGAGAGTCGGTTTCCGGTGATTGTCATTCAGTTTTTCAGCATGGAACGAACCGCTGGCTTCAGCTGCCTGAGACCCACTGTCGCCGCATCCCAAATAATTGAATCTTCCGTTCTGAAATAGCTATGGGCGAGAACATCTCGAAATCCGCAGATAGCGCGCCAGGGAACCTCGGGGTAGTCGTCGGTCATTTCTTTCGGAAGATACTTGGCCGCCTCCCCGATGATCTCCAGGCATCTCGATACCGCATCAATGGTTTTTCGGTCAGCAACAAAGGCATCGAAATCGTAGCCCTCGATGTATTTTTCTACCCAACCGATTGACTCAAGAATGTCTTCTAGACGAAGCTCTGGATCACGCGACATGCTTCAGATCTGCCTCTATCCGCCTGAAGAATCGCTGCGGACAAGATGCTTGTGAATGCAAGTCTACGCTCATGGCGAAGAGATCCTCCAAGAAGAACTTCAATCCCATGAAATCGAGCAAGCCCGGCGGTTTTGAGAACTTGACGAGGAAGTCGAGATCGCGAGCCTCCGGATCCTCTCTTCCGGCCGAGCCAAAAACACTGAGGCGCTCCACATTGAACTGCTCAAGATCAGCCTTATGTTCGGTCAGTTGCTCGCGTATGTGGTCGATTGAATGCATGTCACAGGATGCTAGGATTGCTAGTGGATCAGACGCAAAATATAAAGATTTTTGCCTTTCACTGATGGGGGTGGGAAGCGCTGCGCGCGATGGAAAAGGCAGGGGTCAAACCCCGACTCGCTTTGCGAGTTTCCCCTGCGGTCGCGGGACGGGACGCCCGTGAAACTTTAGACTCCAAACGTTAAAGATCCAACTGTTTCCTCCTGACTTCTGACTTCTGACGGAGGGGCAGTGAAGAACGCTAGCTGAAGCATCGCGCTACGGGAGAGGCTGAGGGGCAGTGAGTACCAGCGGAGCTGGGGACCCTACTTTGCTCTGCGAGCTACGAAGGGCAGGCCGCTTCCTCCTTCGCGTTAGGCTACCGCGATCCAAGACTGAGAGCTGAAGAGCACGATCTTCGATCTCTTTAACCGATGAATTCATGAGGAAAATTTGTCGTATCTACCAGTTTTAGTCAACACAGGTCTTGCCGTTGAAGAGCAAGAAGCGGAATGGAGTAAGTCCACTTATTCATGTTTTTCTCCGTGCCTTCGTGCCTCCGTGTGAGAATGCATTTTCTTTGATCCACGGCGATTTTGGTCGAATCCACATCAAGACCGAGAACGGAGACGCCGGATTCGGCAAAGCGAAGACCGAGGGGAAGGCCGACGTAACCGAGACCGATGATGGCGATTTTCATGGGATGGAAGATCCTCCTACGTCCCGCATACGCGGGCACTTCGGCGGACTTGTGGGAGATTGAAGATGGGAGATGGGAGATGGCGAATCCGGCAATGGCCGGACGAGCGAGGTGGCAAGTTAACTATCTAACATCGCCACGAAAGATCGAAAATCGAACGTTACCCGAGTCGAAGATATTTGCGGCAAATTTTAATTTCCAGAGCGTGGCGTAAACGCTCATGGTTTGCTATTGCAAGAGCTTGATACGGGCGAGCAGTTCGTCACGAATTGCAAAGGCAGCATCGCGGTACCGTCGAGCAGAATGGATATCAATTTCGGGCAGATGGCACTCGGTTAAGCGATGATTCGCTATCGAAATCGAGAATTATTAAGTAATTGCTTAGCAACAGGTAATAACAATCGAAACCCGATAGCGATTTCGATTTAGGTCTTAACCGAGTGCCATTGAGGTCAGAGAGCGGAGGGGCAGGAATCATTTCGAACGTTAAACGTTAAACGGGGACACGGAAACCGGAAACCGGAAACTGGGAACATTCTTAAGAGCGCGTCTTCCAATAGGATGGATGACGACGCAAGTGCATCACTGCCACAATCCAGATACGGTCCGGTTGAATATAGTAAAGAATTCCAAAAGGAAAACGACTGAGCAGACGGCGCCTCAAATCGCCATCCACTCGGACAGCCGCTTGCGGGAAGCGGCGTATCTCGCTGATGACACCTTCAACCTCTTCAAAAAATGCCACCCCCAGTTTCGGATCCACTTTGCTGTAGTACCTCGCAGCTTCTAAGTATTCAGCTTCTGCATCACGGTGAAAACAGTGTGGCTTCACCTTGCGACTATGCGAGCTATCTTGGCCCTGACTTTCTCCCCTGGAATTGCCTCAGCCTGTCCAGAATCGATCTCCTCCAACCGCATTCGGGCGGTCGCCTGCCATGCCTCAAGGTATTCTCCACCATGCTTTGCCAGCAGAATGGAGTCGATGAGGTCCGAAACTGCCTCTTCCGGCCAATTCTTTGTTTCGTCAAGAATCAACTGTTTGGTCACAACCATATCATCATATTCAATTTGAAAAAGACAATCGTCAAGCACGGGATAAGTTAAAAGACGTCAGCAACTGTGTCTCTCATGCAAGGGATAAATTTTGATTTTGATTT
>CAZWFJ010000113.1:0-14246 GCA_964633135.1 uncultured Puniceicoccaceae bacterium | reverse complement strand
CCCGTTCCGCTACGAATATCTCGGTTCCGTCGAAACGGGTTCCCCGTTCCGCTACAAATATCTCGGTGTCCGTATTGACGTGTCCGATACACAATGATCCCAAGCATTCCACGGAGAGGAGCGCGGCTATTCGGGGCGGTATATTTTCAACGCTTCCCGGGCGGCCTCGGTTTCGGCCGCCTTTTTGGAGGGTCCGGTCCCCCGGCCAAGGATTTCTCCCCGAACCCGAACGACAGCCTCAAACGTACGATCATGGGGGGATCCCTCGATGGCCACGATTTCATACTCGGGCAAATCCCCTTCGCCAGAGGATTGAATCTCCTCCTGGAGGGCACCTTTCGGATTTTCCTCCGTCTGATACATAGGATTCGACGTTGAAAGAACGGATTGCGAAGAGCTGGTTCATCACCCGCCGGGCGGCTTCGATCCCTCCGTCCAGAAAAACCGCTCCGAAAATCGCCTCGAATGCATCTTCAAGCACGGCTTGATTCTCCTGGACACGACTTCGCCCGGCAACGGGGTGCGGTTCTGGAGGGGTGCGGTTCTGGACACCCATTGTATTCTTTCTGTGGGCCGAGCTAATATTCCGGCATATTCCCGCCCGTGTGACATAGCAAAAATAGACCTTTGCTTTATTTTTGGCGCAAAAGACAATGGTTTTTCGGGATCTTATGGGTGTCCTGAAATTCTGCTGCTGAAATTCTGCTTTTTATGCGATTCCTTTTCATTCGGCGGCTTTCAGCCGCTAAATCAAAAAGCCCTGCCGGGTGTTTCCAATGCTCGTATGCAGGGTTGAAGTCTTCCCCGACCTCGTACAATTTAGAGGGTTTACTTAATTTGACACCACTGAATCATGAAGACTGACAAGCAGCCAGAATCCGAAGAGAACCCAAATGAGATGGCCGACGAGCCGGAGGTCGTAGAGGAGAGTGCCTCCGAATCGGGTGTTACCGAACCGGCAAGCGGCGAGACCGTGCCGGGCGATGAAGGCCCTCAGCCGGACGGCGAATCCTCCGAAACCGGCGAACTCCTGAAGCGTCTGAATGAGGCGGAGGAGGCAGCACGGGCCAATCAGGAGAAATACCTTCGCACAGTGGCCGACATGGAAAATTTCCGCCGCCGGGCGGCGCGCGAACGGGAGGATCTTCGGGACATGGCGGTAGCCTCCGTTATCGAGGATCTTCTGCCAGCTATGGATAACCTGCGCTTGGGCCTCCAGTCTGCCGACAACCATCCCGAAGCCAAGGAGGTGGCCTACGGATTTCGCATGGTGGCAGATCAGCTAAAGAAGACCCTGGAGTCCTATGGGCTGACCGAGGAGGAGCCGACTGGAAAGACATTCGACCCCAATCTCCACGACTGCGTGGCGCACCAGGCCGACGAGGAAGTCCCGGAGGGAGAGGTCATACAGACGATTCGCCCTGGGTTTCGCCTGAAGAAACGGCTTTTACGCGCGGCCTCGGTCATCGTTTCCAGCGGCCCGCCGGCAGAAGGGGATGCATCCTGAAAACAGATTGGGCAAAGTCGATGGGAGGCAACTGTGACCACAGCGCGAACCTCACTCCAACGCTAAGCCCGAAGGAGAAAATTTGATGGCGAAAGAAGATTATTACCAGCTACTCGGGGTTGACCGAAACGCGTCAACGGATGAGATCAAAAAGGCCTATCGCAAGATGGCGGTCAAATGGCACCCGGACAAGAACCCGGGCGACCCGAATGCCGAGGCGAAGTTCAAGGAGATCTCTGAAGCCTATGAGGTCCTGAAGGACCCAGAAAAAAAGGCAGCTTACGACCGCTATGGCCACGCTGCCTTCGCGCAGGGCGGTCCCGCTGCCGGCAGGGCAGGAGGCGGAGCAGGCGGTTTCCATGATCCCTTTGATATTTTCCGCGAGGTATTTGGTGGGGGCGGAGGCCGGGCCAGTGCCGGAAGCGGCATTTTTGAGGAATTCTTCGGTGGCGGAGGAGGTGTTGGTGCTGCGGCCGAGATGGGGCAGGACGGTGCCGACCTGCGCTTTGACCTCGAGATTTCGCTCGAGGAGGCTGCCTCCGGCGTGGAGAAGGAAATCCGCTACCGCCGCCCGGTGCTTTGCAACCATTGCCACGGCGAGGGTGCGGAACCGGGAAGCGGGAAAAAAGTCTGCCCGACCTGTGGCGGGGCGGGCCAGGTCACCTCCTCGCGCGGGTTCATCAGCTTCCGCCAGGTCTGCCCCACTTGCGGAGGAAACGGACAGGTAATCGAGAAGCCCTGCACGAAGTGCGGCGGCGAGGGCCGGGTCAACGAAACCAGCAGCCTGAAGGTAAAGATTCCCGCCGGAGTCGACACCGGTTCACGGTTGCGATCGGCTGGCAAAGGCGAGGCCGGCATTCGCGGGGGCCATCCGGGAGACCTCTACATCGTGGTCCACGTCAAGGAACACAAGCTCTTCGAGCGTCGAAACGACAATCTCTACCTCGAGCTGAGGATTCCCTTCACCCTGGCTACCCTGGGCGGCACACTCGAAGTACCGACGCTGACCGGCAAGGGTTCGATCAAAATCCCGCCCGGAACTCAGATCGGCACAACCTTCCGCCTCAAGGGCAAAGGGATGCCCCACCTCCGGGGTGCCGGGGTCGGCGATCAAATGGTGAAGGTCGCGATCGACGTCCCCAGGAAGCTCTCCAGCGAGGAGCGCACCGCTCTCGAGGCCTTTGCGAAAGCCTGCGGGGACGAGACCGATTCCTCCTCGGGCGGATTTTTCAAGGGCATTTTCAAGTAACCCCGTGTCGACTCCCCTGCCCCAGCCTGTTTCTGCGTCCGACCTCCTTGGGCGTCGCCATGCCTTGCGCGAAGCGGGGAAGACTCTCGTCCTGACCAATGGCTGTTTCGATCTGCTCCACCCGGGGCACCTCTACTACCTGGCGGAGGCCGCCCGACTGGGCGACGAACTCTGGATCGGGATCAACGGCGATGAGAGTGTGCGAGCCTTAAAAGGACCCTCGCGTCCGATTCTCGGCGAGCGGGAGCGCTCCTTTGCCCTGCGATCCCTCCGGGCCGTCGACGAGGTTTTTGTATTTCCAAATCCACGACTGACTAGGGAGATCCGACTCCTTCGCCCGGACGTTTATGCGAAGGCCGGTGATTACACTCTCGAAAGCCTCCACCCGGAAGAGCGAATCGCCCTGGAGGAAACCGGTGCCGACATCCGCTTCCTGCCCTTTCTCGAGGGGTTCAGCACCACCGGCATGATCCAGCGGATTCAATCGGCATTTTGATCCACCGAACTTTTTCCCAACAACTATGATCCAGCTCAGTGCCCCGATTCCAGACGACCTCGTCGAGCCTCTCGAAGACTTTTTTTGCGAGACGATCTCTCCCTGGACGATCGTCCACCCCCGCCCGGAGGATGAGATTACCCTGCACGGGTATTTCGACGACGAAGCGGAGGGCCGCGAGGCCTGGGCCAAGTTGCGCCGCGAGTTCCCCGGCGTGCCGGATTCGCCGGCTTGCGAGCCCGTGCGCGACGAGGACTGGATGGAGTCCTACAAGCACCACCTGAAACCCTGGTCCTACGGACGCTTGCAATGGGTTCCGGAATGGGAACGGGAGACATTAGAGGTGCCCGGCGATGCGGCCGTGGTCTATTTAGACTCTGGACTCGCGTTCGGAACCGGGAGCCACGAGACCACCCGCCTCTGCGCCCAGGCTCTGGTCGAATTCGCCGACGCCAAAGGCACGGGAGGCGCTGTGATCGATGCGGGTTGCGGGAGCGGAATCCTCGCCCTCTCGGCCGTCAAACTCGGCTTCCAAAACGTCCATGCCTTCGACAACGATCCGGAGGCGGTTCGGGTCACTCGGGAGAACGCGGCGGCAAATGCCGTCCAATCCTCCCTCTCCGTTGCCGAGGCCGGGATCGAAGAAGGAATGGCCAACCGGGATTGCGACCTTCTCCTGGCCAACATTCAGTCCAACATCCTCATCCTCTACGCGGAGGAGCTGCTGGCGGGTGTCCGACCCTCCGGCTGGCTGGCGTTGAGCGGCATTCTTGCCCACGAGGCGGATAAGGTTGCCGAGGCCTTCCAGTCCGGTGCCCTGAAAGTCTGGAGCGAAGCGATCAACCCGGTGATCCGGCGCGACGGGGAGTGGTCCCTGGTGCTTTTCGAACGGATCTGATCCTCTTTCCATTCGCCCAGTTACGCCCACACGGTCGGGGGCAGCTTTCCGGTGGCAGCATTGCCTGCGGCGGCAGCCCTGCCCGAGCTTCGTGTGATGCAGCTGCGGGAGTCCGCCACACACCTTGGCAAAGGGCGAAACGAGTCGATCGACGCCCTTCAGGTCGGCCCCATCCAAGACCTGGGCTTTCAGGGCGGCGGCGTGCGTATCGGCATCATTTCGGACAGTTTCAACGCCAAAGGTGAATGGGACGCAGACGTGGAGGCAGGTGATCTCCCGGGTCCGGCCAACCCCGATGGCCACACTACCCCGGTCACGGTTCTCAAGGACGACGACGAGGAGCAGCCGACCCTCTTCACCGACTTCACCGCAGGTCCGGTAAGAAAGGATCTCTTGTCGGAACGGCGCCTCTTCTACCGTTTCCGTTTCGAGGTCCAGGAACCCTGAGGGTGAGAGGCCAGGGGCGTTTCAAGTCACCTGCCGTGCTGGATGCTGTTTTCACGGTTGGCCAGTTCGATCCTAATTCTGCTCTCCGTTCATCTCCTGTTCTTTGCCTCAGGTTTGCGGTTGGACGTCCGGTTTTCTGAAGCTCCCCGAACAAGGGCGCGAAAGATGAGCTGGTGTTTGCGCATGGTCGGCAGAAACTCCGGATGCCACTGGACACCGAGGACCCAGGGATGCGTTTCTGCCTCAATGGCCTGTATCACATTGGCGTCATCCCGTCCGCAAATCCTGAGTCCCTCTCCGAGCTGTTTGACAGCCTGCCTGTGCAGGCTGTTCACGACCAGCGTCGTCTTTCCGATAATGCGGTTGAGCAAGGATGCCCCCTGAACCTCGACTTTCTTGCGGGGGTAGACGGTCGCCGGGTTGCCGGACTCCCCATAAAATCCCGAGAGTTCAGCGTGCAGCGTTCCTCCAAAGTGGATATTGATCAATTGGGCTCCCCGGCAGATACCGAGCACGGGCAGCCGTTCCCGCAAGGCGTGCTTGAGGCAGTTTTCCTCAAAGGCATCGCGTGCTTTGTCCACTTCAGCCCGGTGGACGGACAGCACCCCCCGAAAAAGGAGCAGGAAGGGGGCAAGCAGCCAGGCAAGGAGCTTCCCCTCGCCGTCACTCTCTGTTGCTTTCCGGGGTAAGAGCTCGTCGATCCGGATGCCTGCTTTGGACGGCTCGATATCCGCCCCCCCTCCGAGAATCAAAGCATGAAAGTTGGGCAGCTTCGCCTCCCCCGAAAACGCGGACGGCTGCAAGCGCAAGGCTTTGCCCCCGGCACGCCAGACCGCGAGTCTGGTAAAAACCCATGCCGGCCAGCCCCCGCGATCGGGGCCGGTGACAGCAACTATAGGTCGTTTATCGGCCACTGAAAAACTCCCGCAACTTGTGTACGCAACGTTCGATCCACGCCCGAATCGGATGCGTCTTCTGGTCCTGTACTGCCCGCACCCGACGGGCCAAATCATTCGCATCATTGACCAGGTTCTCGATTTCCAGATAGACTTGCCACTCTCTGGAAATGGACCACTCCCGGTCATCAACCCGGGAATTTGGCAAACGATAATGCAGAGTCGGTCGCGCGTTAATTTTTTCGCTCGGAAGCTTTCGCCGCACCAGCTTCTCGTTCATGTGGGCAAATAGCGGCAACAGATCCAATGCACGATTACGGGTGGGGTTAAACTTGAGGTAATCGCTTATCAATTGGGCTTCATCCGGCTCATAGGTCGGATCCAAAACCAATTTGAGATAATCGCGCGGAAATGGAGTGATAAACGGTGTTATCCGCCGCGTCATGTCGATCTCATGCGATGCTTTCAGCGACTCATACAGGACGAGAAAGGCACGCAGGTAGCACAGCACCGTTGCCACATCCACCTGGGGCAACTCCGGATTAAAGTGGAGGGCGAATGCATTGAAGATCCCGGTCCCGGTACCTTCGGCTTCGCGAGACAAAACCTCAGTGACCGCATCCAGTTCACCGATACGATCGAATACAACCGGCTCAAAGGCCAGCTCGAAAGGTACCCATCGCTTGGCCTCGGATGCCAGGGCTTCCTCTATGACCTCGGTCAGCTCGTGCTTGTCCTTGGTGATCGGCAGGCCCCGCAGCATTCCACGCAACTTGAACTCCGAGAACAAAGACGTATCCAGCTTCACTTTTATCTCCCCCACCTTCGTGTCATGCACGATCGCGGCGTAGCGGCTCTCCCGCTTAACCTTACCGCCAACCGCCTCCTGGACAATTTCGCAGATCCGCTCCAGGTCCAGTCCTCCAAACTCCAACTCCACCCCGACCTTGCGATTTGTTCCGTCCGCCTGCCTGTCGCGATTCTCCATGTTTTGTAAACTAGTATCTTGTAACAGTTTTTCTTTCGTAGTCGGACCGGCTTGCCGTCCGATCCCTTTCGGCTCAATCATCGCTTTGGGTGCCGGGGGCCAAGGCCACCCGACTACGCTTTGATACGAAATTGATTTTGTTACAAGATACTAGACGCGCAAGCGCGATCCCACAAGCATCGAGCGACGGATTTACTTGCCTCCCTCCTCCGCCAATGCATAGTTCTTTCCCGATGTTTCATGCCGGGAGCCATCAATCTTTCGCTCGTCCCCATAGTTCAATGGATAGAACCGCGGTTTCCTAAACCGTTAATCCGAGTTCGAGTCTCGGTGGGGGCACCATTTAAAAATATTCCTAAATACCTATATAACACTTTTTTACGGAATCCAAAGGAGGCGTTTCAGAAATCCCTGAATTGCGCCATTGTGTCTCGAAGTCGCGTTAAATTGCACCGTTTTGCCAACAAAACGCCAACGGATTTCAACCGAAAGACCGCTATACCACATAGAATCATTCCGCTTCGTCTTCATCACCGGTTGTTGCCTGCCCAGGGTGTCGGTGCGGGTGGCTGTTGGTCGGCGTGCGGAATTTCCACACGTCAAGCCCCCGTATCCCAATTCGCTTGAAGAATCGTGCCAAATCGTGCCGAATTGACTTGATACTACATATTCTTTGATTCTTTATCACATATTCATTGCGAGAAAACATCATGAGCGAACAAAAAGTAAACATTAGCGAGGAAATGGTCCGCCAGAGCGCGGAATCCCTTCAGGATTCCCAGATCGAGCCCGGTGAAATCGCACCTCCTCTTTACGACAACGGGATGTCCGATGCCGTCCGATCGTTTTTGTCTAATGACGATGCAATTGAGCGCGAAGTGAGCGAAACTCTTTCTGTGTTTTCCTGATGAAGCTTTCAGAAGGCGAAATTCTCGATGTGCGAGATTCGCTAAAACCTCTCTGCTCCGCACTTAATCAAAGGGGGATTTACTTCTCCGATGACGATATTCGGGAGTCTCTACACTTCTGCCTACAGCACCACAAACGACACCTGAAAGTTCTGAGAGTCGGCCAGGGTTCGGTCGATCCGCTTAAAATTCTCACTTGGTTCGGTTGTGATATCGTAAGAAAAGAAAATGACGAGGATAGAAAAGTCCGAGTCATCGAATGCACGGTTGCAGCTTTGAACTCGGTCTTAAATCAAGAGAAGCCACAGGGGCTAAAACCTTTTGATCCTGATACTTTGAAATATATCCGGGATCTAACAAAAAATGAGTTCACCGGAATTTGTGACCATGGAATAGGGCGGAATGGCCTATTCTTATGCTTTCACGCTGCTCAGAGAGCGAAGAAGAGAATTGCGGTTTCATAGGATTGTCACGTCCTGCCGATGAAGTTGCCCTTGTCCTGGAATTGGCCCCCCTGGGGACCGTCGATCAAGTTCACCAGGTCTTCCCGGCGGCGGAGGCGAATCCATGCTTAGGGCCTTTTCTCCAGCTACGGCAAGACGATCTTCGCGCATACCTCACACCCATCATACTGAGGACGGTAATCGGCGAATTTTAGAGCACGATCCGAATGTCAAGATCGCTGTTTTGGCAGGCCCTCAAGATCGTGTCGATCCGGCTGGCCTCGTTCCTGCCGTGTGCCTCGGATCGGGCGAAGGCTTTTGCCACTTCGGAGATTGCCTCCGAGTTGGAGCCGAGACGGTGAATGAATGTTTGTAGTTTTATAGTAATGACGAATCAGAGTTTCACGAAATCGCCCAGGCATTGAACCGGCCCGAGTTCGAGTCTCGGCGGGGGTGCCATCAGGGGAGCCATGGATATTTGGAAAAGTCCGGCTTACGCTTCTCAAGGAAGGCGTTTTTGCCCTCCGCACCCTCCTCGCTTAAATAATAAAGCAGCGTCGCGTTCCCCGACAGCTCCTGGATGCCCATTTGCCCGTCGAGTTCGGCGTTGAAGGCGGATTTGAGACTCCGTATGGCGAGGGGACTCTTCTCCATGATTTCGCGCCCCCACTGCACGCCCTCAGCCTCCAGCTGATTCACCGGGACCACTTTATTGACGAGTCCCATCTCCGCCGCTTCGCTGGAATTGTATTGTCTACACAAATACCAAATTTCGCGAGCCTTCTTTTGTCCCACGATCCGCGCGAGGTAACTGGCACCCAGCCCACCGTCAAAGCTGCCGACCTTGGGGCCGGTTTGTCCAAAGACAGCATTGTCGGCGGCGATGGTCAAATCACAGACCACATGCAGCACGTGCCCACCGCCTATGGCATACCCCGCGACAAGAGCGATAACCACCTTGGGAATCGACCGGATGAGTTTCTGGAGATCGAGCACGTTGAGCCGTGGCACCCCACCCTCGTCGACGTAACCCGCCTGACCCCGGATTTTTTGATCCCCTCCCGAGCAGAATGCGTATTTTCCGTCCGTGTGCGGACCCGCACCCGTTAAAAGGATGACCCCGATCTGCGGGTCCTCCCGGGCATCGAGAAAGGCCTCATACATTTCCCGCACCGTCTCGGGCCGGAAAGCATTGCGCCGCTCGGGGCGATTGATGGTGACCTTGGCGATCCCATCGGACTTGTGATACAAAATATCTTCGAATTCTCGGACCTTTTTCCATTCCATGCTTTGGGTTTAGCGATTTTTAACCCCATTGCAAAGCCTCTCTAGCAAAACAGGCTCTCGACTGCTTTCTCAACCGCCGGAACCGAGACATCCGAAAGATTCCCGCCCCCGCCCCGAATCGAGATGTTCTCGGGGCGGTCAAAAGGGTAAGGCCCGTACTGCCGGGGATCGGTTGGGCCGAAAACCGCGACCACAGGACATCCCATAGCCGCCGCCAGGTGCATGGGACCACTGTCGTTGGCAATGACCACCGAGGCCTCCCGTATAGAGGCAGGCAGGGAAACCAGCGGGATCTTCCTCCGAAAATCCACCAGATTGTCCGGCAGTTGCCCTTCGACCGGGAGAGTTCCCCTTCCCGTGCCCAGCCAACCAATCGTCCGGTCTGGAAACCGGCGCGCCAGCCTCTTGGCCAGTTCCGCAAATCCACCCCATTCCTTTTCCGCCCGGCGACTCTCGGGGAAAAGCAAAATCGATCCCGGCGGCACTCCCAGATTCGTTGCCAGACTGTCAGGAAAGGTCAACTCTCCCGGATCAAGGTCATAGAGTCCCAAAGAACGCTGAAACTGGCGTAAAATGTCCACCGCATGAAAGGGGGGCAGCCCCGGGGGCGGCGGCACTTTGACTCGATAAAAAAGTCGTGATCCCTCCCGGGCATCGAAACGCCCGATTTTCATTTTGGCACGGGAAAAAAATGTCATCAGCCCGCTGCGGGCCAGTCCCTGCATGTCCAGGGTTATATCATAGACCTCCCGGCGGATCTCCCGACATACCCGGAAAAATCCACCCGTACTCCGGTGAAACCGATGAACCCTTCGCGCCAGCCCGGAAGCCTCAACCATACCCGCAAAAATATCCCGGGCCACCCAGTCAATCGTGACGGCGGGAATTTGCGCCCGAATTCGATCCGCCACCAAAAGGCCGTGGACGATATCCCCGAAGGACGAAGGCTTGATGATGAGAATCCGCACGAGTTTCTACCCTAGAAGTTCCTCTCACCATTCGGCAACGCTGAAGCTTGAGATCCTGGCCCCGACCTCTCTTTTTCAAAGATTTGGATTGGAGGACACTAGAGCTTACGGTTGGATAGCCGCCATGTTTTTCGCCGTCAGGATCCTTTCATTCCTCGTACGCATCCTCCCGGATTTTGTCTTGAAGGGGATTTGTGTAGCACTCGGCACGGTTCTCTACCTGATAAAATCCAAGCGGCGGGTGGTCCTCTCCAACCTCGCCCACGTGTACCCGAACCTTCCCCCTGCCGAACGCCGGAGACTGGCCCGCAAGAACTGTATCCTCACGATTGAAATGGGACTGTTCGCCCTCGCCTCCCCCGGGTTCGATTCGGATAGTATTCAGAAGCGTCTGCGGTTCGGGGAGGATTTTTTCGAGAATTATCACCGGGTCTCGGGGGAATGCCCCATGTTGATCCTTCTCCCGCACAACTATCTCAATGAGATGGTCATCTTCACCCCCGACATGCTCGGTTTGCCCGGAAAAAAGGCAGCAGCAATCTTTCGCCCCATGGATAACCCCATGCTCGACCATTGGATCCGCTCCACCCGCGAACGCGGTGGCCTCAAACTTCTTTCAAGACGAGGCGGACTGGAGGCTGCCATCGCCCATCTTCGCGCTTCTGGCCACCTCGCCATCCTCGCCGACCAGAGCGCGGGCGACTCGGGAGTGCTGGGCCGAGTCGCCGGCAGAACCGCCTCTCTCTCGCCGTTTCCCGATTTGCTGGTTCGCAAGTTCCCCGTGCAGCTGGCATTCGTCCATATCGAACGCACTGGTTTCTTCCGCGGAGTACTACGGTTTGATGTTCCTCAGGATCGCGACCGGGAACCCTCGGTTCTTTTCGCCGAATGGCTCTCAGAAAAACTGCTCACTTCCCCCTCATGGCAAACGAATTGGCTCTGGATGCACCGAAGGTGGAAAACCCAGCGAAAACCCGAAAGACGGTTGCGATTGGAACAAAAGAGGGGCATTTCGCCGGATTTTTTCCCCATCCCGTCCGACCGTAGCCGCGCCGACCGTATCTATCTTCGCCTGCCCAACTGGCTGGGTGACATCGTGATGACCATACCCCTGATCCGCGCCCTGCGAAAAGCACGCCCCGATGTTCGCCTTACCCTAGTCTACCGTCCTCAATTCGATCCCTTGATCGACCTCCTGCAAATCCCCGTCGATGATCGCCTCCCGGCCGACAGCCGCACCCGGAAAGGCCGCCAGATCATTCGCGAAAGACGTCACGATTTCCCGGATACAGCCATCCTCTTTACCAATTCTTTTCGAGGAGACAAGGAGATGTGGTCCACAGGAGCCGAGCAGCGGTTCGGAATCGGACGTCCCCAAAAGCCTCGACCCCTCCTCACCCACAAGTGGGAAATTCCCGCCGGGCTGGACGAGCATTCGATCCATCAAACTAAACTATGGAATCTGTTCCTTCAACATTTCGGGATGATCGAGAAACCCGACTTTTCGCCCGTACTCTCCACTCCCCGCCCCTCCAACCCAAACCGGATCGGACTTTTCTGCGGGTCGGAGAACTCACCAGAGAAACGATGGGACCCCGAACGGTGGACCGAACTCGCCCGCCAGTTGCTCGAGCGGGACCCGAACATCGAAATCGAACTCTTCGGAACCGCTGGAGACCATGCGCTCAATAGCGCAATCGTATCGGCGCTGAACAGCCCCCGGGTCAGGGACCTGGCCGGGCAAACCAACCTCGCCGAACTGGGCGCGAGGATCCAGGCATGCCGCTTCGTGATCGGAAACGACTCGGGGGGAATGCACTTGGCCAACGCACTGGGCTGTCCCGGAGTTGTCCTCTTTGGACCCACAAATCCTATCCGCACCCGCCCCGTTTTCGACTCACCACTGCAAATCGTCCAGGCGACCGATGCGAATCCAACCGGAGGTGGCAGCATGCAGGCGATTACCCCAGAGGCCGTACTGGCGGCCGTCGACCGGATCTGAGAACCCCGCACCCGTAGGATTCAAGAGCGTAATCCAACGCGCTGCCCCGATGTATTCAGCAGAGCGCGACGAAGGATCAAAGCCGAAAAACCCAACCTACAGCTCTTGGACACTCACTTCGTGCCCTTGCCCCTCAACCTGAATCCGCATCCGTGAGAAGCGCCCCGAACCAGATGGCGCGGCCGAGGTGGCAGCAGAGGAAACCGGCGCGGAGGAGGCGGGAGCAGGCTTGGCAGCCGGCTGGGATTCACCCTCCGGCTTCTTTTTGTAAAGGGCATCAATCCCCTGCGGGAACATCGCATGGATGACACAATGCTCCTCATCGTCCGGGTAGCCCTTTTCGCGAAGCTCGGCAGCTAACTGCTCCATGCGGGGCTTCTGGAGATCCGCCGGGCGGCATGTGATCGGATCCTTGCCGCATTTCTTCGCCGCCAAAGCACGCACATCCGCATTCACCGGAGCCGGAGTCTGCCCGTAATAACCGAGGGCAATGTCCATCGCCTGGGGCGAGAAGTTTTTCCACCGCCCAAACTTTACATTCAACATCGCCTGCACCCCAACGATTTGAGAGGTCGGAGTCACCAGGGGTATCCAGCCGAGTGCCTCCCGCACCACCGGGATTTCCGCAAATACCTCGTTAAACTTGTCCTCCATCTTTTGCTCTTTCAGCTGATTTCGAAAATTGCTGAGCATTCCTCCGGGGACCTGATACAAAAGAGTGTCACTGTCCACAATCTCGTTTTTGTGCGCCGTAAAATCCGAAAGCTCGGCGTACACTTTTTCAAAATGGACGCGCAACTCCGTCAGCTTCTCCAGCTTTTCCTTCGAATCGAAGTCGGGCTTGCGCTCATGTCCCTCAAGCAAAGCCATCATCCGAACAGTATCAGGCTGCCCCGTACCATTCGCAAAAGGAACAATCGAGGTGTCAATCGCATCGACCCCTGCATCAATCGCCGCCAGATAAGTAGAGGCACCGAGTCCGGCCGTGTCGTGCGTGTGAATCCAAACCGGTATCTTGATCCGCCTTTTCAAACCGGACACGATCGCACTGGTCACGTACGGAGGGATAAGCCCCGCCATGTCCTTGATGACAATGGCGTCACAGCCCATTTCAGCCAGTTCCTCGCCCAATCGAATGAATGCCTCCACGTCGTGGACCGGACTCGTGGTGTAACATATCGTCCCGTGAGCCTGCTTCCCGGCCGCCTTGGCCGCCTCAATCGCACAACGCATGTTGCGGGGGTCGTTTAACGCATCGAAAATACGGAAGATATCCATCCCGTGCTTCGCCGAGTTCCTGACAAACGCCGTTACCACATCGTCAGGAAAATTCTGATACTGAACGATGTTCTGCCCCCGGAGAAGCATCATGTGCGGGGTCTTCGGGGCGGCCTTCTTGACCGCGTCCAGGCGATCAAAAGGAAATTCACCAAGGAAACGCAACCCCGCATCAATCGTAGCCCCCCCCCAGGTTTCGAGTGCCCCAAATCCCAGTGAATCGAGAATGGGCGCAGCCGGCAGCATCTGCTCGGTCCGCATCCGGGTGGCGGCGAGGGATTGGTGTCCGTCCCGAAGAACGGTGTTGTTGAATTGAACGGGTGATTTGTTGGCCATGATAAGACGAAAAGAAGTTCCTGTTTCGTGAAAGGATTTCAGACTTTAGAAAATTAACTTAACCTATCCTGATTATTCAAGAAATTTTACTTATCGAATGCAACGATTTGTGTGCCCCGATCCGGGACGCAGTGTCGAACGCCTTCCGAATATCGATAATTTGTGGAACCGCGGGCTAACCGACGAGAATAATGAGGGCTATGTAACTGCCCGATCCTCCCTGAACTCAACAGAGATGGCTTGGGTCCAAGAAGAAAACCGCGACCGCCAAACCCTCTACGCCTACATCGCTCACAAAACAGGCGCCGCCCAAACCGAGGCCGGTCGCCTCAGAGCCATCCAGATGACCGAAATGGCCAAATCCGGACTTTGGGTACAGACAGAAGCCGGGAAGTGGACTCGCAAAAAGTCCATGGGACTCGGGATCTGCCCGCCGGTAAAAGCCACTTTATCCAAATAGATCTGTCCGCAGCCCCTTCGCCACCGAGAGACCGCCCCAGTCCGCTCCCTCCATTTCATGCGGCTTGCCGGGATGCTTCCTCG
>CAZWFJ010000112.1:0-14295 GCA_964633135.1 uncultured Puniceicoccaceae bacterium | reverse complement strand
TGCCCCTGGCCGTCTTGCTGCGGGGCAAGGTGTTGTACTTTGTGGACGGGATGATCCTGGGATCGGAGAGCTTCGTGAAGGAACAATTGGCAAAGGACCCGCCCGGGAAGCAAGAGCCGAAGGCGCATCCGATGGAAGGGGCCGACTGGAGAGGGCTTGCGGTGGCGAAGGGGATTCGGAAGAAACTGTTCGGATAGGAGAGAAGCAAACCACTTTGCTCCCGCGTTTCGAGTGAGGCTCGGGGATAACGCCACCCTGTAAATCGATAGGCAATTGGGAGGCGGTCTTTCCGGAAAAGGACCGTCAATGCAGTCCATCACTCTGCACGAAGGTCGCCAAGGCGAAGAACCTGTTCGATCAGAGAATCGGTATCGTCTTTCGCAAGAATCGGACAAAATGGGCTAGGAGGATGAAGGGAAAGGGAAGGATTTTCCGGAAGATGCAGAGGATTCGGCATTCTTACCAACCTGGGATCCAGAAAATTTATTTTCGAACCCACAGAGAGGAATAATTAGGACTGACCTAATAATGAAATGACGTGTGGATGAATTTTAGGGTCAAGGTGGAGGAGGGCGAAAAAGAGAAGAAAGTTACCGAACAGCCTGAGTTACTACCACCCGATGAGCCGGACGGGGAGGTGTCGATTTCACCGGAGGAGGCAATGGGGGTGCTGGAGTCGAAGCTTCCGCTGCCAGCATGGGGCAATGAGCGTCGCTCATTTCGTCGCAGAAAACAACGGATTCGACGGCGAGGAAAAATACGGCGTATTCGTCGGCAAACGGACTTAGGACTCTGCGGATCTGGCCGACCACCGAGACAGGATTGGCGGATTGTGTGCCTTGAATAAGGGTGGCTACGGGGATGGAATTCGGGGGTGGTGGCATAGGTGGCGAAGAAATCGGGGATTAAAAAAATAGAACAGACCTATTGTAAGATTGTTTCGTTGGGGGTTTTTGGTGAGATATTTGCATGGGAAAAAAACGAAGAAAGGTATCGGACCACCTTAGTTACTTCCACCTGATGAGCCGGACGGTGAATGGGGAGGTTTTGTTTGGAGAGGTGGAGAAGGAGGTTTTCCGGAAGATGATCTGGAAGGTGGCTGAGTTTTCCGGGGCGAGGGTGATCACTTATGCGGTGATGAATAACCACTTTCACCTTTTGGTGGAGGAGCCGGAGGAGGCCTCTCGGGTGCTGGGGGCGAAGGGGATAGGCAAGAAACTGTTCGGGTAGAGTGGAGAATTTCCAGACTTTCCAATCGGAATATCCACAAAACCGCTTGCTTTTCCACCCCGCCTTCCGCTACTCCCAGAGGCAGTTTTGGTGATGAATGCTGAGGAAAACATAGATCTCGACCGCCTTTGTGTCCTGGCAAGGCTGTCTCTTGGAGCTGGGGAGAAGGAAAAGCTTGGCCCGCAACTCGCCCGTATCATCGGCTACGTTGAGCAGCTCAAGCAAGTGAACGTTGAAGGCGTTGAGCCGATGGCCCATGCCATTCCCCTCGAGAATGTTTTTCGGGAGGATCAGGCAGCGGAGTGCGTGGACCGAGATCAGTACTTGAGCAATGCCCCCGTCAGCAGAGCGCATCAGGTGGTGGTTCCGCGGGTGATCGAAGGATGAGTGCCTCCGACCTCAATGCACTGACCGCCGTCGATCTGGCAAAGCTTCTGGCGAATGGAGAAGTATCCAGCGTTGCCTTGACAACGGCTTGCCTTGATCGGGTGGAGAAAGTCGATGGATTGGTGAAGGCATTCCTCAGCTATGACCGGGAGGACGCGATTGTCCAAGCACGAGCCAGCGACGAGCGACGCTCGCAAGGACGCTTGAGGGGACCTTTGGATGGCATCCCTGTCGCGCTCAAGGATATTGTCGCTGTGAGCGGGCAGCCGCTCGGTTGCGCCAGCCGGATGCTCGAGAAATTCATCAGTCCCTATGATGCGACGGCGATCGAGAGGCTGAAAGCGGCTGGAGCGGTTCTATTTGGGCGGCTCAACATGGACGAGTTTGCGATGGGTTCTTCTACCGAGAACTCCGCTTTTGGGCGCACGGGTAATCCCTGGGATCTATCGCGGGTGCCGGGTGGTTCGAGCGGGGGGAGTGCGGCTGCTGTTGCCGCTGCCGAGACGATCATCGCTCTTGGGAGCGATACAGGTGGGTCTATTCGCCAGCCTGCGGCTTTTTGTGGGACGGTGGGTTTGAAGCCGACCTACGGGCGCATCTCGCGCTACGGTCTTGTTGCCTTTGCGTCTTCCCTCGACCAGATCGGACCCTTCACCCGTTGTGTCGAGGATGCCGCCCTATTCCTCGATGCGACTTGTGGACATGATCCGAAGGACTCGACCTCGCTGCCTAACCAGAAGACTGCCTTTTTAGCGGGCATGGAGGGGCATCGCGAACGGACATGGAAGATTGGTGTTCCCCGTGAATTTCTGGCAGAGGGCATTGAGCCGGAGGTGCGAGCTTCCATTGAGGCCGCTATTCGTTTCTACGAGATGAGCGGCTGTACGGTGCAGGAGGTATCGCTCCCGCACTCGGTTTACTCGGTCCCCGTCTACTACATCCTCGCCACGGCGGAGGCATCCTCCAACCTTGCCCGGTACGACGGAATTCGTTACGGCCACCGGTCGCCGGAAGCCGAGGATGGCATTGATCTCTATTACAAGTCGCGGGGCGAGGGCTTTGGGGAGGAAGTGAAACGCCGGATCATGCTAGGCACCTATGTGCTATCCAGTGGCTATTACGACGCTTATTACTTGCGGGCGCAGAAGGTCAGGTCGCTGATCCGCAAGGATTTTGACGACGCCTTTGACGAGGTCGATTGTCTGATTGGTCCGACCACGCCGACTGTGGCTTTCCGCGCTGGGGAGAAAACCGATGACCCGCTGGCAATGTATTTGAGCGATGTATACACCATCTCGGCCAACCTGGCTGGCTTGCCTGCGATGTCGATCCCGTGCGGGATCTCCTCCGGGGGATGTCCCATAGGGCTGCAAATTATTTCTCCGGTATTGAGGGAGGCAGAAATGCTCGCGGTGGCCAGGAGATTCGAGGAGGCCCATGAATACCGGGGACTTGTCGCTCCCGCGTCGGCATTGGAGGGTAAGGTATCATGAATTATGAAGCAGTCATCGGCCTTGAGGTGCATGTTCAGCTCAAGACGGCATCGAAAATGTTTACGAGCGCGCCCTACCGGTTTGGGGAGGAACCCAATTGCTTGATTGATCCAGTGGTCATGGCCCTGCCCGGAAGCCTCCCCGCCATCAACCGGGAGGCGGTGGCGAAATCGATCCAGGTCGGACTCATGCTTGGCTGTGACATCGCGCACACCTGCAAATGGGATCGCAAAAACTATTTCTATCCGGATTCGCCGAAAAATTATCAGATTTCCCAATACGATCAGCCGCTCTGCCGCAATGGGTTGGTCGAGATCGAACTGGCTGGTCCCTCGCGATCGGAGGAGGGTCCGCACCGCCAGGTGCGTCTCACCCGAATCCACCTGGAAGAAGATGTCGGGAAGCTCACCCACTTTGAACGAGACAGTCTGGTCGACTATAACCGGGCGGGTGCCCCGCTGATTGAGATTGTCACCGAGCCGGATATGCACTCGGCGGAGGAGGCCTTTGCGTTTCTCACCGCATTGCGCCGGATGCTTATCTATGCAGGGATCTCTGATTGCGACATGGAGAAAGGGCAGCTTCGCTGCGACGCGAACATTAGTATTCGCCCTGCGGGGACTGTTCCGCTCGGAACCAAAGTGGAGCTGAAGAATCTGAACAGCATCAGTGGTGTTCGCAACGGGGTCGCCTATGAAATCGCCCGCCAGAGGCAGGTGCTTTCCGAGGGCGGAACTCTTGTTCAGGAGACCCGCCGGTGGGACGCCGACCGCAACATGACGACCTCTATGAGGACCAAGGAGGAGGCCCATGACTACCGCTATTTCCCGGACCCGGACCTCATGCCCGTTTCAGTCAGCGAGGAGTGGAAAAAGGAGCTGGGAGCCAGCTTGCCCGAACCGCCGTTCGACCGCCAGCGGCGCTACCAAGCTGATTTTGCGCTCCCATATTCGAGTGCTTCGGTTCTCATTTCCGATCGCGCACTTGCGGACTTCTTCGAATCGGCCGTTATCTCTGGTGGGAGTCCCGTCCTTCTCGCCAATTTTCTGGTCAACGACCTGACGCGGGAGCTTTCGGCTGGAGAGGAGGGCATCGACCTAGCACAATGCAAGGTCGGGCCGCAAAGCCTTTCCGCGCTGGTCAAGCTGGTGGAGGAGAACGTCATCTCGAATCAAATCGCCCGGGAAGTCCTCTCCGAAATGCTCAAGACGGGCGGCGATCCGCGAAGTATCGTCAAGGAAAAGGGCATGGAGCAGTCCTCCGATGAGGGCGAACTCGAAACTCTCTGCCGTGAGGCGATTGCCGCTAACGAAAAAGCGGTCACCCAGTACCGGGAGGGTAATGCGAAGGCCATCAATGCAGTCAAGGGCTTCGTGATGAAAGCGACCAAGGGCAAGGCCAATCCGAAAGTTGTCAACGAACTCATCGAGCGGCTGGTCAACGAGTAGGGCGGTCGACGGACCTTTTGCTTTCTCCTCGCCTCGTCCGTCCGAAAACGATACCGTTCTTCCCAATGTCGAATGAGCAAACTCTATCGCTGGGAGTCATCCAGCTGGCGCATACCGGATCGCAGGAGGGCAATCTTGTCCGGGTCGAGGAGTTGGTGCGGGAGGCTCACGCAAAGGGTGCCCGGATCATCCTTAGTCCTGAACTGGTCGATGGACCGTACTTCTGCCAGCGTGAGGATCCCGATTGGTTTGCGCAGGCCGTATCGCCGGGAGAGGGGCCGGGGTTTGCTCTTTTCGAGCGTCTGAGTCGCGAGTTGGATGTGGTCCTGCCCTACAGCTTCTTCGAGCGGGCGAATCAGTGTTATTTCAACAGTCTCGCTCTCTTTGATGGAGATCGCGGCTGCATTGGCCTCTACCGCAAAAGTCATATCCCGGACGGCCCGGGCTATGAGGAGAAGTTTTACTTCAATCCTGGCGACACTGGATTTCACGTCTACGATACCACCAAGGGAAGGATAGGGGCTGCGGTTTGCTGGGACCAGTGGTTTCCGGAAGCGGCGCGGATTTTGGCATTGAAGGGAGCGGAGTGCCTGCTCTATCCCACCGCCATCGGATCCGAGCCTGAGGAGCCGGAAATGGATTCGTGCGATCATTGGCAGCGGGTGATGCAGGGGCATGCGGGTGCGAACCTGGTCCCGGTCGTGGCGAGCAATCGCTACGGATTCGAAGAGGGACCGGGCGGGGGAATTACCTTTTACGGCTCCTCCTTTATCACCGATCCGTGGGGAGAAATCTCCGCTCACCTGCCGCGTCAGGGAGATGGGTCGATCGTCGCCTCTTTTGACCGGGCGAAGATGCGGCGTGACCGGGCAAACTGGGGCTTCTTTCGCGACCGTCGGCCCGATCTCTATCGGGAACTGTTCTCCCTCGATGGCTCTCAGGATCTTTATCCTCTGAAACCTTGAAGATTTGCGCCGAATTGCCATGCTGATTCTTATGAAACGAAGTATTGTCTTGTTCCTCTTCTCTCTCTTTGCAGCTGCACCAACCTTTGGCGATGATACTGGAGCGCTGGGCGAACTCGCCCTACGGCGAGTCAGCTATGAGATCGGTGATGCGCGGTTCGAAAGTACCATCGTATGGGATCGCGAAGAGGACGATTTGCGACCCGGTGTTCTCATGGTGCCGAACTGGATGGGACCCACCAGGGACTCGCTCGAAAAAGCCATGCGGATTGCGGAGGACGATTATGTGGTCATGATGGTTGATCTTTATGGGGTCGATGTCCGCCCGCAAAATCAGGATGAGGCGGCCGAGGCGGCCGGAATGCTTCGGGGAGACCGAGAACTGATGAGATCCCGTATGGCGGAAGCTCTGAAGATCTTTCTCAACGAGGAGGGTCTTCCCCTACAGGAAAACGATATCGTAGCCATCGGGTTCTGTTTCGGCGGCGGAGCCGTTTTGGAATTCGCCCGCACGGGAGCGGATCTGGATGCCGTCGTTTCGTTTCATGGGGATTTGCTTTCGCCGACTCTGGAAGCGGATAGTGGCAAAATCAAAGCGAGCCTCCTTGTGCTGCACGGTGCCGACGATCCCTTCGTCCCCCAGGCAGATGTCGCCGAATGGATCAACGTGATGCAAAAGACGGATGTCGATTGGCAGCTCGTTCAGTTTTCGAATACAGTTCATTCGTTTACCGATCCGAATGCGGCTATGGAAGGCCAGGCTGAGTTTGACCCTCTCTCCAATTCGCGCGCTTTTGAATACATGGAACTTCTCTTCGAAGAAAAGTTCGGCGACTAGCTGACCTTGCGTCCATGCCTGACCACGACAGAGGGGCGTGGGCGCAGGCGCAGGAGGTCGACAAAACTTTGTTCGCGAAAAATCAACAAATTTGCGGCCTCTTGTTCTTTTAATCCATAACCCTGAAGGCCCATTGCGGCGGCTCCATTCGTGGTTATCATTGGCAGGAGCTGTTTCATTTGGTCGGCTCCAGTCATATGGCATCCGTGTACCGTTATATGGGCGACATCAAGAAGATTGCCAGTTCCCAGCGGATACCAGGGATCGCGCACGCAGTCCTGGCCGAGGGCAATGGGAATGCCCGCCGCGCTTAGTTCCGGAATCCGCGTGATGCCCCGTCGCTTTGGGTAGCTGTCGAAGCGGCCCTGAAGGCTGAGGTTGATGAGCGGGTTCGGGATAACCGTAACGGCTGCTTCCTTGAGTAGGGGAACAAGTTTCGCAAACCAAGCGTGGTCCGCCGAGTGTAGCGAAGTGGTGTGCGAGGCCGCAGTGTGGCCCTGCAGCCCGTATTCGAGGGTCTTGGCGGCGAGGGTCTCGATATGGTGAGATCCCCCGTCGTCGGTCTCATCGCAGTGCAAGTCGACGCGAAGATTTTGATCTGCCGCAATGCGGCAAATTCGGTCGATGGAGCGGGAACCCTCCTCGTAGGTCCGCTCAAAGTGTGGGATTCCCCCAATGACTTCGATTCCGGCTTCCAACGCTTTGAGTAGCCGTCTTTCACCTTCCGGATTGCGAAGGAATCCATCCTGCGGGAAAGCGACAAGTTGAATATCCATCAACGGAGCCATCTCCTCGCGCAACTGGGTGAGGGCCTCCACTCCGGCAAGGGACTCATAGGACACATCGACGTGACTTCGGATTGCTTGAAGTCCCAGAGCCTGCGCTTCACGGCAATAGCGTCGGGCACGGTTCAGGATCCTCTCTGGAGTCAGGGACTCTTTGTAGGTCTTCCAAAGAGCGATCCCCTCGAGAAGCGTGCCGCTGACATTTTCTCCCGTCTCATCAATGCTATGAACAGAATCAAGGTGGAAGTGGGAATCGACTAAAGGCGGGATAACAAGGCCGTTCCTGGCGTCAATGTATCCCGGCCCGGGAGCGGAATCGACCTCCGGGGCAATCGATACGAGAACACCACCGGAGAAAGAAAGCCGATACAGCCCGTCCTTGTCGGGAAGGCGGGCGTTGCACACACCAGAGACGAAAGAGTTGGAAGGGAAGTCCATAGCCATCAAGATGGAGTATTTCGTGTGAACTGGCAAGGCAGGCAGTGTTCGGACAGCCGTCTTTCCGTCCTCAGGTGCCCGATTGATAAATACTCTTCTGAACCCAAAGCGATCCGATCCCATGCCAGACGCTCACAAGCTCCGGCGCAGCGATTGAACACCATCTGTCAGCGGGTACCCGAAAAGAGTGACCGGTACGAAATCGATAAGCGGTAAGGCAGTGGGCGGTTTTTCGTTTCTCATCCTGTCCAAACGCAAAGGGTGACGTATTGTCTCTATTGAATTTTCGGCTCCTCCAGTATGGGTCAAAATGGCGCTAGCGACTCAGGGCATGAATGATGTAAAGTTTTGCTAAATAGCCTCTTAGAAAATCAAAAGGCTTGGCATAATCCCTGCAAATTTGGAGATCGATCACACAACAACAACCCAGATCGAAGAAAGGAGAATCACAATGACATTATTCAAATACGACACACCAAGCCATGACCCGTTTGCGGGGATCGATGCACTTCTCGAGCAATTCGGACGCGGATTTCGAAATTCGTTTTCGGATGCGTTGGGGAGTCGCGAGATCCCGGTGAACCTCTACTCGACTGACGATGCCTATGAAGTCCGGGCCGAATTGCCGGGGGTCAAGAAGGGAGATGTCTCGGTAGAGATTGAGAATGCGGTCTTGGAAATCAAGGCTGTCCGCAAGGACGAGGAAGGCGACGCGAAAAGGGAAATCTCGCTGATCCGCCGGATCACGGTCGGAGATGACGTCGAGACGGACAAGGTAAAGGCCCGGCTCGCGGACGGCATCCTCTCAATCCACCTGCCGAAGCGCGAAGCGCGCAAGCCGAAGGCGATCAAGGTTGCCTGAGGCAGCTGCTCGCCCCGGAAAATCGATAATCCAAACCGAAAGGAACAGTACCATGAGCAACGAAATCACTCAAACCACCGAGCCAGCGGTCGCCCGTCGTCAATCCTGGCGCCGACCGCGCTACGAGGTCAAACCTGGCAAGGAGACCTACGAACTACGGGTCTTTTTGCCTGGAGTCCCCAAGGAGCAAGCTGAAGTCACCATTGAAAATGACCAGCTCCTTGTCGTGGGGCGGCGCGCTTCGATTCGTCCCGAGGGGGCCAAGGTCATCCACGAAGATCTCAATGCGGACGATTTTCGTCTGCCGCTGCAGCTCAACGTGAACATTGACCCGGACCGTATCTCGGCTCAATCCGAGGATGGCGTCCTGTCCGTCCAGCTTCCTCTCGCTGAGGAAAGCCGCCCGCGCGCGATCGCGGTCGAATAATGGGTGCGGCGGAAGCCTCGCCGTAATTCGGGAGCAGCCCGGCATCGCAAGGTGCCGGGCTTTTTCGTTTTGGGAGCGAGAGCTGGAGCGGTTCGATTACCAAACGCCGGACGTTTCGAGTATCCGGACGGCGGCACCGGGCCAATCCCGGTTGGCGATTGGGCTGGCGGGGCTTGGGTGAAGAATGCGCACAACCGTCCCGCTGCTCGCATTACGAAGCAGGCATTTCTCGGCATAGGCACCCACTCCGATGAGAAACTCGGGCTGGAGCAGGTCCAGGGCGCGCCGAAGGAAACGGTCACAGGCGGTATCAAGGGACTCCCGCTCGGCAGGTGGCAGCTTGTCCGGAGTACGATTGCGACCGCTGTCCTCCATAAAGACCAGGGGACAATAGTTGAGGACGAAATGATCGGCAAAGAAGCGATCGGGATTGCCGAAACGCTCGCGGAACATTCCCCAGAGGCGGCGTCCGCTGACCTCGGAGCGCTGGCAGGCAAACCCCTCCACGGGTCGCTTGGGGTGCTCATGGCGTGGCTTTTGGATCGGGCAATTCACTCCCACCCAGTCGCGGACCGAGGGAATCTCGCCAAACGGCACCCCGCTCTGGGCCATGCCCCAAGGGCCAGGATTCATGCCCAGAAAGACCGAACGCTTGCGTCCCTGGCCCCACTTGTTAAGGTAGGATTCGTGGGCCTCTCTGGCGTACGCCAGCGGGTTATAGACACAGGCGATCGGCTCGCCGAAGCTGAGAGCGTCCACCTCATCGGACAGCTCCCTGGTAGCCTGAATCAGTTCCTTGCTCATCTTCCGAAATCCGTCCTCGCCTCCATCGCACTGCGCAGGGTAACCGAATCGGCATAAGTGACCTCTCCGCCGCTGGGGAGGCCAAAACCAATGCGTGTAATGCGGATCACCCGGTCCTGTGGAAGGAGTGTCTCAGCAATGTAATGACAAGTTGCTTCGCCCTCGATATCGTTGGCGAGGGCGAAAACAACCTCCGTAACTTCAAGCGACTGAATCCGATCGGCCAAATTTCCCAGATTCACATCCTCCGGGCCGCGATTTTGCAGGGGTGAGAGCTTTCCGTGCAGGACATGGTAAAGTCCTTTCCAGCTGCCGGCCTCCTCAATGGCAGAGAGATCCTGAATCTTCTCGACGATGCACAGTGAACTACGGATCCGGCCCGGATCGGCGCAGATTGGGCAACGTTGGCCGGCGCGCGCGAGATTTCCGCAATCGGGACATCGACCGATCTCCCGGGCCGCCACCTCCAGTGCCCCCATAAACCGGGGCAGCCGATCCCTTTCTCCCACCAGGAGGTGAAGGGCGATCCGCTCAGCCGATCGCTTGCCCAGTCCCGGCAGTGCCCGGAGGGCGGCCACCAGATCCTCAAATGGCTCAGACATTTCCGAACAGAACCTTGCCCATCCGGCTTGAGGAGTTGTGCTCCAGGGCCTCTTTGTAATCTGATAGCGGATACACCTTTTCGACAGGGGTTTTCAGCGTGCCGTCGATGATCGCCTGATACACCTCGCCGATCAAGCCCTGCTTCGCCCCAGCCCCGTTCTGACGATTCCATCGGTCCATCCAGAAGCCGCGAAAGCGAATGTCGTTGAAAATGAGTTGGCGGGTGGGGAAGCGGATCTTTTCGCCCGTCATCCCCCCGAACGTCACCACGGTTCCTCCGTCGCTCACGGATTGGGCCAGATTCAGGACACTGGTCCCCCCTACAGAATTCAACCCCAGGGGCATTCGGGCCGAACCCCGCGCCTCGCGAATGGTCTCGGACGCGGATCGATCGTCCAGCACAACCAGATCGGCACCGAGATCCTCCAGCGGTCCCGCCAGCTCCTCTCGCCGGACGAGGCTGGCCGTCTTCACTCCACGGGCACGGGCGAGCTGGATCACGGCAACGCCGACTGCAGAGTTTCCGGCGTTTTGAACCACCCAATCCCCTTCCTCCAGATCCTCGAAATCGGCCAACAACCGGATCGCGGTTGTGGGATTTACCGCCGAGAGTGCGGCTTGCTCAAGGGGGACTCCATCGGGTACTTCCGCAAGCTGCTCCGCGCGGGCCACCTGCAACGTGCGCCAGACCCCGGAATCCTCCGGAAGTCGTACCCTCCTTCCTTCCCAGCTGTCGGGCACCCCCGGCCCGGTTTCGATCACAGTCCCCACAGCTTCTCGACCTCCCACAGCCGGTAGCTCCCGCAATCGGCCGTAGGTCCCCCCGATCATTCCGAGGTCGGAGGGGTGAATCGCGGCCGCCTCCATTCGAATCAGCACCTCTCCCTGCTGCAAGGGAGGGAGATTCAGTTCGCGAAGCCGAAGCACCTCGGCAGGATTTCCAAATTCCTCGTGTACGAGGGCGGTACATTTCATTTCCGACATAGCTGTAACAATGGGGGGAGGGTAGATTTCATGCAAGCGTGCAAGAGAGTTGCAACCCGTGAATTATCGACCCACCCGCATCAGGCGTGGCCCGTCGCGGGTGAGCTCGTCCTCGTGGGCTGAGCGGTTCGGATCCAGATCCGAAAGGAGTTCGTAGAAATCGCGGGAATGATTGAGGTGGCGCAGATGGGCCAGCTCATGCAGAATCACGTAATCTTGCGCCCCGGGAGAAAGAAGGAGCAAGCGCCAGTTGAGGGAGATGGTGCCATTATGGGAACAGGATCCCCAGCGACTCTTTTGGTCGCGAACCGTGACCTTGCCCGGTCGAAAGCGATGAAGATCTGAAAATTCCGCCACCCGCCGTGTCAAAGCCGCCACCGCGACCTTGCGAATGAGGGCTTTCAGCACGGCTGCGCTCTCCCCCTGGTCCCGCAAATGAAAGAGTCCCTCCGCCCGCCGCTCGTCGTAAATCCAGTGGCTCGATCCAACGTTGACCCGGTGAATGGACACTGCGATCCGGCGCCCCTCCAACGAGATCGACGGGTTGCGGATGAGGAAATCCTCCAAGCCGAGAACGGGGGCCAGGGAGTTCGCCTGTTTCCCAATCCACTCCCGGTTGGCCTCGACAAACTCCCTCGCCTGGCGGAGAGAGCAGTTCCAGGGCATTCGCACCACGAGTCGATTCTCAAAGTCGAACGACATCCGCAGCCGTCTGGTGCCCTTGCGCCGCTCAAAAATCGCATCGACCAGGATCTCCCGGACCGGGTCGGGATCCTGCGTATCGCCCGTGAGAATCCCCACGCGTGCTTTGCTATCCGCGTCCGTTTCTTTTCGCTTCCGCATTTTTTCTCTTTGGTCGCATCTTCATCCTCCAAGAAGATTCGGGCTTGTACCCATTGTTCAACGGTAAACGCTCTTTCCTGGAGAGCGGAGTTGAAATCAAGAGCGGATCCAGATCCTCGTAGCGGAACGGGGAACCCGTTTCGAAGGCCATCCTTGTAGCGGAACGGGGAACCCGTTTCGAGGGCCATCTGCGTAGCGGATCGGGGAACCCGTTTCGAGGGCACCACCGTCATCCCCCAAAAAATGGATTCCCGCAATCAGATGATTGCCATCCGCCTCCTTTCCCCCTTACCGTCATCCCTGTGAATAGCTCAATCCTCCTCATCACCCTCAGTGGCGACGACCGCCCGGGAATCGTCTCAAAAGTGGCCGATAAGATCCACGCCCACCAGGGCAACTGGGAACACAGCCGCCTCGTCCACCTTGCGGGAAGATTTGTCGGGCTGCTCCAGGTGAGTGTTGCCGATCGGAATCGGGATGCGTTGCGAGAGGATTTGCTCTCGATTGAAGGACTCGACTTGACCATCGCCCATGGCCGAAGCCAAAGCCATGCCTTGGGCACATCGTTCCAAATCCACCTGGTGGGGGCCGATCACCCGGGCATCGTGAGGGAAGTTTTCGGCTCTCTCGCGGCCCTTGGACTCAACGTCGAGTCCATGTCGACCCATACCGAGGCCGCTGCCGATTCGGGCATCGTGCTCTTCCGGGTATCGGCTAGCCTCTCTTCCGCCGAAGCCATGAGCGAATCCACCGTGCGCGAGCAGCTCGAGGGCATCACCCATGACCTCCTGGTTGAGGTCTCGCAGGTTGAGCCGGGCGAAGCAGGTTAAATTGCTGACAAGTTCAGACCGCAGCCCTCTTTCTTCCATCAAACCCGCATCAATCCCTACGGGACGAGACGGAAGAATTTTCGCTTCCCCGCCTGGAGGACCTGGGGCGAATCGATCTTCCCGATCGGATCATTGCGGTCGTTGACCCGTTCTCCATTGCGTTTCACTGCACCTTGCCCGATGAGGCGGATGATCTCCTTTTTGCTGTGAAAAAGGCCACTGGCATCCAGGGCATCGACAATCTTTGACTCCGTGCCAAGTCCGGCGCCCGCCATGGAAACTTCCATCATTTCCTCCGGGTTCTCCCCCTTCGAAAATACTTGCTCGAATCCGTGCAAGGCCTGTTCTCCCTGCTCGGCGGAATGAAATCGGCTGACCAATTGGCGGGCCAGATTCTTCTTCGCGTCCATCGGATGCCCCTGTCTCCACGAATCGATTTCTTCCGGCGGAGAGAGTAACAGCAGTCGGTAGTATTCCCACATGGTTTCATCGGGAATCGACATCACTTTCCCGAACATCTCCTCCGGGCTGTGGTTGAAGGAAACGTAGTTGTCGTAGGACTTCGACATTTTTCGATGCCCGTCAAGTCCCACCAAGAGAGGCAGGGTCAGGACAGCTTGTTCGGGCTTGCCCGCATCCTTCTGCAACGCACGCCCGACGAGCATGTTGAAAAGCTGATCACTCCCCCCCAACTCGACGTCGGCATCCAGAACCAGGGAATCATAGCCCTGGATCAGCGGATAGAGAAACTCGACAATGCTGATGGGGGTGTTTGCCGCATAGCGCTTGGAGAAGTCATCGCGCTCCAACATCCGGGCAACCGTCATCTTGCGGGAAAGTTCCAGGCAATCGCCAAAACTCATCTGTCCAAACCATTCGCTGTTGTAGCGTATGGTCGTTTGCGTCCGATCCAGCACGCGGAAGGCTTGGTCCAGGTAGGTCTTCGAGTTTATGCGGACATCTTCTTCAGTCAGAACCGGACGAGTCGAGGAGCGTCCGCTCGGATCGCCGATCATCGCGGTATAATCGCCAATAATGAGGATGGCCTCGTGCCCCTGGTCTTGGAATTCCCGAAGCTTGTTGAACACGACAAGGTGCCCAAAGGTTAGATCCGGACGGGTCGGATCCACTCCCAGCTTGACCTTGAGCCGCTTGCCGCTGGCAATCCGCTCCCGCAATTCGTCCGAACCGATCGCATTCTCGGTATTTCTCTCAAAATCAAACGCTTTCATAGAAAGCGGAGGACGGTATCGCCCGAATCGAGAGAAAGGCAAGAAATTCCCGCCATTTGCTTAGGGCCGTCATCAACGGTGTTGGAAATTCATTTGATATAATGGAGCATGAGAGGTCTTAGTTCG
>CAZWFJ010000111.1:0-14299 GCA_964633135.1 uncultured Puniceicoccaceae bacterium | reverse complement strand
CATCTCGGACAATAAATCACGCTTTCTTGATTACCAGGAGTCAGGATCTCTGAAAGTAGGATCTGCTTCAGCGAACGAATGTCCGGGTCAACGTCCAGGCTTTCGATGAGGTTAAGTTCTCGGCCCTGTGCGGCCAGAATCGCATCATCCGGTGAAGGAGCAAAGCGCATACAAGGACGATCAGCCGGAACTGCCCCACCCTGCTGAAGCACCCGCGCGCCCAAAGATTCACGACAAGACGTCACCTCCCGAATGAGAGCCGTCAGCCGAGCCGGGTCAAAATCGACATTGGTTAAGGTAGTGAAGACTCCCTTGAGCATAAGCACGTCAATCTTCTCATCCCGCAAGCCAAGACGATGCGCTTGCCTAGCCCAATACGCGAGTCCCTGCAAGGCGTGGATCAGCCCGTCCTGCAGGGCGGCTACTTCTTCGTTCTTCCCGCAGACTCCGCTGACGTCACAAGCGGTGCCGTGGGCTGTCTGTTCACATTGATTGCAAAACATGGTCGTTTTCTCCTCGATTAGTGGTTAATTAGTGGTTGATTGCCCGGGAGTTTATCAAAAGCCACGCCGCGATTCCTTGACCCCGGTCAAGAAGCATCACTTTTTTTGAAAAAGAATACCTTCGCCTGAAGCACCATACCCTGCTCGGATCAACGACCAGGAGAACATCCTTGCCCGCTGCAGCCTCTTCGAAGGTCTTGCTGCTCACGACATCGGTTCGCTGGCCGGAAGTTTCAGGACACCCACCGAATGGATCCGATGCCTTCAGGCTTCGTGCTGTTGCGCATGCCGGCCTTTAAGGATTCCGGGAGCGTCCCGCGTTGCAGCTACCCGCCTGACCACCGAAGCCCAAGCGTAAACGCATAGGCTACCCAATACAGCGATTGGTCATCCGAATGGGATCGAGGGCGATTCCTGGGAATTGTGGGTGCCCAGGAATTTTTTCCAAGGAATTTTTCGCCCTGGACAACGACCCCACCCCGTCAATCCAAGGGGGAGGCCGGCTCATCTTCGCCAGGGTCGGTTTCCGCCGTGAGCCACTTGTCTTTGAGGGCCATGAGGGCGCGCAAACGGCGCAGGTCAAGATCGGGGTCGGCGGGGCGCCACTCAGCCAGCCAGTCCAGGGTTTCGGCGTCGGCGGTACGGAGGAGTTCGTTCCATGCCTGCCTCCTGATCCGCGGGTCGGGATCGGCCAGCCAGGGGCGGTAGTGCTCGGACCCCCAGTCGGGGACGATACGGGAGGCGTTTGCCAGTGCTTGCAGGAATAATTCCCGGTCGGTCGAAGGGTCTTCAAGAAAGGGCCGAATCTCTTCCGGTTGAAAAATCTCATCCGCAGTCGTATCGAGGCCTCGATCCTGAAGGATCCCCCACCCTTCCACCAAGGTTGGCAGGAGCGTGGAGTGATCCTCCGCGTGAGCGCGCAAGCGCGAGGGCAGATGGTCCAGGGCGGCTGGACGCGCCTCCTCCGCTGACGGCTCGTTGAGGAGAAGGCGAAAGAGAAGAATCAGACCTCCGCGTCTCTCGGCTGCGGTTTCCGCACCCGAGAGAACCCCTTCCGCGTGCGCAGCCAATCCATCCACCGCCTGGGGCGCGCCTCCGAATCGGTCAAAGACGATTTCCCGGAGCTGCATTCTTTCCAAGGGTCCGGAAGTGGAGTCAACCGTCTCCAGGAAAACACGAAGGGTCTCCCCGGCTTCCTCGCTCCACTGGGTACTGCCCAGACGAGGGTGCTCCGCGATCCTCTGCCTGCGGTCGCCTGCGTCTGCGTCTGCAGGGACGGCGAGGAGTGATTCGCGAGCCTCACGACTGCGGGCAGCCCAATCGGTCGACGATGCCTCGGCGGAATCGACGCTTGAAGAGAAGCGAACCGGGGAGGCCGGACGCAGGGTCACCCGGTAGGTAAGGAAAGCGACAAGGAGGATATTTACCGCACAGATGGTCCAAACGAGTTTCTTATTCACGTTGATCGTCCAAAATCAGATTTCTCGCACAGAGGCAAATGGAAACTCAATCGATCTCGAGCCGAAGGGCGCAATTTTTTATGCGGGGGAAGGGGAAGTGGCTTTTCCAAGGACCTTGAGCCTGTCGAAAGGCAGCCGCTTTCGCTGGGACGGGGACAGGATTCCGGCAAGTATATTGTGAAAATTCAAAGCTGTACTTGATTTTTGCTCAGATCAGTCCGACTTTCGGTGAATGATTTCGCGCAACATGGCTGGCATCCTGAGGGTCGCGGCAAGGGAATACCCGGTTGTGACGCTCACCGGCCCGCGCCAAGCGGGAAAGACCACGCTCGTACGAGCGGTTTTTCCCGAGCACACCTATTGCAATCTGGAGAACCCCGAAGTCCGGCATTTGGCGAGCGAAGACCCAAAGCAGTTTTTCCACTTGCACAGGGGGCCTCTGATTCTTGACGAGATTCAGCGCGTTCCGGAATTACTCTCGTGGATACAAGTCCGTGTCGATGAGGAAAAGGACAAAGGAGCTTTCATTCTTACCGGCAGTCACCAACTGCGATTACAGGAAGCGGTGACCCAATCCCTTGCCGGGCGGACATCGTTGTTGAGGCTTCTGCCTCTTTCCATAGGGGAACTGGAGGAAGCGGGCGTGGAGATCGACAAGAACGAACTTCTACACAGGGGATGCCTGCCCCGCATTTACGACGACGCGCTCGAGCCGACGAGCGCATACGCGAATTATTTTCGCACCTATGTGGAGCGCGATGTCCGACAGCTCATGGAGCTTCGGAACCAACAGCTTTTCGAGACCTTCCTTCGCTTATTGGCGGGAAGGATCGGGCAACCATTAAATTTGAGTGCCCTGACTGGTGAAGTGGGTGTCAGTGGAACGACACTCAAACACTGGCTTTCCATACTGGAAGCTTCCTTTGTAATTTTCCGGCTGTCGCCCTATTACCGGAATTTCGGCAAGCGCCTGGTCAAGACTCCAAAAATTTACTTTACCGAGCCGGGGCTTGCTGCGTGGCTGCTCGGCATTGAATCACCGGCTGAAGCGGCGCGCGATCCGCTGCACGGCAATCTCTTTGAGAATCTAGTCGTTGCCGAGGCCTTCAAGGCCCGACTTAACGCAGGACGGGAACCCAGGCTGTATTTCTGGCAGGACAGTCACCGCAACGAAGTCGATTTGGTTTATGAACGGCAGCGTATGCTGGTTCCCATCGAAATCAAATCCGCCATGACGTGGCATCGCAACCTGGCGGGAAATATTGCAAAATTTCAAAATGCCGTGCCCGACGCGAAACCGGGTATCGTTCTCTACGCCGGTGATCTGTTTCCGGAAACGGATCACTACGCGGTCCGCCATTTCAAAGACACTGCGAATTGTCTCGGAAAGGCGTAGCCGGGCGAAAATCCGATACCCTGCACCCAAGATACTAACCCGAGGGCTTCAGTCCTGTGGCCAGGAGGGTAACGAAGCCGGGATCCTGCTCCTCGCGGGCTACGGGGGTGACCTCGACGGAGCGGAAGCCTGCGTCACGAAGAAACTGATACAGATCGTTCTCCGAGAACCCCAGCCATTTGTCAGCGTAAAGTTCGCGGGCTTTCTCGAACTGGTGCTCGGCCAGGTCGAGTATGGCGAGGCGACCGCCGGGCTTGAGAATCCGGTGGGCCTCGGCGATGGCGGAGCGGGGTTTCTCGGCGTGGTGGAGGGCCTGGCTCAGGATGGCGAGATCGACCGAACCATCCTTCATGGGAACATCCTCGATGTCACCCAGTTTGTATTCGAGATTCTTGAGTCCATTTTTCTCCGCCAGCTCCTTCCCGACCTCGACCATCCGGGGGGAGCTATCGATACAGTAGACCTTTTCGGCGTTGCGAGCCAGCAACTGGGAGATCATGCCTTCTCCGGCACCGAGATCAGCGACGCGGATTCTCGGGGAGAGGAGGAGGAGGAAATGCCCCAGAGCCTGCCAGGAACGCCCGGGGCAGTAGCTGCGCCCGAGTCGCCCCGCTACAAGGTTGAAATATTTCTCAGCGACCTGTTTCCGGCGAGTGAGGATTCGCTCAAGGTTGCGGGCGTCCTCGGCGAAGAACATTTCGTTCTCCGCAAAGGCCAGGGCTGAGTCGACCAGAGTTCCCAAGCGTGGATCGAGGGCTGGATTCAGCCCGTAGAACGAGTGCTTTCCCTCGCGCCGATCGGAGACCAGCCCCCCTTGGCGCAGGAGACCGAGATGGGAGGAGATGCGGGACTGGCCCATGCCCAGAATCTCCTGTAACTCCGCAACCGAGAGTTCTTCCCGCCGGACGAGGGCGAGGATGCGGGCACGGGTCGGCTCGGAGAGCAGGCGAAGCGTTTCCCAGCCCTCGGCCATGTCATCCCCTTTTCGTGAAAGCGATTGGCAGCAGGGCTACCAGGCTTGATCGACCCAGCGGGTGATCGACTCAACGGTCCATACCTCCCTTGATCCGTCGACCTCGGTCTCCACCACGTCGCCCACTTTACGGGAAAGGAGCCTCTGGCCGAGAGGGGTGAGGTAGGAAAGAATATCCCGGTCGGGGTCACTGTCCCACGCACCCAGGATGGCGTATTTGCGAACCGTCCCGGTGGAACCCTCGCGCAGCTCGACGACCGAGCCGATCCCGACGGAGTCGGTAGAGACGTCGCTGAAGTCAGTCACCCGGGCGCGGGCGAGATCCTTCTCCAGCTCGGCCTTGCGGGCGAGGAGAGTATCCTGATCCTGGCGGGCCATCTTGTATTCGGCGTTCTCGCGAAGATCGCCGTGCTCTTTGGCGGTCTCGATGGCCTGTTTGTTTTCGGGGATCTTCTTGCCGACGAGTTCCTCGTATTCCTTCTTGGCGAGATCGAAACTCTGCTGGGAGACGGTCAACGCGGAGTCCCCGACCGCCTCCTGATCGACTGCGGCCTCGCGCTCGAGGAGGCTCTGGATACTCGGATACTTCCGAATGAACCGGACGAGGAGAGACTTCTTGGTCAGGTCGTCAAATCCCTGGTTCAAGAGGAGGGTTTGGGCGAGGTCGCGCGCCGTCTCGGCCGTGCCACGGTCAAGAAGGAGCGGAATCAGCTCGGTGTCGTCACTGAGGGCGTCGGCGAGAGGGATCCTGCGGGTGGAGGCGTTTTGCAACGATTCGAGATCGATCGCGTAGAACACTGCGTTGAGCAGCCGCGGGCTGAGCAGGCCGTCAATCAGCTTCGCATATTTCACCGAGTTGCGGTTCTTGATGATCCACTGGAGAATCGGGCCGCGCATCGTCTGCTCGTTGAGCCAGCGTTCAAAGCATTCTTTGACCTTCGCCTCGCGGTCTTTCTCGTAGAGGAAGGCGATGCACTCGCTGGTGAACTTACCCTCGCTGTGGCGCAGGAGGCGGACAATGATTTCCTCCCACTTGTCCGGATAGGTCCGGGTGAGGAGGTCGAGGAAACGGTGGTAATAGGCGGCGGGCAGCTCGTCGGCAAGCTTTTCGAGATTATCGGCTGCCTCCTCGATGATGGAAAAGGAGGTGGGTTCGAGGGTCTCGACGTCGATATCGGTCGAATCGTCGCGGGCCAGGTCGTTTCGCACCCAGACTCCGTGCAGCCGGTCGGCCTGGTTCAGGAGCTTCGTGCTCTTGATCGCATTGGTCAGGGTCTCGAGCACACTTTCGAGGTGCTCCTTCAACTCGTCCTTATTTTTCGAGAGGGCGTAGAGTTTTTCGGCGAGGACGATCTTCTGCTTCGCTTTTTTGGTGGCGAAGAATTCCTCCAGGATCTCCTCTTCCGGAGTGATCTCCTCTTCGCGAAGGACAAAGGGGTCGGTCTTCTTTGAGGGGACGGCAACCTTCGGCTCACGAATGAGTTCTTTCTTGGTATCCGTCCACCACTTCTTCCGCTTGCGTTCCTGCGGAATGAGGAAGGCGAGCTGGCGCTCAATCTCAATCGCGGTCGCCTGCTTCTCGGGCTTCACGGCCAGGATCGCGGTCACGACACCGACGCGATCCTTCTCGATCATCTGGTCCACGGCATCGGGATCGGTCCTCTTGCGGACCAGGATATCATCGGGGGAAAGGATTTCGAGCTTGTCCACGCAGAAGGAGGGATCCATGGCATGGCCTTCCTTGCCCTCCTCGAAGTCAATGATGAGCTTGTTCGCGTCCGCATCGTAGTCCTGAATCTTGCCGAACCCCCAGCTCCGGTGAATGCAGTAGCTACCCGGCTGCATCATCTCCAACTTTTCGCGGGAAGACTCCAGCTTGGGGTCTCCGGCGATCAAATGATCAATTGTTTCTGAATCCATAAATATTTGTGGCAAACTGCTCTTTCGAATGAAGTAAAACCTGCCATAGTGCGGAGATGGACGAGAAAGACAACAGTTTTTCCAGAAGTGGTCAAAGACTCGCGCTGGCATGGATGGCCCGCTACCTGCGGACACCGGCGAAGGCCTCGGAGATCCGGGAAACCGGGACCCGGGAATCGGATGGCCAGAACGCCGCCCGCAGGGCACGGCGGCTGCACTCGGCCTGTTTGAGGAATCTCCGGCTCTACCGGGAGGTTTTCGCCCCTTTTGTGAGACACAAGCCTTCGCCCGAGGTCGAGGCGGCACTCCTGCTCGCCCTGACGGAGGTGGACCTGGATTCCTCCGGGCGAGTCCCGGCGATCACCGATTCCTGGGTCGGCGCGGTGCGGAAGATCGGCGGGGCAAAGATCGCGGCCTTTGCCAATGCCGTCCTGAGGCGGGCGGCGGAGCGGCTATTGCAGATTCGCAGCGGCGGGATTTCCCTACCGAACCCGGTTCTTTACTCTCACCCCGACTGGCTGGTCGCCCGCTGGCGCGCCGATCTCGGCCCCATGGAGACGGACCGGCTGCTCCGCTGGAATCAGCGCACTCCGGATCTATACGCCTCCTGCTCCGGCAGGCCGCCGCCTGCAGGCACGATCTCGCCTTGCGGGACGTTGCCACCCGGCTCGGCTGCCTGCCCCCCCCTGCCCTGCGAAGGACTTGAAGTGACCCGATGGCCCGGCTTCTTTCGGCTCGCTCATGGCATTACCGAACCAATCCGCAAGCTCCTGGCCGATGGGGTGCTGACTATACGCGATCCGGCAACCCGCATAGCCGAAGATCTCCTTTGCGCCAGCCGTCCGCAAAGTGTACTCGACCTCTGCGCGAGTCCGGGCGGAAAAAGCCGTGCCCTGCTCACCCGCTCCGACGGTCCCCGAACGCTGGTTGCGGCGGATCGGGAGGAGCGTCTCGATGAACTTCGCAGAAATCTCTCCCCCTGGAAGGACCGCGTCACCGTCCGGCCCATTGATCTCGACCAACCGGCGGAGCTGCCGCCGCAGTGGCAGGCGGCATTCGAAGGCGTCCTTCTCGACGCGCCCTGTACCAACACTGGGGTGATCCAACGCAAGCCAGACGTAAAATGGCGCCTCAGCCCGGAAGATAGGGAACGCATGCCCAAGATACAGCTCCGCTTTCTCGAGGCAGCCGCTGAACTTGTGCAGCCGGGCGGCGTCCTTGTTTACAGTACCTGCAGCATCGAACACGCAGAAAACAGAACGGTAGCGGAATCCTTTCTCGCCTCGAAGCCGGGGCAGCGCTTTCACCTCACGGCAGCGATCTGCGCCCTCCCCACCCGGGCCGGACACGACGGGGCGGGAGTCTTTCGCTTTATCCGGTCCAAGGATCGTTGACACCCGGCGGCGGGTGCCATAGACAAATCATTTCATTCACAACCAATAACCAGAATCAAAACCATGGCACTCACCAAAGGAACCAAAGCTCCGGACTTCACCCTCAAGTATAAAACCGAGGAAGGTCTTATCGACGTAACCCTCTCGGACAACTTCGGAAAGAAGAACACCGTGCTTCTTTTCTTCCCGTTCGCATTCACCAGTGTCTGCATGTCCGAAATGTGCTCGGTGCGCGATACTCTCAACGCCTTCACCGAACTCGACGCCGAGGTCTATGGGATCAGCGTCGACAGCCCCTTTACACTGGAGGTCATGGCGCACAAGGAGAATATCAACTTTCCGCTCCTCAGTGACTTCAACAAGGAGGTCGCCAAGGCCTACGATGTACTCTACGAAGACTTGCTCGGCCTGAGGGGCGTCGCGAAACGATCGGCCTTTGTCATCAACAAGGATGGGGTGATCACCTACTCGTGGTCCAGCGACGATCCAAAGAACGTTCCCGACTTCCCGGAACTCCGCGCCGCGATTGAGAACTGAGTTCCCGCCGGCACAATCGTTTCCACACCATTGACGAGCTTCCATGACCAATCCGTTTAACAGCCTCCAGCCCTTCGCAAGCGGTTCTTCCGCTGGAAAGTTGTATTCACTCCCCGAGCTGGAAAAGCAGGGAGTGGGTCCGATCAGCCGCCTACCGGTCAGCATTCGCATCGTGCTGGAATCGGTACTGCGCAATTGCGACGGGGAACGGATAACCGAAGAGGACGTGAAGCGATTGGCCAATTGGAACGCGAAAAGTCCGGCGCAGGAGGAGATCCCCTTCACCGTTTCGCGGATCGTCCTGCAGGACTTCACGGGTGTACCGCTGCTGGTCGACCTCGCCGCGATGCGCGATGCCGCCGCAAAGCTCGGAAAGGAACCCTCGGTGATCGAACCGCTGGTCCCGGTTGACCTGGTCGTCGACCACTCCGTCCAGGTCGATCGCTCCGGGACGGCCGAATCATTCCGCCAAAACCTCCGTTTCGAGTTCGACCGCAACCGCGAGCGATACGAGTTTCTGAAATGGGGACAACAGGCATTCGATACCTTCAGCGTCGTGCCCCCGGCCATCGGGATCGTCCACCAGGTCAACCTGGAATACCTGGCAAAAGTCGTCTTCGAGCGAAAGATTGATGGCGAGTCTGTTTTCTACCCGGACACCCTCGTGGGAACGGACTCCCACACCACCATGATCAACGGGCTTGGCGTGGTCGGATGGGGCGTGGGCGGAATTGAGGCAGAAGCCGGGATGCTCGGGCAACCGGTTTACTTCCTGACTCCCGAGGTCATCGGGGTGAACCTGACCGGAGTCCTCCGGGAGGGGGTGACCGCGACCGACCTCACCCTGCGAATCACCGAAATGCTCCGCGCCCACAAGGTCGTCGGCAAGTTTATTGAGTTCTTTGGGGAGGGCGTCGAGGAACTCACGCTCGCGGACCGTGCGACCATTGCCAACATGGCACCGGAGTACGGGGCTACGATGGGATTCTTCCCCGTCGACGGGCAGACCCTCGATTACCTGCGGATCACCGGTCGCTCCGAAGAGCAGATCACCCTGATCAAAGATTACCTCCAAGCACAGGGACTTTTCGGCATCCCGAAGAAGGGCGATATTGAATACACCGAGGTTCTCGACCTCGACCTCGGCTCCATCGTCCCCTGCACGGCCGGGCCAAAACGCCCGCAGGACCGTATTGATGTGCCGGAACTCAAGAAGACCTTCCTCGATCTTTTGGCGGCACCCGTCGCGGAAGGGGGGTTTGGCAAAGCCGGAGACATCGACCGCTCGGTGCCAATCGTGCCAGTGGCAAGCGACGGAGAGGAAATATCCGGTGGCGACAACCTCTCCCCTGCCGCTGCCGAGAACGGGCAGAGCGAGTTGGAGATGGTGACCAACCGCCCGGCCTTCCCCAGCCAGGAAGCCGCTCACACCCACCTGGCTCAGGAAAGCTTGCGGCACGGCTCGGTCGTTATCGCCGCGATCACCAGCTGTACCAACACCAGTAACCCCAGTGTTATGCTGGCAGCCGGTCTCGTCGCCAAACGTGCAATCGAGAAAGGCCTTACTGTACCGGACTACGTCAAGTCCAGCCTCGCCCCAGGGTCGCGCGTGGTCACCGAGTATCTGCAGAAAACCGGTCTCGACTCGTACCTGGATCAGCTCGGATTTCAACTCGTCGGATACGGCTGCACCACCTGCATCGGAAACAGCGGCCCTCTTGACGATGAAATCGAGGCGGCGGTGAAAAGCGGCGACCTGGTTGCCGCGAGCGTGCTCTCCGGAAACCGGAACTTCGAAGCCCGAGTACACAGCTCCATCAAGGCCAACTTCCTGATGTCCCCCCCGTTGGTGGTCGCCTACGCCCTTGCCGGACGGGTCGACATCAACCTCGACACCGATCCGATTGGCACGGGCAGCGATGGCGAACCCATCTACCTGAAAGATCTCTGGCCCGCCCAGGCGGAGATCAAAGAGTTGATCCGCACCGGAATCACCCCGGATATGTTCCGCGAGAAGTATTCCGGAATCGCCAAAGCCAATGAGGAATGGACAAAGATCGAGTCGGCCACAGGCGACCTCTATGACTGGAACGAGGACAGCACCTACATCCAGAACCCGCCGTTCTTTGCGGAATTCTCCCCCACCCCCGGCACCATTGAGCCGATTCGGTCCATGCGCCCACTGGCCATCTTCGGAGACTCCGTGACCACCGACCACATCTCCCCGGCGGGTGCCATCCCGGAAGACGGACCAGCCGGGAAATACCTGATCTCAAAGGGGGTCGAAAAGCGCTTTTTCAACTCCTTCGGATCGCGCAGAGGAAACGACCGGATCATGACCCGCGGCACCTTTGCCAACGTCCGTATCAAGAATCTTCTGGCAGACGGCAAAGAGGGCGGCTACACGCGCGTGATGCCCGATAACACGGAAGCTACCATCTTCGAAGCCTCGCAGGCCTATCGCGAAGCGGGCACACCGCTCATCGTTATCGCCGGCCATGACTACGGAATGGGCAGCTCCCGCGACTGGGCCGCCAAAGGCACGGCTCTCCTCGGAGTCCGGGCCGTGATCGCCCAAAGCTATGAGCGTATCCACCGTAGCAATCTCATCGGTATGGGCGTACTTCCCCTCCAGTTCCAGGATGGGCAAAGCGCCGCATCCCTCTCCCTCGACGGGACCGAGGTTTTCTCTCTGCCGGAACTTACCAACGACCTGAAACCGCAAACCGAGACCACACTCGTCATCGAGCGAGCCAGTGGTGAGACCGAGAAAGTGCCGGTCCTCATCCGGATCGACACCGGCGTGGAAATCGATTACTACCGCCACGGTGGCATTCTCCCCTACGTTCTACGCGACCTGACCCGCTAATCGAGGATCGTCGCAACCCCTATCCTCCCGGAAATTTGTTCATGTCGAAAGTCGAGAAACCGATCTTCACCGTAGACGCATCGGGGGACACCGCCGTCCTGCGAATCGACGGGCGTGCCAGCTACCTGACCAGTGCCCCCGTGAATTCCCTGTTCGCGCACCTCCTCGACCAGGGTAAATGCCGCTTCATCATCGATTTCAGGAAGTGTATCGGAATGGATAGCACCTTTCTCGGAATTCTCGCCGGAGCCGCCATGCGGATCAAGCGGGAATTCCCGGACGGCTTTATGGAATTGTGCAATCTCAACACCCGCAACATGGAGCTGGTGCGCAACCTGGGCCTGCACCGGATTCTCAGCGTTGACTCTTCAATGGGCGAGGAGGAAGACAGCAGCGAAAAAGAAGAGAAGGGTTTCGATGCCTTGCCCAGCGAAAGCGTTCAGGCAAAATCAATGCTCGAAGCACACCGGAACCTGATCGACGCCGACTGCACCAATGCCGCCAAATTTGAAGACGTGATCAAATTCCTGGAGAAGGAGGCCTAGTATCTTGTAACAGTTTTTCTTTCGTAGTCGGACCGGCTCTGGACCTCCGTAGCCTTGGCGAAGTCGGTTGCCTCCCATGTCATCTTTCGGCTCAATCATCGCTTTGGGGGCCGGGGGCCAAGGCCACCCGACTACGCTTTGATACGAAATTGATTTTGTTACAAGATACTAGGCGCAGGCTCGCTTATACGGTCATCCTCCCTCAGCCCCAGGGGGAACTCGCAATAAAAGATCGGCCCGCTCTCCCCCGTCTCCATGCCAACCGTTGCTCCCATGCTCTCCGCCTGACGGCGGCAAAGCGCGAGTCCAAGCCCGAGTCCACCCCGGGTGCGCGAAAGGCTCATATCCACCTGAGAAAAGGCTTGAAACAGCTTCTTCTGATCCACCTCGCAAATAGGAGAACCCTCATTCTCAACCTCAAACCTCCCCCAACCCGGCCCCTGCCCGCCTGGCAGCAATCGGATCCAAACCGCCCCGGAGGATCCAAACTTGAGCGCGTTCTCCGTGTACGCACCCACAATGAATTCCAGAGCGAACCGGTTGGCCCAGAAAACACTCGGAAAGGATTTGTCAACGCACACCTCTAGACGAAATCCTTCCCTCGCCGCCCGGCTCTCGAAAGGCTGCACCAATCTGTGGACCCATCGGCTTGGATCGTGGATACAAACCCAGTCATCCCCGGACGATCGAGCTCGTTCGGAAAAGCGGAGAATTTTCTCCACCAAAGAAACCAGATGCTCGGACGCCTTCAGGGCAACTTCCACCAGCTCCTTCTTGCGGGGATCGCGCAATTCATCCATCAACAACTGGCAGGGTCCCAGAATCTGATGCAAAGGGGTGCGAAGCTCATGACTCATAACGGACAAAAAGGCCTGCTTCGCTTCGGAGGCTGACTCGGCCTCCCTCCGCGCCCCTTCCAACTCTTCCATCTCGGCGATGCGATCCGTCACATCCTTTTTGACCGCCACGTATCCCAGGATCGCTCCGTTCTCGCCCTCAATAGGAGCTATGCTGGCCGTCTCCCAAAACAACGATCCGTCTTTGCGGCGATTGCAGAATTCCCCGGTCCACACCCTTCCCTGACTGATCTCCGTCCACATCCTGGAGTAGAATGAGTCCGATTGCACCCCGGCGTTCAGCACCCGGGTGGATTGTCCGATCGCCTCCTCCTGCGAATAGCCCGTGGCCTGGCTGAAAAACGGGTTGACGTATTCGATAATCCCCTGCTTGTCGGTTATCACGATCGAGACCGGACTCTGCTCCACCGCACGGGCTCGCTTCAGCATCTCCACCTGGCTCTTGCGCAGAGCCTCCTCCAGCCTGTTCATCTCGGTCACATCCTCGACCATTGCATACAGAGCCTCCCGCTCCCCGATTTGAATCAGGCCGCTGGTTACCCGCACTTCCCGCACTTCATCGTTCTTCAACCTGTGTAAGGAATAAAAGGATGCCGTTTCGCGACTTCTCGCCTGATCTATCTCCCGCTCCAGATCTTCGGTGCTCGAACCGTGAAGCTGCTGGATATTCATCGACTCCAACTCTGGCCGGGGCCATCCATAAAACGAGGCAGCAGCCGGGTTCGCCTCCAGAACTGCTCCGTCCTCCGCATCAATGACCAGCATCGGCAGGTGGTTATTTTCAAAAACACAACGGTACCGCAGCTGCGAGGCTTCCGCCTCCATCCGCGCCCTCCCCTCCCGCAGATGATACACCAACAACATCGATACCGCCAAAAACGCCAGTGGATACAAAACCAAAACGACCGGAACAACAGTGGTCCAGAACGCCCGGGGCAAATCGGGAGTCACCGCCGCAATCGTCCCAATCATGACCACATGGGTCAACAGCCCCAGGCCGTAAAGTTCCCGCACTCCAAGATCCGCCAACGCTCCCCGGTGCAAACGGCGCATCCCCAACCCAAGCCCCGCCGAGAACAGAATCACCAGCACCCCGCCGACCATCCCAATTCCTCCCACATGAATTCGGTAGGCTGCAGTCGCCAGAACCGCCATTGCGGACGGAACCGCTCCGAAAAATAAACCACCAGCAACAAGAACCACAGACCGGGAATCAAATAGCAATCCGTCAACCAGTGGTATCTGTTTTGCCATGACCGCTGTCCCCAGCAGCGCAAGGCACGCACCAGCTCCCAGTTGCAGCCGCAATGACGTTCGGCGATACCCAAGGGCAACTCCCCCTTTTGCAAAAAGCAGAAAGATCAAAGCCAGCCCGAGGAGCAGGAATATGTTCTCAATCAAAAGTAGAACCACCGGTATTTGGGTATCTCTACTCAAACAAAGCACTCCAATCGGCAAAGAATCAATGATATTGTCTCCCGAGCAGATCGCCAATGCTTGATGAGAATGCGGCAAGGTCCATACCATCACCAAAATTTGGGGACACCCATAGATTCGCAGAAAATCCTTACCTGCTGCAATTCAACGTTCGATGTTGGACGTTCAATGTTCAATGTTCGCCATCTTAGTCCCGATTACGATTACGATTACGGTTAGGACATCCCCTCTCCCGTAGCGGAAGCGGGAACCGCTTTCGACTCCCCCTCCCCCGTAGCGGAACGGGGAACCCGTTTCGACCTCCCCCCCTCCCCCAAAAAAATCCCCCTCCTGTCGCGAAGCGATAGGAGGGGAGAATGGCACTAGTTTCAGAGATCCTGACTCGTAGGGCTTGGCGGTGATACCATT
>CAZWFJ010000110.1:0-14438 GCA_964633135.1 uncultured Puniceicoccaceae bacterium | reverse complement strand
AGGCCACCCGACTACGCTTTGATACGAAATTGATTTTGTTACAAGATACTAGGGGGGATTCTTCAGGAGTCGCTTGAAGTCTTCGAGGATGTGGTAAATCCCGGGGAGCAGGAGGATGGTTATGGGGGTGACGAAGAGAACGCCGAAGCCGAGGCTCAGGGCCATGGGGATGAGGAAGCGGGCCTGCACCGCAGTTTCGAATATCATCGGTGCCAGCCCGAAAAAAGTGGTCAGCGAGGTCAGCAGGACAGGCCGGAAGCGGCGCAGGGCAGCGTCTTGGAGGGCCTCCTTCAGCTTCATTCCTTGTTTGCGGCGTCGCTCGTTGACTGCAGCGATGAGGACGAGCGAATCATTTACGACCACGCCGGCCAGGGCGATCAGGCCGAAAAGACTGACGATGCTCATCTGAAACCCCAGAAGCAAGTGCCCGAGGAGTGCGCCGATGAAGCCGAAAGGAATGATGAAGAGAATGAGTGCTGGTTGTGAATAGCTGTTGAACAGGATGGCCATGACCGTAAACATCACGAGGAGGGCAAGGATCATGCCCCGCCCGAGTGCGGCGGTGGCTTCTTGTTGATCCTGGCGTTCGCCGCCGAGGAAATAGCCGAGGTTGGGGAATTTCTTCTGGAGTTCTGGAACATGGCGACGGATCAGTTCGCGAGTCACCTGACGACCGGAAACGACGCTTTCGTCGGTATCGGCGGTGACCGCCGCGACCCGCTGGCCGTCGCGGCGTCGAATCGTTGTGGAGGAGAACGTGCGCTCTGCGAAGGCGGCATCTGCAAGCGGGATTTCGCCTCCGTCCGGGCTGCGGAGGACGAGGTTTTCAACGAGGTATTCGGAGCGCCGCTCCTCGTCGGGCAGGCGCACGTAGATCCTGAGCTCGTCGCGTCCGCGCTGCTGTCGTTCGGCTTCCGCTCCAAAAATAGCGGCCCGGAGCTGCAGGGCGAGCGATGTCTCGGTGAGTCCGAGTGCGCGGGCATTCGGACGGAGGGTGTAGTCGATCTGTTCTTTTCCCCGGGTGAATCCATTATCGATATCGAAGACCCCTTCGTAATCTTCGAGTCGCTCGCCCAGCTCGGTGGCCGCCGCACGGAGTTGATCGAGGTTCGGGTGGGTGAGTTGCACGGAGACCGGGGCACCGGCCGGGGGGCCGGCTGTGTAGATAAAGTCCATCCGTTTCACACCGGGCAGCTCACCGACTTCCTCGCGCCACTCACGGGCAAAGGCTTCGGAACCGACTTTCCGCTGCTCGGCGGAGACGAGAAAAAGCGACACGCTGGCGAGGTGGGATCCGGATCTCCGCGCGCCGAAGCTGGCTGGATCCGGACTGGCCTGCAAATGCTTTCCCAAAGTGGCATAGATACCCTCGCTGATGGATGTTCCCCCGTGTCGTTCAAGGACAGTCCGGGCCGATTTCAATGCGGTTTCCATGACGGTGCGGGTTTTGTGGAGGGCGGTCCCTTCCACCATTTCGATATCGGCGGAGATCTGGTCGGCTTCGATGTCGGGAAGGAAGGTGAAGTTAATCCGCCCGCCCGCCACGTAGCCGACAGCGAGGCAGAGCAGTAAGAAAGCGAGGGCCAGAGTGAGGTAGCGAAATTTGATGACGCATTCGATCACCCCGGGTAGCCGTTCGTTGACTTGACGGTCGAAGGCGTTGGAGAAGGCCTGCTGCAATTTGGCAAGCTTGCGGAGGGGAGATTTCGGGGAGCGATCGCGGAGGTCCTTCTTCCTCTTATCCTTCTCGAGGGCATGGGCCAAGTGGGCAGGCAGGATGAAAATGGACTCAATCAGCGAGATCACAAGAATCGGAAAGACGATCAAGGGGATGGTTTCGAAGAACTGACCCGTGACCCCGGGTACGAAGAACATTGGCGAAAAAGCAATCAATGTGGTGCTGACAGCGAAAACGACGGGGACTGCTACTTCGCGCGCCCCGGTGATTGCGGCGGAGACGCCGTCTTTCTCCGAGTTCCTTTGCGCATGGATGGCTTCGCCGATGACAATGGCATCATCCACCACGATCCCGAGCACAAGGAGGAAAGCGAAAAGCGAGAGCATGTTGATGGAGGCACCCAGAGCGGGGATCATGAGGAAGGCACCGAGAAAGGAAATGGGTATTCCGAGCGTGACCCAGAACGCCACCCTTGGGCGGAGGAACAAGCCGATGATCGCGAGCACGAGGAGAATACCGTACGCGGCGTTTTCGAGCAGGAGGCCGACGCGATTTTCATACAATTGGCTCCGATCGTTCCAGGCGGCCAGCCGAACCGTCTCGGGGAGTTCCTGCCTCTTGTCATCGAGGAAGGCGCGGATCTCCCTGGAAATAGCAACGGGGGATTGGTCGCCCACCCGGTAGACCATGAGACGAACTGCAGGTTGCCCCTCGAAAAACGCATGTTCATCGGTATCGCGAAAGGTGTCGAGGACGGCTCCGAGGTCGGCGAGGGTGCTGCGGGAGCCGTCGGGCAGGCTGATGACTGCGGCTCGACCGAAGTTGAGGGCGTACTCGCGCTCCTCCCTGACACGAAGCCGCAACTCGCCGGAAGCCGTATCGATGCCGCCAGCGGGCAATTCGATGGAAGAGGCATCAATCCGCCGGGCCAGGTCGGGGAGCGAAAGGCCGAAGCGCCGCAGGTTTTCCTGGGGTATTTCGATGCTGATTTCCGGCGGAGGCAGATCGACTACATCCACCTGCACGACACTGGTTTCATTGAGGATTTCCCGGCGGAGATCTTCGGCGAGCTGATACAGTTGCCGGCGGGAAAGTTCTCCGGCAATGACCACCGAGAGCACCTGGTTTTTCGTATCGGGAAGCGAGATGATGGGTTCCTCCGCCTCCTCCGGAAAGGACGTGATGCGGTCCACCTCGTTCTTCACATCATTCAAAGCCCGTTGAAGATCGACGTCTCTCAACCATTCAATAATGACTGTGCCCCGTTCCTCGGCGGAGGAGGAGCGGACCTCTTTAACCCCGTCGATCCCGCGGACGCCGCTTTCGATTGCAAGAATTACACCATCCTCCACTTCTGCGGGATTGGCTCCTGGGTAGGGCACGGTGACGGTAATGATCTGGGGTGTGACCTCGGGAAAGACCTCCTGTTTCGTCTGGGTAAGATGAATGGCACCACCGACGAGAAAAATGATCATGAGGAGATTTGCCGCGACGGGATGCCGGGTAAAGAACGCGATCGGCCCTCGGCGTCCGTTGCCGGAGGATTCGTCACGGGCGGGAGAATCCTTTCGGGAATCAGCCATCATTTCCTTCTCCGGGGCGGGTCTGGACTTCGTCGTCTTCTTTCGTTGCGGATCCGCTTTGCTCCTCCGGCAGCCGGAGCTTCATGCCTTCGGCGGGTGTGGCCAGATCCGTCAACACGAGTCGGTCTCCCGTCTCCAGGCCGCTGCGGATGAGGACGAAGTCTGGATCGCCCCAAACGATCTCAATCGGCTGGATTCTCAACTGGCCATCGACGTAGAGAAACACTTTGTCGCCCTCACGGACCGCTTCTCTTGGAACCTGGATCCAGTCGCCTTTCAGTTGCGTCTCGATCTGCGCAGTGGCATAGGTATTGAGCAGCAATGGCAGCTCGGAACGCTCTGTTTCGCGACCGAAAGGATCCTCGATTTCAATCAGAACTCGGGCCATTCTCCCCGCTGGCTCAAGGTCACCGAGTAGATGGAGCACGGTGCCGCGACGTTCGATCTCACTGCCCTTGTATTTGCGACGAATGGTGACCTTCGAGCCGTTTTCTGCGTTCATGCCGGGGATCGCGATCGCATCCAGATGATCGACCGGGACAGCCGCTTGCAGATGAAAAACCCGGCTGCCGACGAGCCGGGCAAGCACGGCCTGCGGACTGACAAACTGGCCCAGGTCGATGGATTCAGCGATCACCTGGCAATCGAAAGGGGCCTCGATCGAGCTATACTCCAGATTCAACTCCGCCTGCTCCACAGCACTTTGTGCCGCGTCGACCGCCGCCTGGGCGATTCTTAATTGAGGCAGGCGCAGGGCCAGATCTTTTTCAACTCCGGAAGGACTGCGGGAGCTGTTTTCGACAAACGATTCCCAGTCTGCCTCGGCGATTCGATTGCGGCCCCGTTCCAGTTTCAAATTGGCCTTTGCTTCCCGGAGACGTGACCGGGCTTCTTCCAGTGCGTATTCGAAAGGACGAGAATCGATTTGGGCTATGCGCTCGCCTTTGTGGAGAAAGGCTCCGGCCTGGAGATTCGGGTTCACCTCAATCAGAGTCCCGGAGACTTCCGGGCGCAGGTTCACTTCACGAGCCGGGCCGACTAGACCACGGACGATGAGACTCGGTCGGCGGCTTTCCGATTTGACCGTCTCGGTTTCCACGAGGATACCTTCGTAGCGCCGGGTTTCTTTGGCGGGGGGTTGCTCGGTCAACAGAAAGAAAAACACGCTGCCCAATCCCGCCAGAACGAGTAGCACGGGCAGTATAATTCTCAGAAAAATCGATTTCTTCTCAAATGTAATCATTTTGAGGATACATTGGGTATCATCGGGTCGGGTGTAGCCGGGGGCACCCATGTGCCGCCGAGTGCCCGAATCAATTGAACTCGAGCCAGAAGTTCTCCGAGACGGGCATCGACGAGAGCATCCTCAAGTCGATCCACAGTGTGGGCGGCCTCCAGCACCCGGAGGTAGTCGACTTGCCCGCCCAGGTAGCGTTCCCGCGCCAGTTTCAGGCTCTCTCGCGCGGATGCGAGTTCGACCGAGATACTCGCGAGCAAATCGCGGTTCGCGTTGGCGCGGGTGAAGGCATTGGACAGATCCTCCAAGGCGTCCATCCAGATCTGACCGAAATCAGCCAGTGCTGCCTCTGCCCTCGCCTCCGAGGCATCGATTCGCGCCTCTGTCGATCCGGCTTCGAACAGGTCCTGCGAGGCTTCGCCGGCGATCGACCAGAGGAACGAGCTAAAGAGTTTACTGATTGATTCTTCGGAGACGAACGCGCGCGCGCTCAGGGTGATTTGGGGCAGTCGCTCGGTGGCGTTGGCGGCGGTTCGTTCGTCGGCGGCCTGGAGGCGCAGGAGGGCCGCTCTCAGGTCGGGGCGTTGCAGCAAGCGATCCGCCCGAAAACCGGATTCGGGCAGTGACGGGGGTTCGGGCAACGAGGCTGCCTCTACGGAGAATGATTGCGGGGGCGTCGCCGTCAGATTGGCCAGTGCTTGTCGCGCGAGACTTGCTCTTTCGGCCGACCGGACGAGGCTGCTTTCAAAGCTTTGGATGAAGCGGGTTTGCTGAGTGAGATCGAGGACGGAGGCACCGCCTTTCAGGTAGCGCTCCTCGAGTAGCTCGTATCCCTTCTTCGCCCGTTTCTTCTGCCGTTCCAAAAGAGTGGTTCGTTCCAGGGCGGACAGATAAGTGAAATAGTTTTGCGCGACTCCGGCACTGAGGCGCACCCCCAGAGCTTTCGCGTCGGATGCCCGGGCCTCCGCTTCCAGGCGGGCGGCGGATTCCCGTTTCGCCAGCTTGCCCCATAGATCGACCTCGTAGCTGGCCGCGACCGCCAGCTCAAAGTCCGTGCGGCGGACGACGACCTCCCCCTGTGGTGCGGTAAACTTGCGCTTTGTTTCGGATGCCCCGGCCGATCCTCGCACAAAGGGCCAACGGGCCGCACTGGCCCGACGGGCGAGTGCCTCCGCCTCGTTGATCCGCGCGTAGGCCTTTCGCCATTGGAAATTTTCCTGGTAGGCATTCTCGAGAAGTCTGGTGAGTTCGGGCGAGGCGAGAGCTTCGGACCATGCGGCGGGTTTCAGTTCGGAAGTACCGCTGTCTTCGGGGATTGGGATGCTTTCCAGTGCCTGGGGAGCGAATTCGAGGTGGCTGCACCCATTCAACAAAATGGTGATGACCATGACCAAGATCGGCTGGCTCGGTCTGTGAGAGGATAGGTCCATACGATTGGACCACCTAACCCGCGTTGATCCGCTCGATCAGGCGTCTGGCGTCGTGAGGCGCGCAGGCCTTCTCATCGTTATCGAAATAGCAGAAAACCGATCGACCACTCTTTCGTGAGTTCAGGCAATCCCGGGCGTAGCGATCAAGAACGTCATCGTGGTAGTGGCCTTTGTAGGCTTGTGCTTCCGGGCCGTGAAGACGCATGTAGAAGAAGTCCGTGGTGTGAAGCCTTGGCGATTGTTTCCGCTCGTAATCGTAGAAACAGAGGGCGGCTTCATGCTTTCTCAAAAGATCGTAAACCTCCTCGCAGTGCCAGCTGGTGTCGCGGAACTCGAAGGTGTATCGGAAATCCTGAGATAATTCTTCGAGGAATCCCGCCAGGCGTACGGTGTCGACCCGCCAGCTCGGGGGCAGTTGGAAGAGAACGGGGCCGATCTGTGCTCCAAACGGCTGGAGGATCTCGTAGAGATTCTGCAACGGCTCGCGCGGGTCCCTGAGTTTTTTCATGTGGGTGATGTATCGGCTCGCCTTGACCGAGAAGACGAAATCGTCCGGTGCCGTGGCCACCCAACGCTCGACCGTTTCCGGTTCCGGCAGGCTGTAGAAGGTGCCGTTGACTTCTACGGTGTCGAAAGTTTTGGCATAGGACTCAAGCATGCGATCGCCGCCAATCTTCTCTGGATAAAAGCCGCCCTTCCACCCGTCGTAGTTCCAACCGGAAGTCCCAATGTGAATGCCTTTGGGGAGAGAACTCATGTCACGGTTATACTTTTGAACTCGGCATGTTGCGCCTCACCGCAGTCTCCGTGCCAAACCAATTCGCTGGCAGTCCAAGGGGCGAGAAGGTTGTCTTGTCTTGCAATCTGCAATGAGCTTTCCGGCGATGCTCGCAGCTTGCACGAACGGATATGCACACGCCGGGAGGGACCGCCCATAACGGACACCAAAATTTTGAGCAGTATTACGCCAACAATGCGGAAATCGACAAGAGGGTGGCCATGCAAATATGGGAAGAGACCGAAGGCAAGCCCCCGAAATATCATGAAGCGGTAACGGACCTCTATTTTCGTGCAGCCCGAGAGGCGTGGCGCGTTCTTCGTAAGGAGGGCATTTATATCGTGAAATGCCAGGACGAGGTATGCGCAAATCGAAACCGGTTCACTTGAAGCACTCGTCCAATTAAATTGGCGACGAAGCGCTCAAAATAGGTGCCGGGTACCTTGCGTGGATCGCCATAAAGATCGCACCAAGCGCAGAAGGAAATTGCGACATTGTAAAGAGTTTTTGTGATGTCGCCGGTCGACATACTCTCGAATTTTCGAGCGGAGAGGCACTTGGCGAAACGGTCCCAATCTTCTTTTCCCGGCTGCCATCACCCATATTGCTGCGCGCAATCGGGGGAGCTTTTAGGTTCAGAACGTCTGCAGTGAACATTTGCATCTGAATCGCCTGCCCGTTGCTTAGGTCTAATCCTCATCGTCGTCCAGCCACCGGACCCCGATGATCCGGAATGCACGGCCCTCGGGAGTTGTTGGCATCCATTTGGCGGGGATACCGTCTGCGGGCAATGGCAATCGGTTAATACCTAAATCGAAATCGCTATCGAAATCGCTATCGGGTTTCGATTATTGTTACCTGTTGCTAAGCAGTTACTTAATAATTCTCGACTTCGATCCCGATCCCGATTTCGATAGCGAATCATCGCTTAACCGAGTGCCATTGCCGTCTGCGGGGGCACCTGTGGACGGGTGGACCGGCTCAATCGTGCGCTGCACCACGGCTTCCAGACGGGCGGTGGCCAGGGGCATGCCAGTGCTCGGATCGACCGCATCGCCGTAAGCACGGATCAGGAAAGTGTCGCCCCGGGCGCTGAGGGCGGGGCCGATCATAGCCAGCAGATCCCCTTGGGTGATAAACCCCGGAGCGCCCTGGAAGAGGTACCCGGCCTCGCCGACGGGTGCGCCGGCGTGGTGCTCGGTGTCCACATGGCTGCGCAGGGCGGGTTCGATGGTGTGTGTGCTTGTCCATGCGGTTGGACTCGCCGCCGATACCGTTGGGTGTCCTGGAATCCCTTTCCTGGAATCATTTCTGTTATGCACATTACGTTTCAGAATGGCGAGTTAGTGTTCTTTGGCAAGTAGCTCTTTTGCTGTCGAATGTGGGGATGAAGTGGCGTTGGCCGGCGGCGAGGACTCACCTGAACTCAGCCCTGGGCGGCGCAAATGGAACGCACTCCGTCGTCCGGAGCCAGGGGATTTCCGGCAGTCGCCGGAGATCGCCGATGGAGGCGATGCTTTCCGCGAGGCAGCGCACGACTACTTTTCCGTCCTGACGGCGCTCGACGAGATCGTCGGGGGCGTCGCGGATGGCTGTCTGTTGGGCGGCGACGACGACCTCGGTATGGCGAGCGGCGGCGAGGGCGTCGCAGGCGATAGTGGCGCGCCCGGCCAGTGTGTCGAGGCAGGTTTCCAAGCGGTTATCGGGGCCGCCGCCGTATTCGATGATGCCTCCGGGCGTGTGGGCGCTGAGGCGTCCGCCGGAACCGGAGAGGATGGTGCCGCTCTCGAACTCCAAGCGAAACCGGGGATTCATTTCGTCGGCGACGGCGTGGCTCGCGGCAAAGCGGAGGCGGGTGCCACTTTCGGTTGTCATCTCCAGCAATGCGGTGTCGCAGTTCTCAATGTCATGCGCACGCCCAAGGGCGGCTTGCAGGCTGGTGACGCGGGCAGCTCCGGCTTCGGTGTCGCCCAGCAGCCAGAGCATCTGGAAGAGAAAGTGGGCGCAGGCGTTGTTGTGCGGGCTGTCGAGAACGGACTGCCCGGCATCTGTCGTAATTCGCCCAGCCCAGTTGTTGCGTTGATAGTAGCTGACGGGGCGCGGCCAGAGGACGGATACGGAGAAATCTTTCGGCGCACCGAACCGGCCTCGCTGAATGTCTTCCTTGAGTTTACGGGCACCGGGGTTGTAACACATCTGGTAGCCCATCGCGAGAAAGCCGGGAGCGGTCTCCACCTCATCGATAATGCGGCGTGCTTCGCTGAGACTTCCGCAGAGGGGTTTCTCCAGAAGCACGGAGCAACCGGCCCGCAAAGCAGTAGTCGACAGCGGGGCGTGGGTGTGGATGGGGGTGCAGAGAACCACGAGCTCAGGAACGGCGTCGCTGAGTGCCTGGCTGAGATCGGTGAAGAGCGCCAGTGAAGGGGTTTTGAGCGGGTGATCTTCGGCGAGGACGGGGTGCGCCGGATCGACGCCGCCGACAATCCGGCAGCGACCCTGTCTCTCCAGTTCCAGGGCCTTTTGTGCATGGCTCCGACCGAAGCCTTCGAGTCCCACGAGCAGCACGCGCGGTAGCTTGGGGCGCGACCGAAGTGGACGCGGCGCAGGATGGGTGCTCAAGCCGGAGCAGGGGGCTGCCTGCCGCAAATCCGCCGCTTCTCGTGCGCGCAATGCGCTCTCAGTGACCTCAAAGGTCTGCCGGGTAGACAGGAGGCCTGTTGACTCCCCACGACAGATTGCGACGACATCTGCCAGTAACCCCGGCGACTTCTGCTTATCCTGTTCTTCATCGTCGAGGAAGAGCTTGCCGTGCTGCACTTCGAGGATGCCCTCGGTGCCGACGACCCGCACGCGGTCGTCACCGTGGGAGGCCGCAGCTTCCGGGCGCAGACAGTCTGCCTGCACGGTGCCCGTGAGATCCCCGGGAAAGCGGAACTGACAACTCGCACTGACCTCCCATTCAGCGTGCTCGCGATTGCCCTGGCGGCTGTGTGCCGCAGTAACTTCAACGGGCGCGCAACCCGCGAACCAGTGCAGCAGATCGATCCCATGCGAGGCCACCCAGGGAATCATGCCGCCGGAGCGCGCACGGCTGTGCACCCACTCCGGGCGCTGGCCCAGTTTGTAGGATTTCTGGGCGTGGATCAGGCGAGGTTTACCGATGCGGCCCTCCTGCAGCAAGCGGTGAGCGGTGTAGAACGGCCCTTCGTAACGCATCCCGAACATCGAGAGCAGGTGGCGACCGGTGCGCGCCTGAACCAGGCGCAGTTCCGCCAGTTCGTCGAAGGTCAGAGCGGCGGGTTTTTCGACGAGCACATCGCGCTCCGCTTCCATCGCCAGGATGCAGTGCCGGGCGTGATCACTCCATCGCCCATCAATCACCACCAGATCCGCAGGCACCTCAAGCAGGCTCTCGAAGTTGGGGTAAACCACCGGCTCCTGCCCCTGTTCCCGGCACTTGTCGATCAACTCCGTAGCGTCACCCTCCGGACCGGTCACTGCCGTCACCTTCGCTTCGGGGACAGATGAGAGTTGTCCCAAGGCGTAGCCGCCGCTGTGCCCATGGATGCCGATGATCGCGATGTTGAATGCATTTGGCATAGATTGAATTCCCGCCCGATTCCTCCAGGATTCGGTGCAGCCGGATCAAGCCCAATAAGAGATCGCCCACCTGAAACTTCGCTTCGTAAAACTCGCCCTCTGGTTTGTATCGGAACAATTTACCGGTCCAGAGCATGGCGATGGCGTCGTCGGCCAGGACTTGGGCGTCGGCCAGATAGCTTTCGTCGCCGGTTAATTCATAGAGATCGAGGAAATTATTGATCATGTAACCGAAGGAACCTGGGAACAGGCTTTCCTTGGCGAATCTTTTTCTCCATCCTCTCTCGTGCCGGGACGGCGGATATTCCCTGCGGACCAGGTTTGCGATGTTCGTCGCTATGGTGCGCGTCTCACCGGCTCCATCCGTGGCTCGCCAGCCTTCGATTGCTGCCTTCTGAAGGTAGAGCATGTAACCGTGGTCGCCACCCCCGAGGGAGAGGTCATAGACGGGGCGGGCAAAGCCGGGCGAGCCTTCGAGTTTGTGGTGGGGGGTCAAGACTTCACCTTCAGGCCCGAGGACATGGGCGTAGTTCTCTTCCTCGGGATTCCACGCGTATTTGTGGATCACGTCGAGCATTTCCAGGCCGTGCTCCAGAAAGAAGGCCTGCTCGCTCTCGGGCAAATAGCGGGTGGCGCGGAAGGCGTGCAGCGCGATGAGGGCGTCGCCGCCCACGCGGCTGCCCGGATGTTTGCTCTGGTCTTCCGTCGTCTTGAAAAGCCCGGTGGGGAAACGGCGCTCTTCCCAAAGATATTCGATCGGGCCTCGCGCCCACTGCAACCAGAGCGGATCCCCGGTTTTCTCGTAGAGCACGGCAAAGGCCGAAATGCGTTGCCCACCGTGTGAAATCCAAGAGAAGGAACCGCCACCCGTGAACCTGGGAGGATCATCGTTGAGCGAAACATAGCGCATAAAACGGTAATCCTCTGGCTCCATGCTGCGGAAGTGATAGCGCTGCCCTTTGATGAGGGCTTCCGTGTGCTCCGGCGCCATCTCCCAGAGGAGGCTCCAGGGAATCGGTGGCCACAACAACTCGTGCTGATTCCAGATTGGCCGGTGATTCTTGCCGCCGTCCCAGTTTTTATGCACGTAAGCTGGTTCATCGGCGAACATGTCGTAGAATGAGTGTTCGCCCCAGGAGATCAGGCCGCTCACCGGTTGCTGCATGAAATCATAGTAGGCGTTGACGTAATCGTCGACGGCTTGCCGATATTGGGGATCGCCCGTCACCTCGCTTAGCTCGACAAATGCATGCAGGGTTACGACGTCCTGCTGTAGGTTGCTGGCCTCGATCGCCCGCTCCTCCAGCCGCCCGCCGGACTTTTTGACTTCCTCAAACGTCGGAGATTTCAAGGTTTCCAGATCCAGAATGGCGGACCAGACCGGAGTTTCTTTGGGGCCGTAGGTGTCGCGCCCATGCGCAATCATGGTGTCGGCAAAGGTGCGGACGACCTCCAGATAGCGCGCAGAACGTTCTTGCGGACTCATTTCCGCCGGATCGGTCTGGGGTTGCAATACCGCCTCGGCTGCGCCAGCGGGAGCTGGATTTACAGAGAGGAATACCAGGAAGGCCATTAGCGCAAATGGCAAAGATAGTCCAAGGCCGAAGCAACGGACTTGGTTTTGGTGTGGTTTTTCGGTTTTCATAAAATTAGCAAGTTGATTGGAAGCCACAGGCTGAAAGCGACTCTTTCCAATCGAACACCAGAAAAATGCCCCTGACAAGCGCTTGGACTGAAACTGCGCGAATCGTTAAAAGTGATACGCGAAGTGTAAAGCAAGACGCAGCCGCTTATGACGACGATCCAGATCGTGAACTTGAATCACCAGGACGCAATCTCCATTCCACCCAACTCATAAATACCATGAAAATGAAACGACTAATTTTAGCGAGCGCCACCATGGCAGCCATCACCGTTTTCGCCGGACCGGCCTCGGCCCAGTTGATCGTCGGCGACACCGCCGGTGCTTATTGGAACTTCGGGAGCACAGATGCCCTCACGGGTCCCTTCACCCCCGCAGCCGAAAATCTGAATGGGGCAGCCCAGCTTGCTGTTTCGACCACTTCCACCGCTACCGACGTTGGAACCGACCTTTCAACCTTCAGCTTGAGCGATTTCACCGCCTATGATGGAAGCGTAAACAGTGCGGGAGCCAACTTCCGCATCGCGGGATCATCAGGTGCGACGACCAGCGAGTTCATCATCAGCGGCCTGAACCTGTCAAACACAGAGCCCAACACCTGGATCACGCCCACCGAGCTGCGCCTCAACTACCGTATAAACAATGGAGCCAACGATATTACTCCCACCCTTGATTACGACATTGGGAGCGGCTGGGAAGCTTCGGGTATCGCCCTCACGGATTGGACCGATGACGGCAGTTGGTATGCCGTCCCCATCGACATCAGTGGCCTGACGGCCTTGAACGGACAGGAAGACGTGTCGTTTCGGTTCACATACCCCAGCGTTACAACCCCCGGCAATAATGTCCGCATTGATAACGTGCAGTTTACCGGCAATGTCGCAGTGATCCCCGAACCCAACGCGACGATCCTGATTTTTGGGAGCCTCGGGGCCTTGCTCGTCCTGCGTCGCCGCCGCCGGGCAACGCAGGCCTGAGTGGGTCTGAATATTTTTTGAGGAGGAGGAGAGTATTAAGGCCCGGCAGCAATGCCGGGCCTTTTCTTTCTTGCTGAGAATGCAGGTCGTAACGCATAATTCCCCGGTGCGCCCCTCATTCCACGATTACCCGCATCTCCTGATCTATGCGACAAGCAGGCGCACTGCCTATTTTGACGACATCGTGCGTGGCATTATAGAGTATTCAAACCTGCGGTCGAGGTTCCAGTTGTTCTATCACCTTACGGATGCGGCACTGGACGGTGCACTGATCCAGGTGCCGGGTTGTGATGCGATCATCGGCCATCTTGAAGGGGAAGATCTGGAGATCGCGCGCCAGAGCGGGAAAACCCTGGTGCTCGTCGAACAAGACCCGGAGGAGGGAGTGCCGGTTGTCCGGACCAACAATGTTGCTGTGGGCCGAATGGCCTATGAACATCTCGCCGCCAAAGGGTTCACCCGGTACGCCTATTGCGGCATCCCCAATCAACGGTATTCACAGGAGCGCGAACAGGGCTTCTTTGACGCAGCTCGCCAGGCCGGCCATACCGTTCACGTTCCACCCGCCGGATTGCATGCCTCCTCCGAAGAGATGTCCGCTAATTGGATCGAGAGTCTGCCTCGCCCCATTGGTGTGTTCGTCCACAACACGCTGCACGCTCGGGACATTATCTTTGCCCTGGGAAAACGTGGGGTGCTGGTTCCGGAAGAGATGGCCGTTCTTGGGGTCGATGAAGACAAACCGCTTTGTGAAACCTCGATCCCGCCGCTGACATCCATCGATCAGGGCTGCCTGGAGGTGGGACGCCGGGCGGCTGCCATCCTGCACGGGATGCTCAGCAATCCTGAAATTGTGCCGTCGCCTATGACGATTGTGCAGCCCGTGGGAGTCATCGAGCGGCAGAGCACCGATATCCTGGCAGTAGATGATCCGCATGTGGCGCGTGCCCTGCGATTCATCGCGGTGCATTTCTCTGAGCAAATCAACGCCGCCGATGTCTGCCGCCAAGTGCCGGTGGCGCGGCGCAAGCTCGAAACGCAGTTTGCACACGCCATGGGCCGGGGTATCTACCAGGAAATCCTGCGACGCCGGATCGAGCACGCGAAAAAACTTCTGGCGCGAAGCGATATGCTCCTCTCCGAGATCGCGCTCGAGTGCGGCATGGAATGGGGCGGCGAACTGACGCGCGTCTTCAAGAAACTGACCGGCGAGACCCCGAGCCAATATCGGAGAAAGCACATCTTGAAAAAAGCTTGAGCTACTGAAACAGACCGGGCAGGAAGAGGCTGAGGGGGGCCCAGAAGGTGATGACCAGGAGAGCGAGAACCATGACGAGGTAAAAGGGCACCATGGCCCGCGAAACCCGCATGATATCCGAATGACCCACCCCGGCGCCCACAAAGAGGCAGGTGCCGACGGGCGGGGTCAGCAGACCGATGCAAAGATTGGTAATCAAAATGGGTCTTCCGGAAAATCCGTGGGTGAGAACGCCGCTTAGAGTATAAAAACGCG
>CAZWFJ010000109.1:0-14602 GCA_964633135.1 uncultured Puniceicoccaceae bacterium | reverse complement strand
CGGGACCGTTTTGGGCCGCTTTGGTCGGAGCGTTTCAAGAGTGTGCTGGTGGAGGGAGACCGTTGGGCGCTGCGGATGGTGGCGGCCTATATCGACTTGAACGCGGTGCGTTCGGGGCTGGTTGCGGATCCGAAGGACTATCGCTTTTGCGGGTATGGGGAGGCCGTGGGGGGCGGTCAGCTGGCCCGGAAGGGGATCGAGATGGTGAGCAAGGATCTTGCGGGATACCGGCAGGCACTCTACGGGGTGGGATCGGAGGCCAAGGAGGGGAAGGTTGCGATCTCCCGCGAGGAGGCGGTGCGGGTTCTGGAGGAGGAGAAAGGAAAGCTGCCGTTGCCAGTGGTTTTGCGCTGCCGGTTGCGTTATGTAACGGATGGGATGGTCCTGGGATCGGCGAAGTTTGTAGAGGAGCAGCTCAAGGCGGCTTCGGAGTCGAGGAAGCGTCCCGGCAAGCCGCATGAAATGGAGGGAGCGGACTGGGGCGGTCTTACGGTGGGGAAGGGGCTGGGAAGGAATCTGTTCAGCTAAAGCCATTCCGATTGCTACCGTTATTTTCTGACAGGCCCTAAGCAGTTGCGGTTAACCTTTGCTCAAGCGATGCTTCCCGCACGGCCATTTTCCAATTCCTAAATACTATGAGTAAGCACGATTCCCGGAATGATTATGACATCAAGTTTGCCGAGGAGGCGACGCGGTTGGCGATTGAGTCAGTCGAGAAGGGCTGGGGGGGGCCTTTTGGGGCGGTCATCGTCAAGGACGGAGAAATCATTGGGCGAGGGCAGAACCGGGTCCTTCTCACGGGGATCCCTGTTTTTCACGCCGAGATCACGGCGATCATGGACGCGACCTATCGGCTGAACCCGAAGGCCTGCCTGGGGGCGGAATACGGACCGGGCACCATGCTCGAGATGATCCCGTGTCCAGAAGGATCGCCGGACAAGGTGCCGGAGCGCGCCAAAATGCTCAAAGGCTGTGATATCTACATCAACGGTGCCCCGTGCCCGATGTGTATGAGTGCCATCTACTGGGCTCGGATCGATCGGGTTTTCTTCGGTGCCAGCTTCGAGGATGCCAGCGCCATCGGCTTTGACGACGAATTTCAATACCAGGATTTCAAGCGCCCCTGGGAGGAGCGAAAAGCGGTTCAATGCATTCCCGGATTCCACCGGGAGCACTGCTTGAAAGCCTACGAAGCCTGGGTGAACAAGAAGGATAGGCATCCTTATTAAAGCCATTGCTAAAGCAGCGGAGCGTTCTCGCCGGAGATGCTTTCCCTCAACGAAAGGAAGGCATCCAACTTGCGCCCTAAAGCCTGCCAGAAACCTGAATTTAGTGAGGTCTGAACTTGCCATGCTCGCCGGGTGATTTTTCTCCGAAAAATCCTTTACAGTTGCTCTCGAAGTCGTTTTTATCGTCTGTTTTTCCATCATGCAAAAGACCAAGAAATCCATCGCCAAGCGTTTTAAGGTGACGGGGACGGGACGTCTCCTCCGCCGCAAAGCGGGCAAGCGCCACCTGCTCCGCAAGAAATCAGCGAAGCAGCGTCGGTCCATGCGCCAGGATCAGTCGGTCTCGAAGGGCTTTCAAAAGCGCTTGGAGAAGGCGATCCTCTAAACCACCGATGAATCCGCGACGCCCCGGGTGAGAATTACAGGCGACCCGGGATCGCCCTAAAAACGAGAACAAGAACATGCCAAGATCAACAGGAAAACCCGCCTCTCGCGCCCGCCGCAAGAAGGTTCTGAAAAAAGCCAAAGGTTACTTTGGCAACAAATCCCGTCTCTTTCGCTACGCGAACGATGCCGTCGACCGCGGGGAGAAGTTTGCATACCGCGACCGTCGCAAGAAAAAGTCGGAGATCCGCAAGTTGTGGATTGTTCGCATCAACGCGGCGTGCCGGGCCAACGGGATCAATTACAGCCGCTTTATGTCGGGCCTTCGCGTGGCCGGAATCGAGATGAATCGCAAGAGTCTCTCGGAACTCGCAATCCACGATCCGGTGGCCTTTGAAGCCCTTGTCAAGAAGGCTAAGGAGGCTCCCCAGGCCGAAGTGGCTTCCTGAGTATTGTTCCCCGCTCGGGCGGGGCGTCCAATCCCGGATGCCCCGCCTGAGATGGAGCGGACTACGCTTTTCCCTGAGAGTGCAAAAGGGGGGAGCAGGGCGTTCCGGTCCTTTCCTTTTTCCCGCACGGCTCTCCTCTTTTTATGGACGACGACATTTCGAGAATCATCGGCGAGGCGGAAGTTGCTGTTGCCGCAGTTCGTTCCCGCGCCGAGCTGGACGAGGTGAAGGCCCGTTTTTTTGGCGGGTCGGGCACCTTCACCGACTTCCGCAAGAAGATTGCCGAACTGCCCAAGGAAGAGAAGCCTGCTTTTGGCAAGAAAGTCAACGAACTCAAGTCCGGGCTGGAGGCGGTTTTTGCGGAGGCGGTTCGCAAGAGTGAGGAGGCCGAGTTTACCAAGCGGCTTGGACCCGAGGTCGATCCGTCCCTGCCAAGTCCGGATCTCCCGCGCGGGTGTGAGCATCCATTGACCCTCGTTCGCAACCGGATCGTTGAAATCTTCCGCCGTATCGGCTTTTCCGTTGTGGAGGGAACAGATGTGGAAACGGAGTATTTTTGTTTCGACGCTCTGAATACCCCTCCCGATCACCCCGCCCGCAACACGCAGGACACCTATTACCTGAACGAGAGCGTCCGTTTGGCCAATGTGGAGAGGAAAGGCGAGGGGGAGCGTTACCTCCTGCGCCCGCACACCTCGAGCAGCCAGATACGGACGATGCTTGAGAACGAACCGCCCGTCCGCATCATTTCCCCGGGCCGTTGCTTTCGGCGCGATACCGCCGATGCGACTCACAGTGCCAACTTCCATCAGATTGAGGGGTTGTATGTGGATCGAGACGTGTCGGTGCGGGATTTGAAAGCCGTCCTCGATTATTTCGTGCGCGAGCTATTGGGGGCAGATGCCAAGACCCGCTTTCGCCCGCACTTTTTCCCCTACACCGAACCAAGTTTCGAGGTGGATTTTCCCAGCGGGCATCTCGGCAAGGTCGGCTCCGAGTGGATTGAGATTATGGGCTGCGGAATGGTTGACCCGAGCGTATTCGAGGCCGTGGGCTATGATCCGGAGGTGTATTCGGGCTTCGCCTTTGGGATGGGGGTGGAGCGTGTTGCGATGAACCTTTACGGCATCGACGATATCCGGTATTTCTATCAAAACGACGAACGTTTCCTGCGCCAGTTTTCATGAAGATCAGTTATCAATGGCTCTGTAATTACGCTGAGATCAATCGGTCGATGGCCGAGATCGAGGAGGCACTTACCCTGATCGGATTTGAGGTCGAGAGCGTGGAGTCTGTCGGTGTGCCCCGCTTGGATCGGGTGGTTGTCGGTGAGGTTTTGACCAGTGAACCCCATCCCGATGCAGACCGCCTGAGTATCTGTTCGGTCAAAGTCTCTGAGACGGAGGAGCCGGTGGGGATTGTCTGCGGGGCCAAGAATTTCAAAGTGGGGGATCGGGTGCCAGTCGCCCTGCCCGGTGCGGTATTGCCTGGCGACTTTACGATCAAAAAGTCAAAGCTCCGGGGAGTGCCCTCGGCAGGGATGATGTGCTCGGCCAGGGAATTGAATTTGGGCGACGACCACGCGGGACTCTTGATCCTGGAGGATCGGCCTGCGGTGGGAACTCCGGTCAATGAGATTTTTCCAGAGCCGGATACGGTGTTTGACGTCGAGGTCACCCCGAATCGACCGGACTGTTTGAGCATGATCGGAATCGCACGTGAACTCGCGGCATGGTTCCGGGTCGATCTGAACTATCCAGAGGTGAAGCACGTAGTTGCTCATGGCTCGGAAGAGGATCATTTGCTGGAATCAGTCGAAGTGCTGGAGGCGGAGGCGTGCCCACGCTACACGGCCTGGTCCATTCGGGGAGTCAAGGTCGGGGAGAGTCCGGATTGGATGAAGCAGAAGCTGCGTACGGCAGGGCTACGCCCCATCAACAACGTGGTGGACTGCACGAACTTTGTGCTGTTGGAGACCGGCCAGCCCTTGCACGCTTTCGACAGTGCGAAGATCCGGGGGCGGCGCCTGGAGGTGAGGCAGGCCCTTGCCAATGAATCCATTACGACGCTCGACGAGAAGAAGCGGAAGTTGCTGCCGGCGGATCTCGTCATCGCCGACGCCGAGCGGCCCCTCGTTATTGCCGGGATCATGGGTTCGCTGGACGCTGAGGTGGATGAATCCTCCACCGATCTTGTCTTGGAGGTTGCAGCGTTCGAGTCACAGGGCATCCGCGCCACGTCCCGGAGGTTGGCCTTGAGCACGGACAGTTCCTACCGCTTTGAGCGTGGAGTGGATCCCAAGGGAATCGAGTATGCCGCCGCCCGTTGTATCGACCTCATTCTTGAAACCGCAGGAGGAAGGGTGGGGGGCGCACCGCGATCCGTCGGTCGGGCACTGGATCTGGTCTCGGAGATTGAGATAACGCCAGAGCAGGTTTTACAGCGCATCGGCTTTGAGGTTCCCGAGGAGGAGATTGTTGATGCTTGGGAGCGACTGGAGCTGGAAGTCTGGCGCTCGGATGATCCGTCCGAGCCGTGGCGGGTGACCGTGCCCTCGTTTCGCTCGGATTTGGGAAGAGTTGCCGACCTTACCGAGGAGTTTTTGCGGATGTATGGCACCGACCGGATCCCCGAGGCGGAGGTCGGTTGCGATACCGTATCGACTCTCCCGGACTCTCCGATCGATCGGGTCAGTCGCGCCTTTCGCAGCCATCTCGTGGCGAATGGATTCAACGAGGCTTTCAACTATACGCTTGTTGCGGGTTCTGAGGTGGAAAGGTGGCAGGGGGCGGCGGCCCGGGATGTCCTGGCGATGGAGAATCCACTGGCACAGGACCAGAGCCATTTGCGCCCCACACTGCTGACTGGATTGCTCGACGTCATCCGGTTCAACCGGGGGCGGACACGCAAGGAGTTCCGCTTTTTTGAGTGTGGCCGGGTTTTCCGCGAGTCGGAGGGCCGGATCACCGAGTGCCTGGCAGTGGCACTGGCGGTCTGCCCGGCCCCGGAAAAGAACACCTGGCTGGCGCGCGAATCCGTGGATTTCTACGCGGTGCGGCGGTGGATGGAGGATCTGGCTGGAGTGGCCGGCGTCAAATGGGCATCGGCTATGATTCGGCCCGCAGAGAACCTGTCCGCTTGGTCCGCGAATCGTGCGGCGGAGTTGAATCATCTGGCAGGCTGGACTGCCGCATGGGGAGCACTGGGCCGCTCAGTACTGGATACTCACGAGATTTCCGATCCGGTTTTTGCCGGGGAGTTGATCATCGATCCAAAGCTTTTGCGCCCAGGACTTGCGAAGAATGCGGTCTTCAAGGCTCCGAGTTCGTTTCCGCTCTCGCTGAGAGACATTGCAGTGGTTGTCCCAGATTCAGAACTGGCCGAAAGAGTTCGCTCCCGGGTCGCTTCCTTTGCGGCCAAGGGGGCCAAAGGATTCTCAGTCGAATCGGTCGAGATCTTCGATGTTTACGAGGGAAAGGGACTTCCCGAGGGACACAAGAGCATCGCTTTGTCCGTCCAATACGGCTCACCGGAGAGAACGCTGACCGAAAAGGAAGTGGGGCAGGCCTTTGACGATCTCCAAAAGCGCATTCGCGAGGATGCGGAGATGGCGATGCGCTGAAAAATTGTTGTTGTCGAAAGAAACGGTAGCAATCGGACCGGCCCGCTTGGCCAAATTCTCATTGCAGCCAACGGCAAACGTCCGGGTCATTCGGAAGATTACGGACGTGTCGCCTTCTCTTCGGGCACGGCTTGCCCGGTGCGCTTGGCTAACTCCTGGTGGATTCGCAGGGAAATCCAGGCGTCTGTAGCCGCATAGAGGATCTGCTTTCGGGTGAGTGGGTTTTGTTCCCAATTCGAAACTTGGGCAGCCTTTGAGATTCGCCCATGCAGAAACATTCCCGCCAGGTTGCGGAGTCCGGTGGTGATGATCCCCCGCTGGGCCGCAATAGCACCGAGGTCTGTGAATCCATCCGCTTTAAATTCGCAGATGCGGTTCAGGCCCTTGATGTCATCATGGGGGGCGACGCCTACTTTGACGATTTTCGGGTCAGCCAGAAGGGAGAATAGCTCCGGATGCCGGGTAATCTGCCGCAACTGGAAAAGCCATGCAGTCGAGTCCGTTGCCAGTTGCAGGAGGGCAGGCGGGCGCACCTCGTCCTCGCGGCGAAAGGTTGGCTTGCTCTCGGTGTCAAAGCCCAGGATGGGCTGGCGACGGAGGTCCTCCAGAGCCGCGTCCATTTGGGAATCATCGCAGATCAGCTCAATCTTCCCCTTGAATCCGATGATCGGCAGCTCGCGCAGGAGTTCCTTGCTCATGCGTTCGGGAAAGGGAGCGTTGAGGGTCGTGTCCATTTTGTGAATTCTTTCGGTCAACCTTTCGGAGGCAACGGTTTTTTCGGAGTGAACGTTGCCGGGTTATTTCCTTTCTGGTCGTCCTGTTTTTGAATCTCTCAAGAGGGCGGAAGTTTCCGTTTCAGCTCGGCCAAATCCCTCTCGATCCGATCGACCAGCGCAGAGGGACTCGATGGGGTTTTGCTGGGGGCCGGTTCAATGGAAAGCTCCTGCATGGTGCTGACGATGATCCCGATGAAAAGATTCAGTATGGTAAAGGTCGCGATCACAATAAAGGGTACGAAAAACAACCATGCCCAAGGATGCACTTCCATCACCGGACGAACGATTCCCATTGACCAGCTCTCCAGAGTCATGATCTGAAAAAGGGAAAAAAGGCTCGCTCCGATCGATCCGAACCATTCCGGGAAGTTCTCGCCAAACAGACGAGTCGCAAGCACAGCACCCACATAGAAGAAGATCGCCATCACCGCCACAACCCCCATGAGTCCAGGAATAGCGTGGAGAAATGCTGCCACCACTCGCCGCAGCGATGGCACCACGGTGAGCAAGCGCATTACTCGCAGAACCCGCAAGGCCCGGAGCACGCTCCAGGCTCCAGAGGCCGGCATCAGGGCGATGCCAACAACGAGAAAATCGAAAAGATTCCACCCGCTCCGCCAGAAATGTCGCTGGTAGGCGAGGATTTTCAAGATGATTTCGACCGTGAATGCTGCCAGGCAAAGTTTATCCAGAGCCACAAGCCAAACACCGGCGATTTCCATCATGGTCCGGCTTGTCTCAAGGCCAAGAATTACGGCATTGAGGAGAATCAGCGCAATAATCCACCGCTGAACCAATCTCGACTCCACTCGCCTGGCCAAGTCGATTCGCCAACCGGCGACGTTTTGCTGATGTAGCAGCCTCTGCAGATCCTCCTCACTCATGCTGCCTAATTTGTCTCCAACCCTCGCAATGCCAATCGGATTTTTTTCGGAAAGTTGATTCAATTCCTTTGCATGGCGGTCGAGAATTCCGAAGATTTCCGGGTGTGATCGCATTTTTAGGAGGTTTGCTTTTGGGGGGCGTGTGCGCCTGGGTGGCCGTGCAATACTTCCGGCAGAATATCAGAATCCTCGAAGAGGAGAGGCAGCGGCTGCAGCAAGAGAAGACTCTGGTGTTGGAGTTTATGCACAACCTGGTCGAGGGCGTGGGCGAAGAATCCTCCCGTACCGACCTTTACCGGCGCATTGTTCATGCGGCGGTTCTCGGGACGGGTGCCGTGAGCGGTGCCCTCTTTGTTCCGGTCGAGGGAAAGAAGTTGAGGAACGGAGCCTCGGTGGGATTCTTTCCACCCCAGAAACCTTTGCCGAAGGAGGTAGAGGAGAAGCTGGACTCGCGGGCCGAGTTCATTCGCCAGACTCTGGAGTCCGATGAGATCGAGTTCGGTGAAGGCGTGGTCGGTCAGGTAGCTTCGACCGGGGAGGGGATTCTGGTCAATGATCCCGAGCACGACGACCGGGTCGTAGACCACCATGATCCGATGCTGAGGATACGCGCTTTGATTGCGGTGCCGATGTTCTTTCGGAAGCGTTTTCTGGGGGTGATTGTCATTGTGAATCCGGCCGACGGGATGGGATTCTCGGAAACGGATTTTTCACTGCTTGTGTCATTGGCCGAGCAGGCTGCCCTCGCCATTCATAACGCGGATCAACTGCATTTGCAGATGGAGCGCCAACGCCTCGACCTGGATCTCTCCCTCGCTGCCAATATCCAGCGCATGCTGTTGCCTGCCCGGCTCCCGGAGGTCAGCGGGATTGAGCTGGCGGCGATGTATCAGACCGCGCAACAGGTCGGAGGGGATATGTATAACGTCATGGAGCTTCCCTTGGGCAGAATCGGTGTGGCCATCGCCGATGTCTCGGGCAAAGGCATCGCCGCTTCCTTATTGATGGCGATTTGCCAAACGGCCTTGGAGTATGTCGCAAGAGACGGGAAAAATCCGGCAAAGGTGCTGGCGGAAATGAACGAGGCGATCATGGATGAGGTCGGAGCGGAAATGTTCGTCACGATGATCTATGCCGTGATCGATCCGCTGGCGCAGACACTGCAAATCGCGCGGGCTGGCCATGAGTTACCGGTCCTTCTCTCCCTGCCGTGTGACGACGCCCCCCTTTCCTGCCGGACTATTTTTTCCGAGGGAATGGCTCTCGGCATGGTTCCCGGCGATTGGTTCGAGGAATCAATAGAGGAGGTCACGGTGCCGTTCCATCCAGGGGATATCCTCGTCCTCTACACCGACGGTATCACCGAGCGCTTGAATTGTGAGGGAGTGGAGTACTCGACCAGCCGACTGGTAGATGTCGTTCGCCACGAACGCCGAAAGGGGGCGGGGGAGCTGAAAGAGGCCTTGCTGGCCTCGGTGGAATCTTTCTCGGAGGGCACCGCCCCGGCGGACGATATGACTCTCCTCATTCTGAAGAGCCAGCGTGCCAGTTCCCATGCGGTTTGAGTGCCCGGGGGGCGAAAAGAGGCTATCAAAAGGAGAGAACACGAATTGACCGCGCGGCGAATTTGCCAAATATGGTTTTATGTCGTTAGTCGCAGCCAAGAATTTTGATCTGGAATCCGTCCCCGATTCGCAGGGCCATTTTGGCGAATTCGGGGGGAGCTATGTACCGGAGACCCTGGTCACCCCGCTGGCTGAATTGGCATCCGCTTACGCCGAAGCGGTTTCGGATGCCGAATTTCAGGCCGACCTGGAACGGGAGTTGCGGGAGTTCGCAGGCCGACCGACCCCACTGTATTTTGCGAAGCGCCTGACCGATCATCTGGGAGGGGCCAGGATTTATCTCAAGCGCGAGGATCTTCTCCATACCGGAGCACACAAGATCAACAACGTCGTGGGCCAGCTTTTGCTTGCCAAGAGGATGGGGAAGACGCGGATCATCGCCGAGACCGGTGCCGGGCAACACGGGGTGGCGACCGCCGCAGGGTGCGCCCGCTTCGGGCTGAGTTGCGTCATTTATATGGGTGAGGAGGATATGCGCCGACAGGCACTGAATGTCTACCGGATGCGACTGCACGGGGCAGAGGTGCGGGGCGTTAGCGCCGGACAAAAGACGCTGAAGGACGCCGTGAACGAGGCGATGCGGGACTGGGTGGCCGATTCCAGAAACACCCATTATGTATTGGGCTCGGCACTGGGCGCGCATCCGTACCCCATGATGGTCCGCGATTTTCACCGGGTGATCGGACGTGAGACCCGGGAGCAGATTTTGGAACGTGAGGGCCGCCTTCCCGACGAGATGGCGGCCTGCGTGGGAGGGGGGAGCAACGCCATCGGGTTCTTTTTTGAGTTTCTCAGGGACGAAAAAGTGCGCTTGGTGGGAGTCGAGGCCGGGGGGCGCGGCATCCAGCCAGGGGAGCATGCCGCTCGATTCGCCGGTGGCCGGGTAGGCGTGTTGCAGGGCTCCAAAACTTGGCTGCTCCAGAACCCGGACGGGCAGATCGAAAAGACCCATTCCGTTTCCGCCGGACTCGACTACGCGGCAGTGGGTCCCGAGCACGCTTACTACCGTGCCCTGGGGCGAATCGATTACGCCAGCGCGAGCGACGAAGAGTGCCTGGATGCCTTTCGGCTGCTCAGCCACCGGGAGGGGATCATTCCCGCCCTCGAATCCTCGCACGGCCTCGCTTATGCCATCCGTCGCGCCCCGGAAATGAATCGCGACGATATTCTTTGCATCAATCTGAGCGGTCGGGGGGACAAGGATGTGCAGGAGGCTTCCCGAATACTGGAAACAGTCGGCGGAGTGAACGGTTGCCATCCCGGCGAGTAACTCTCTAGTTTCGGGAAAAATTCCATTTTGAATCGTAAATCGCGAACACTCCTATGACTGACACCAAATCCTTTTACTTCGCCGGAGATCTTTTTGACTCGAAACACCTGGCCGGGAACGCCCTCCTCGCCGAGGCCATCTATCAGGCTTCGCAGCGAAAGCTAGTGCCCGTGCTGCCCCAAAATCTGGAGCAGCGGGAGACCACCGCGCACAGCATTCGCGACAACGATATCCTCTGCCTCCTGGATTGCGATCTCGCGCTGTTTCATTTCGACGGGCCGGAACTGGATTCCGGAACTGTGGTCGAATACATGTTTGCCAAGTTCGCTGACATCCCCTCGGTCGTCATTCGCACCGATTTTCGCGCTAAAGGGGATCAGGAGATTTATCCCTGGAACCTTATGGCGAGCTACTACCCGCGAACCGAGGTACTGCTGCTGGACTCGATGAGCCTTTACCAAAATGCTCATCGCCCGGAGGAGGGCGAGGGGCCGGAGGATTTTCTCAAAACGGGAATGAGCAGCCAACGCACCCACGGCATGATGGAGGAGATCGCCAATCGTATCGTTGAGGCTTTTAGTATCGTCTGCAAGCGCAAACCGGTTCTTCCGCCCGAACAGGCCGAGTGCGTGTACGATTGGCTGGCCCGTATGCCGGGATTTGTCGGAGGGTACGGGATACAGCGGGAGCGGATCGCCAAAGCACTGCGGAGAAAGGTGGAGAAGAATCTGCTGTGAATGAGGTGACCTGTATCGATCATCCCCTAGTGGAGGATCTCCTGGGGCGCTTGCGCGAGCGGTCCACAGGCAAGGTGGAGTACCGTTCGCTCTGCGACCGTATATCCTTCGCCCTGGCCCTGCGGGCGATGCAATCCCTTCCCCGCGAGGACTGCCTTGTCGACACCCCGCTCGAGCCAGCGAAAGTCTCTCGGATCGGAACTCCGGTCGTGGTTGTGCCAATCTTGCGCGCTGGCTTGGGCATGCTCTCCTCCTTCTTGCAGCTTTATCCAGATGCGAGCGTTGGTTACATCGGCATCGAGAGAGACGAGAACACCGCGAGGGCCAGCGAGTATTACTGCAAGTTGCCGAGCCTGAAGGGTGCCTGCACCTTTCTGATCGATCCAATGCTGGCCACCGGAGGATCGGCCTGCCGTGCTTTGGATGTGTTGCGGAAGAGAGGATGCGCCAGTTGTGTCCTCGTCTCGATTCTCTCCGCTCCCGAGGGGATCGAGCAGGTGCGCTCCCGACACCCGCAAGTCAGGATCGTCACGGCCTCAATCGATCGCGAACTGGATGAAAACCAATACATCCGCCCCGGACTAGGCGATTTCGGGGATCGCCTTTTCGGCACTTGAACGACCGACAATTTCTCCGGCCAACGGTCTCTCGCTAACGGACGATACTGCATGGAGAGCATGGTATTTAGATTCAAAAGTCTTTGATGGGCAGCATTTCATCTCAAATCTCAAATTTTAGATCTGAGATGTCTTTTTATGCGGCATCCCGAGGACAAATAAAAAGACCGTGGCATGGAGGGCCTTTTTCGCAAGAAGTTCTTGCAATGGATTCGATAAAGAGGAGTAATCCAAAGGTTTTATGAAGCGCACTGATTCATTTCCGCCTTAAGGTGGCCGCTCCCTGTGGGAGCGTTGGGATGAAGGACCCTGTAGAATAGGGGCTTTTTCTAAGGTGCGGATTCTCCGCTAACCCGCCGAATGGCGGGATTTCTTTTTTGTGCCATGCGGCATCTCTGATTCAAGACAAACACTATTCATGTTCGCCAAACGATATTTCCAAGAGTGGTTCCAGAACCCCCGCAGTGACCTGATCGCAGGGGCTGTGGTGGCGCTGGCTCTTATTCCCGAGGCGATCGCCTTTTCCATAATCGCCGGGGTTGATCCAAAGGTTGGCCTTTACGCATCCTTCTGCATGGCCGTGATCATCTCCTTTGTCGGGGGGCGCCCGGGAATGATCTCGGCCGCTACCGCAGCGATGGCTCTCCTGATGATCACTCTGGTAAAGGAACACGGACTCGAATACCTTTTGGCGGCAACAGTGCTCACCGGTGTCCTCCAGATCGGCGCAGGTGCCCTGCGCCTGGGAAATCTCATGTGCTTTGTCTCGCGATCAGTGGTCACCGGATTTGTCAACGCCCTCGCAATCCTGATCTTTATGGCCCAACTTCCCGAGTTTAAAGGCCAGGGCTGGCTGATGTATGCCATGGTCGCGGCTGGGCTGGGAATCATTTACGGCTTGCCCCGCCTGACCAAGGTGGTGCCCTCGCCGCTGGTCTGCATCTTCGTGTTGACCGTGGTCTCCATCGCCTTCGGCCTCGGCGACACGTTGCGGACAGTCGGCGATATGGGCGAACTTCCGTCTACTATGCCGGTCTTTTTTTTCCCTGATATTCCGCTGAATTGGGAGACCTTGATGATCATTCTGCCTTATTCGCTGCCATTGGCAATTGTGGGCCTGCTCGAATCGCTTATGACGCAGACCATCGTCGATGATTTGACCGATACCGACAGTGACAAGAACAGGGAATGTACCGGCCAGGGGATCGCCAATATCGGATGCGGTCTCTTTGGGGGAATGGCGAGTTGTGCCATGATCGGGCAATCGGTCATTAATGTTCAGTCGGGCGGGCGAGGGCGGCTCTCCTCCTTCGCTGCCGGTGTCTTTCTCCTCATTCTGGTTGTCGTTCTGGGAGACTGGGTGGCCCGGATTCCTATGGCCGCATTGGTCGCCGTGATGATCATGGTCTCGATCGGAACATTCAGCTGGCGATCAATCCAGGATATCAAGGTCAATCACCGGACTTCGACCATTGTCATGATCTCAACGGTCGGCACCGTCGTTTTTACCCACAACCTGGCCCTCGGGGTCGGAGTTGGCGTATTGCTGAGTGCGCTCTTTTTTGCCTTCAAAGTGTCACGGTTGCTCACGATCGATTCGGAGGCCTCGGAGGATGGCCAGAGGCGAACCTACTTCGTTCGCGGACAGCTCTTTTTCGTCTCCGCCAGCAAGTTTGCCGATGCCTTTGATTTTCGCGAGGTTGTCAGGTATGTTCGGATTGACGTCTCGGAGGCACACTTCTGGGACCTTTCGGCCATTCACGCCCTGGATCGGGTCGTCCTGAAGTTTCGGAGGGAGGGCACAGAGGTGGAGGTCTTTGGCTTGAACGAAGCCAGCAAGACCCTTGTATTGAAAATCGCCAAACACGACAAGCCCGATGCCGCAAACGAATTGGGCGGCCATTGATTCACCCTCATTAAACCCCACTCGAAGCCATGAAATCGGAATCCACTATTCTTGCCTGCACCGACGGGTCCATCTACGCCGAAAGCGTTTACGATCACGCCTCGTGGGCCGCCCATCGGCTAGGGTCAAAGATCCATGTCCTCCACATGATCGATCCCCGGCATGATCCCGGTGCCCTCCACAATTTTAGCGGCAGCATCGGCCTCGATGCCCGCCAAAACTTGAAGGAGGAACTGGTGAAGCTCGAAGAAGCACACGGGCGGGCGGCCCAGGCAAAGGCCACGGCCATTCTTGATGCGGCCAGGAACCACCTGCGGGAATCGGGTTGCAATGATTTTTCGGTCGAGGCGGTACACGGGCACTTGGTTGAGTCTATCGAGGAGTTCGATGCCAAAGCCGATATCGTTGTTATTGGCAAGAGGGGCGAGGCCGCCAACTTCGAGAAACTACACTTGGGTGCCAATGTCGAGCGGGTGATCCGCTCCTGTCACCATCCAGTCTTGGTGGCCGCACGCGCTTTCCAGCCAATTCAACGTGTCCTGGTTGCCTTTGATGGCGGTCCCAGCTGCCGCAAAGCCGTAGATTTCATGCTCGATTCTCCTCTCTTCCGAGAGGTCGAAATCAATCTCCTCGCCGTGGGACGACCGCACCCGAATATCAAAGAAGACCTGCTAGCCGCTCGCACCCGCCTCCAGGGAAATGGACTGCGTGCTGCCGAATTTCACCAAGAGGGGCACCCGGAGGAGGTTTTTGCCCGGTTCATTTCCCAACACGGTACAAACCTCCTAATCATGGGAGCCTACGGACATTCCCGTATCCGGCAGTTCATCATAGGCAGCACCACAACCATGATGGTCAGAACCTGCCGCATCCCGATTCTCATGTTCCGCTGATCGGATAACGATCTAGCAACAGAACTATATCGGAGCAAATTCTTGAATGTTTTATAGAACCGTCCTAATGTTCTTGACGGACTTGGAGATTTTCTTAGGGAAATATTGGCATGGCTAAAAAACGAAAAAAGTTATCGGATAACCTTGCATACTACCACCTGATGAGCCGGACGGTGAATGGGGAGGTTTTGTTTGGAGATGTGGAGAAGG
>CAZWFJ010000108.1:0-14636 GCA_964633135.1 uncultured Puniceicoccaceae bacterium | reverse complement strand
TGCTTTACCTTAGTCGGGTGAAGCAACCTGTCCAACATTACGGGGCCGGCTCAATTTTCCTCCTTCTTCCGTGCTCGTCGCACGCTGATGATTCTGATTTTTTCCGCTCTCATCGTGTAGACGCCGAACCAAATTTTTCTCCGCACTTTGGCGATGATTGCCGCACGGGGTTCTCCGTGCGACTGGGCGTCCACCTCGATTCGCCTCGGATCCGTCCAGAGTCCCTGTGCCTCAATGAAATCGATTCCATGCTTTGACTGATTGGATTCCGATTTATGCGAATCGAATTCGAACACGAAACGAAGATGCTTGGGAAGATTTGAAAAAGCAAGGGTTTTTTTCAAAATTTCCAACGGCTCAGACTCATCTCGGGAGGCGAGTTTGCGAGCCGTGCCGAACTCATTACGCAAGATCGTGAGGGTCGGGATGCGCCGGGGTTCCGTCCAATTTCCGGGTCCAAGAGGATAGAGGATTCCGCCAGTTTTCGGGGCCCTTTGTCCAGATCTCGAATTCGTCCTCGACGCAAAAGTCAGGCTGACAATAACGCTGAACCTGGCGGAGCATCTCGAAGGCAATCATCGCGTCGGACTTCCTCCAGGGCAGATGGATGTTGCATTCGCCTTCGTTGACCCGGGGAAGAAAGAGGGGAGAGGGGAATTCTTGGAAGGGGGGATTGAATGAGCCTCTCTCGTCGGATTCTAGGAATGTCTGGCATTGAAAAAGACGGTCCGATTTCTCCGGCATCGAATAGCGAGCGAGCCGACCATGCAGTGTCGTATTCCAAGTGATGACCCAATCTTCATAGGGGTGCAGGAAGACCACACCTTGGACCGTCTCTTTCTCAACCGCGCTCTCCAACCATTGGCACTGCAGGTTCTCACTACCATCCTGTTTCGCCACACGCCATTCGCGGCGGATGGGATGCCGGTTGGGAACCCATTCGGCTTCATCCGGGAACCTCATTCGGAACGACGAAACCTTTTCGGTGAGAACCCAATGTACCGGCACCACCTCCATGTCGACCTCCCTGCCGAATCGCATCAGCGCGTTACAGAGTGCGGTTGAGTTTTGAACGCGGACCGCGCCGTTGAAGGAGATGTCGTATCCCATGGGAGAGGATTGCTATGGGTTAAATGAAAATGATGGATTCAGTGTCTCGTCTTTTCGGCTCGGTGTCATTGCCGAATTTTCGCGGGCCAAGGGGTGGCGTCGACGCGGAAGGTCGCGAGAATACGGAAAGCTGTGAAGTCTGCTCCGGTGGGCGCTTATGTAACCCACCCACTGTGGGGCATGGTTTAAGCTTTGCCCTCGCGGGGTCATCGTTCAGCCGTTCGAGGCCGGACAGATGTCCAAGGGCGAGTGAAAGTATGGACTCAGAAATTTTGAAGAATGAGCAGGCTTTGTCCTTGCCACCGACAACCTGTTTGCGGAACAATCAAATAATTGTGAATCGAGCGTTTTTGTCGGCTGTCCGCTTTTTGTTTCCCCACCGGTTATACCCGCGACTGCGCATGCTGCTGGTTGCGGTGGCGATGCTCGGGATTGCTGGTTCCGTTACAGCGACGGATCTCTATTATCTGGTTGTGGACCGATCCGGATCGATCATGGGGAGCGACTTGGATGCTCCCATCGAGAGGGCGGTGTCCGATGAGATCAACACCCTGCCGGAATCCACGGAGCTGCGGGTGGTCTTTTTCGGCAACGAAGCTCTGGGTTATGAAAGGTGGGAGTCCCTCGACCTAAGGGCCAAAGCGGAGTTTCAGGGTCACTTCGAGAAAACCTTCAACAATTACTTCGGCGAACTGCGTCGCAAGGGTAGGGATGGGGAGCAGACCGATCTCTTCGATACGGTCGGTGCGGCTCTGGAGGAGATCAACCGGGATGCCGGAGAGTTCGAAACCATTCGTTTGGTGGTGCTTTCCGATGGGGAGAATACCGATGATCGGAGTCAGAATTACCGGAGTTGGGAGGATCTCGGGGAGTTGGCAGGAGCGATCCGGAAGCAACAACCGAATAGTCTGATGACTGTTTTCACGCTGGGTTACGATCCCAAGACGCCGATTCCGGAAGGATGGGTGAGACAGGATGTGGCCAACCCGGACGAGGGCTTTTCGCTGGCGATCCCGCCCAAGGCGGACTTCGAGGTGTTTCCCAAGGTGGCCGGAGTTGGGGATGAAGTTCGCTTCATTGCCGAATCGATTCGAGGGGGAGGAACCATCACGGAGGTTCTTTGGAAATTTGGCGATGGTGCGGAAAGCACCGAATTTTCACCAACCCACAGCTATGATGCCGTCGACACCTACACGGTTTCTCTCGAAGTCACCGGACCGGGCGGGAGCGATTTAGTCGAGAAGCCAAACGAGATTCGGATTCAGCCTAGTGTTCCGTTGCAGGCCGACTTCGAACCATTGTCCGAAGAACCTTTTCGAGCGGGATCCGAGGTGGTTTTCCGCTTCACCGGGACGGGTTCGCCCGAGCGGATCTCCTGGAAGGCCGGTGAGGATTGGACCGGAACCGGCGATACGGTTCGGATACCGGTGGGCAGTGGAGATGAGCTGGAGGTGGTACTCTCCGTGGAGCGGGATGGACAGGAAATCCCGGTCTCGAAATCATTTGAGGTGATCCCCGTCAAGCCGGTGGCTCGGATGTCCATCGATCCGGCAAACGCAGAGGTCGCTATCGGCGAATCCTTTCAACTTTCGGCGGAAGAAAGTTCCTTCACGCAACCGGTCGAATTCGAATGGCGGGTGGGTGCCGGGAAAGAGCTTACGGGGTCGACGGTGGTTTGGACGCCGGGAAAAACCGGATTGCAGGGCGTGCGTTTGACGGTGAAAGACCGAGGAGGGGTTTCGAACGATTCTGAAAACGTGTATGTCCGCGCTCCCGAGATTCCGAGCGTCGCCTTTACCGTCGAACCGGTGGGTCGCATCACAGCCGGTGACACCGTGAGGTTTGTGCCGGCAGGAGAGGACGCGGGCTCAGCCCAATTTCGATGGATTGTGGAAGGCGAAGAGATCTCGGATGCGTTTGCGACGGACTACATTTTCGAAGAGGCCGGCGAGTTTCTCGTAGAGCGTTTCGTTTCGGTGCCCGCTGCCGATGAAGTACGGTTCCCGGTAAAGGTGGTTGTCGAGGAAAGGCCTTTGCTCCGGGTGGAATTCGAAGCGTCTGCGGAAAAAGGAAACGCGCCACTGGAAGTGCGTTTTACCGATCAAACGGAGGGGTACCCCGTCGGCTGGCAATGGGATTTTGGGGATGGATCCAAGCCCGATTACCAGACGGACCGGAACCCCATCCACGTTTACGAATCGCCGGGCGAATACACGGTGCGACTCCGCGTGACGAATGCGGAGGGAGAGACTTCGGTCTCGGCAGAGCCAATGGTCATTGTCGCCACTCAGCCGCTTCCGGGCTGGGTGAAGTGGGCGATCGGGGGCGGGATACTGCTGATCATCCTTTTGATCATTCTGAAGAAGGTTTCACCCAAACCGATCAAAGGTCGGCTCCGCTACAGTTATGGCAATGAAAGTGAGATCGTTGAGTTGGGAGGAAAGCGTTTCGAGTTTTCATCCCTTGAACTGGCCGGATGGGAACAGCGACTGCCGCACACGATCGAAAACAAGGGCGGAATGCAGCTTCTGCGCAATGGCGTGAAGATCGAGCAACTCGAGGGTCCCAAAGAGTTCGAGATCGATGGCGCGAAGTTCAAATATTTTCCCCGGTGACCGCCTAAGCTGAATTAAACATCTGTCCGAGATCCAAGAGAATAAACCAATCATCCCATGAAAGAAGACGAATTGATTAACGAGTTTCTACACAGTCTGGATGGCGGAGATTTCCGTCCGCTTCCCCCGAAAGGAACCTTTACGCCCACTCTGGTGGTCGGTCTTGGAGGCACGGGTTGCCGGGTGGTGCGTCGATTGAAGGGGTATCTCGGCTCCCATTCGAAGGTGCGGCTTTTGGGGGTCGATAGCGACAAGTCCGAGAATGACAAGTTCGAGATGCCTCCTCTGGATGATTCGGAACTGTGTCTGCTGGATGTCAAGAGAGCCATTACCTGGCTGGATCGGTTCAATGCAGGGGATTCCGATTACCAGTGGTTATCCGACCTGCTGGAAGAGAATGGACCCGAAACCTCGATCCAATCGGAGATTCGGCAGAAAATTCAGGCGGGTGCCGGATGCGGCCAGCGTCGCCGCGCTGGTCGTTTGATGTTTGCTGCGAATGTAACCGGGGGTGCGAATGTCCGCGGCCGATTGACGAAGATCTACGAAGAACTTCGCGGCCTACGGTCCGAGTTGGGAACGATCCATCGAGGATTCAAAATGGATGACTGTACGCGCATCTTCGTGGTCTCCTCCTTCGCGGGCGGCACGGGAGCGGGGATCCTCATGGAGATGCTGGGACTATTGCGGACGATCTTTGAGGAACCGGTCGACCAGATTACCCTGGTGGGTCTCCTTCCCGGAATGGCTCTTGATAAAAAACTGCATGACGCGCGGAGTGAGAAAGGTTTTACCCGGGGCAACTCCATCGGTGTTCTGAGAGAGTTGAATGCCCTCCAGCGTCCGGGAGCGAGTCGCGTCTTCCGATTCGGGCCGATGGATACCCATGAATGGGATTCCAGCAAGGAAAGCCTCGCTACGAGTGTGTTCCTTTTGGAAGGGGACAGCGGAGTGAAAGGGGGCGCACCGGTTGACGAGTGGGACGAGATGACGAATGCTTCCGGATTTTTCCTCTACAATTTTTTGGAGAACCGCGTGGGTGCGTCCGAGTTATCCGGCCAGGTCAACTACTCTCCCGAGACAAACTATGAAGGGGAGCACGGAGCTGTCTATCGGTCCTTTGGAATTAGTGCCTTGAGAGTTCCTGTCCTGGAAATTGCGAAGGTCGGCATCTACACGGCCGCCTCGAATTATCTGTCCGGGGTCATGAAACCGGCCAAGGGGGGAGTATCACAGGCAAAGAAGGAGATGGGCCAGACCCTGGGAGCCCTTTCGTTGAACGGAGGGGCGAGTTTTCGCGATCTCTTTGATAAGATCCAGGTGCCCGAAGCGGATGCTCTCCAGACCGAAAGCCAGTGGAAGAAGCTGCGGTTTGCCTCCGACGATGAATTGATCGGCACCATTCGGTCCGTGCTCTCCGATCTGGAAGGGTCGCTTCCCTCTTATGATTCGAGTTGCGAGGAAGTCGTCAACGAATCGCTGGAGAAGTTTCGGCAGGTTTTTGAATCTCGTTGCCTCGATTTGATTGCCGGAAATCACGCTGTTGTACGGGAGTATTTTTCCCGGTTGATTGCAACACTCCAGGAATGGAATGCCGATCTTTACGCGAAACTCGATACCGTCGGAAAGCAGATTCGTGAAGGAGAACAATCACTGCGTTATCTCGAAGATCGCATTCATAAACTGGATTTCTTCCTCGATTGGGGGAAGCGCAAGCAGTATCGCTCCGAGGTAGTCGTTCACATCTCGAATCTGCTCGATCAGTATTTTCTGGGGAAGGCAACGCCTCTGTCCTCCCGGGTCATCGACCTCGTTCGGGCGCTGGAAACCCGTTGTCTGGGTGTCTTGGATGAACTGAGAGGGCAGCGGTTCGTATTCCAATCGTATGCGGAGCAACTCTCCAAAGCCGTGACCAAGGGTCTCTTTGTTCGCAGTGCGATGGACGGGAAGCAAATGGCCGAGTGGATCGAAGGATACGAGCAGGAGATCCGGGAGGTCCCTGCGGCCCAGTTGACGGCAAAGGGTGTCTTGAAGGCCCTTTTTCTCCCGACCTTTCAGTCGATGGTCAAGGCGCTCAGTGCCCGTGATCTCGTTGCGGAGGCCACTGGGGAAGGAAAAAAGCATCTTAAGTTCCATCTGCGGGGGATCGACGAAGCCGCCAAGCCTCTCATAGCCCTGAAAAGTGAAGCTCCCGATATCGAAGACCTGACTCCCCAGAAATATGTTCTCGGCGTTTCCGCAGTCACGCAGCAGAAGGCCCTGAGCGATCACTTCCCGAAGTTCGGGGAGAACGAGACGCGGTTCCACATGCTCGACTCCGACACCGGGACGATCTGCTGTCTGACGACGGTGGTCGGTTTCAAGATTTCCGACCTGAAGCGGTTTGACGAGTTTTACGGGCATTATGCCAAGAATCCATGGATTTACCATACGGATGTGGATCACCGGGATTTACCGAGCCTCGACCCCCGGATGGACAAAGAAGATCACAAATACCGCCTCTTTGGTCTGGGGTTGTTCTTGGAAGCCGTGCATCAACGGGGCAGCAACTACTATGTGAATCTAGTGGGGATGGACCGGGGAAGCGATCAGCCGAGCTATCAATGGGTGGTCTTCTCGAAGGAGCGGAGTCGCTTTGCAGTCGTCGCCCATGAAAACGGATTGGTTGCCGAACCTCCCAAATCGCAGCTTCGACCGACTGCCGAGCACCGTCTCGACAATAGTCTGGAAGGAGCGCTCGAGGCATTGTCGGACTCGGAGTTCGCCGGATTTGTCGGCGTGATCGACGATCTATGGGAAGACTTTGTCAACCGGATCGGAAGGCGTGAGGCCGGGTCCTTGCTCCAACAGTTTGCCGAGGAAATCCTCGATCCGATGATCGGACGCTCGAAAACCCAGTCTGATCGTAGGGATGCTTTGAAGAGGGTTTATCAGGCAGTGCGGGAACTGGCCGATGCCGTCGAATGATACCAGCGCAACGGGTGATAGCCTTTTCGAGGAATCGGCCCCGGCGGTCCCGTTCTTCATCCAGACTCCGGAAAGCGATTTCGGGCGCTTGGTGGCTGCGGCCGTTGAGCGGCTGTTCGAGGAACTCGGTTATGGCTCACTTCTGATTGAAGTCGACTCTCCCGAGAGGGCTGCAGAGATTCTCCATTCTCCGGATCTGGCGGTTCGAATCCATCCGCATGAGATCTGGGGCAACCAACCCGGGTGGTACGGCTCCCTGGATAGTCCCAACGAGGCGAATCGGAAGGTCTATGGGGATCTTCTTCCGATTGAGGTGTTGCGGAGTCCGAGCGAGAAGGATTCTTCGAGTTCAGCTGCCGGAAATGCTTCCGGAATCACTTTTACGATCGATCCGGATCACAAGCTTGCCCCCGGGATGGACCAGACGGCTGCGGTATTGGCTTATTATCTATGCTCCGGGTGGTTGCGGTGTCACCGATTGCGGGATCTCGACCCCCATGCCGGTTTTTCCCTCGAAGGTCAGGGAAATGCTTTTGCGCTCGGTCTGGGCTGTGTCGGTCCCGACTGGAAGGGCGTCTGGCCGGAATTTGGAGAGAATGTGTATAAGGGGTTGCTGGATGCGTGGGCAGTGCCTTCCAAGGTGCCGCCTCCCCCGGTTCCCGAAATCGCGGATCTCGTGCGCAAGGTGGTCCCGGATCGCGGTTACCGTGTGATTTCCGAGGATACGGGAGAACCTCATGTTCGCCTGGATGCCGCATCCGAACCGGTCTGGTTGAAAATGATCGAGGACTTCGCCCCATTGCAAAGGGGTGACGACTGGGGTCGCCGAATCGGTCGAATCGCGGAAACGGGAGAAACCGTGGCAGCCTTTTCCTCCGGTCACGCCGCCGCTTGGGCGGATCGACAAGTCCGGCGACAGTTCGCCGACACGGCAGAGGAGACCGACGGATATCTGAACCCCTTTCACGGTGAGGCCGCCGAGAGGGGCGTTCTCAGCGCGGTGGAATCCAGATTGCGGTCATGGAGGAACGCCCTCGGGTCATTGGGCACGATTCGGAGGGAGTTCTGTTTCGGAATGCGGAGCCTGAGAGAGAACCTAGACGGGCTTCGACGGCGTGTGATGGGGGTGCCGGACTTGCGATCAGCCTTTCTGAGGCTGGCGTTGGTGGGGGTCGGGTGCGGTTGGCTCTTCCTGGGGTCCTTCTTGTGGGAAGGGGCCGCATTTTTCTCGATGGACTACGGAAAACGGGTGCTGGCTGGATCGTTGATGGGAGGCGCGTGGGGCCTCATGGCCCTGGGTCTGGTGGGGCAATATGTCTGGTTTCGCTTGGGCACCTTTCGTCTCGAGGAAGTTACCCTGAGGGATATCCGGGCCGGAGCGGCGGGCGCGGTTGCAGATGCCGTATGTCGGTCGGTTCGCGAGGAGTGCGAGCGGGTCTCCGACCAACTAAAGGAAAAGGAGGAGGATTTGACCTCGCTGCGGCGGACTTTGTCGGAGTGCGGCGACAAGCTTTTCGAGGAATCCGAAGGCCGCGAGGAGGATCCGCGGTTTCCCGTCAAGGCATTGGGGGCGGTTCTCCGGCCCCGACTCGGTGAGGCCATTCGTTTGGCCGAGGACGGATTTCTGGAACGCATGGCGAGAGAGCCGTTTACGCTGGATCCCGATGTGTGGTTCGAGACGGCGTCGGACTCGGTGGGACAGGCTCTTGAAAAAGTTTCGTCGGGTATTCCGATCGATGATGTCGTGGAAGAGTGCGGAATGGATAAGGCGGCCCGGGGCAGACTCGTGAAGCAGACGGTTCGGAACGCCCGCTGCATTTTGATCGGTGACAGGGAGCGCGAGGTGGATGGCCAGGTCCTCCTCTTTGCCGGGGAAAGGTGGAAAGAGTATCTCGGCGCGCACGATACCACGGAGGTGCGGGATGACCCGGCGGCCCGCTCCGGATTGTTCGGCGTATGCGCAGTGCCGATTGAGAAAGGAGGGGTCGAGTAAGATGCAGATCTTCCAGGAAGTTTTCGTGGAAGGGGCCATGGGCCGCTCCACAGTGCCATCCGTGGAAGTGCCATCCGTGGGAGTACCATCGGTGGGAGGGGCTTTATGCCCCGAAAGGAGCTTGGGGACGATCAAAGCGGCCTTTACGACGGCTCCTGAAGGAAGATCTTTTGAACCCTCGGTGGGAGGGGCTTTATGCCCCGAAAGGAGCAGTCTGGATGCACCCATTTTTCTGGGAGATCGGGGCGTAAAGCCCCTCCCACGTGGAAGCCAAAGGCATCGAGGCGTTGATTCGGCACTGTTCACCAAAGGAATGTCCCTTTCACTGAAGTTTCTCACGCTTTCTGGGTTGCCGCAAATCACTGAACAGGGGGGGCTGTCATGATCCTGCTCACCTCCCTCATCTATGCCTTGCTGTTTTTTGTCATACCCCTGCAGGTAGGGTTGGTCTTTTTGGCGGGGCAAATCGGGAACTGGTGGATTGAGGAGCACCTCTGGCTCGGGATTTTCAACCTCGCTGCCTATGTCCTGATCTTTCTAGGCGTCGCTCTTTCGAAGGGGGCCTATGAGTTTTTCGAAGGGTATCGCGAGGCACATTTCAAACGCTTGAAGCCCTACCTCAACTTGAGGGGCAGCCGTTGGATCAATCTTGTCGGGCTGATCCTTGTGGGAGCAGGCACTCTCTTTTTCTTTTTTCAAGGCCTGCTTCCTTTGCCGTTTTTTTTCTTGTTCCTAGCTACCCTGCTAGGATTGGGCGATGTCTTCCACAAGGACGAGTTGCTCGTCTGGAAGCGTCCCCTCCCGGAACCGTTGGAGGAGAAAACGCTCCCCTTGCCGAAAGATTTGCCGGAAGGGATGGAAGAGTGGAAGCGAGAGGTCTATCCGATTTCATTTGCCTGGAACTTTGTGCCAGCTGCGGGTGGCAGGGAGAGCCGGTTCCGGGAAAAATTCGAGTTTTCGAAAGAAGATTATGAAGCGGCGCAAGCGATCGAGCGGCACAACGACAATTATCCCAAATATGTGCAGGACGGTCGCACCTATGACGTGTGTTTTTTGGCCCGTTGGTTCCGGGAGCGATCGGAAGAGTTCGGACTCTCCGTACTGGACGAAGCCAGTCATGTGGTCGCTTTCGTGCGCTCCATTGTTTATGAGTCCGACGAAGTGACCCATGGAGTCGAGGACTACGCGAATTACCCCATCGAAACCCTCGTCGAGGCCGAAGAGGGGAGCGATTGTGAGGATCACGCTATCCTGGCTGCGGCTCTTTTGTTGCAGCTAGGCCACAAAGTTGCGCTTTTCTACCTGGAGTTCGCGGACGAAGGCCATCTCGCCCTCGGATACGGTGGCGTGGCCGAATCCATTGGTTACGGTGCAACCGCGCCCTCCGGAGAATTCTACGGCTATTTCGAGACCGTCCCATCGCCGTCGGACCAGACGCTCGGCGTGATCTGTGAAGAGTTCATGAAACAGATACGGAAAGCCACGGTGTTGGAGGTATGAGTGTGGTGTGACTGGTTTCATGGGAGGGCGAGTGTCCCGACGAGCCGATAAGGCCGGATGGTCCAGAAAATTGTTACGATGGCCTCTCTCGGCGGCTGCACTCGGCCACCTCGACAAGTTCAGGGCAGGCGATGCTCATGCCAGAAAGGACCTGACTCCTCCTTCTTCTTCACCAGATGACGCGGACGAATTAGCGGAGAGACTCGATTTGGAATTCGGGAAGGAAGGGATTGATGATAAGCAAACCCTCAAGTTCTTGGCCATGTTGCAGGTCTTCGGTCAGTAGAGTGCGGCAATTCTGGGCGAGAGCGGCGGCGACGATGAGGCTGTCCCACCAAGAAAAGTGCCAACGGTCTTCGACCTCCCATGCCCGATCAAAGAGTGTGGCTGTCGGCTGGAGGGGTTTCCAAGTCATTAGCTCACCAATCTCGTTTCTGGCGGTTTCCACTGGCAGTCCCGGTTCGAGTTTGCGGGTTGCGGTGATATAAAATTCTTGAAGGACCTGAAAGCTGAGGCGACCGGATGCCTGCTCCCATAGGGTCTTCATGATGGCTTCCGCGCTCCGTTGTTTCTTCGGCTCCTTTGAGTCATGGAGGTAGACCAACAGATTGGAATCAACGAAGTGCATGGCGATCATAGAGCGATTCGCGAGTGGGCAAGGGTCCCCCTTCAGAACGGATTCCACCCCGCTTCCGACTGAGGAAGCGATTCATCGCAGCCTGATATTCAGACTCGTGGTTGACCTTTTCCTCGACCAGGCGACAAAGAAACCGGGACATGCTCGTATCTTCCGCTGCGGCCATCCTGCGCGTGGCCCGGGCCAATTCTTCCGGCATGGTGACAGTGATATTCTTCATGGTATGATTTTAGGAAAACACGAATTCCGTGTCAAGAGGCCGATTCGGAAAATCTATTTTTTTTCGGCCCTGGAGATCAATCCCTCGGCGGGAGGCGGTCGATGACGGCCGGGACGGACCCTTTACTGAAACCAGATCGGGAAAGCCAAGGGGTTGGAGATGTGAGGGTCGGGTCAGGCTCTCTGCTGCAGATATCCTTCGGATTCTGCGATGAGGATGAGAGAGCCGACGAGGTTCCGAAAGGCTCGCGCCGAGTAGAGATCTTCGCTGTGATTTTCTTTCTTGATTTCCTTGGCGAGAAGGCACCCTTTTCGGTAGATTTCCATGACTTTCTCGACCGTCAATTCCACGTTTTTTCGGGCAAGTGCATCCAGCAAGCCCCCAATCGCTTTCTCCGCCGAACCCCCATGAATTTTCGGGTCACTTCCGCTCCAGTCACTCAGAGTTCGATTGAGACGAAAACTCTTTTCTTCAAAAACAATGATATGGTGCCTCGTTCTCGGATTCGTCTTGCGCAAGGCCCACGCGATTCCCAGCTCGAATGGCATATTAAATCGAGGTTCCCCATCCTTGATCCATCCCATTTCGTGGATCGAAACCCTACAATTGGAAAGTTCGTCGAAGATGCGCGGAAGCCGTCCTCCGCCCTCATCCGGAACTTCCGCGACTATGATTGGTTCGCGTCCCAAGCATACGATGGTGCTGAGGAATGCGATGAAAATTTCCTCGTATTCTGCCTCGTAGGGGACGTTGAGGAAGACTTTTCGCGTGTTGTCAACGGCGCGAGAAGAGGAGGTGGCAGCCATTGCTTACGGGGTGCTAACCAGTTTACGTTCCCGTAACCGTTCCCGTAGTTTCTGTTCCTCTGCTGCGCTGAAGTTCAAGCTTCGCAACAATTGCGTGGAACTCGCTGCCTTTACCGAATGCTTGGGCGGGGTCACGGGTTGCTTTTTCTTTCTCGAAGTAAGTACGGATCCTTTATTCATGCTGCTATTATTGAATCAGAATCCGATTGAATCGTCAACGGCGTACCCCCGTTTCGCCTCGGATCGGGTGTAACCAGAACTGCGGGGAGTGGGAGGGGCTTTATGCCCCGATTTCGGGCGGTGATGCCGCATTCAGGCCACTGAAATCGGGGGGTAAACCCCCTCCCACAAATTTCCAAGATGTCCCTGCACTTCTGGTTACACCCCCTCGGCTCAGGAAAGGAGCGGATTGCGGATCTTGAGGGATTCGATGACCTGTCCGTCCTGCAAGTCTTCCGACCAGAGTTCCATTGCTCCCGCTCGCAAAGCTGCGGCAACAATGCCGGAGTCCCAGAAAGAAAAGCCCCACCGGATTTGAACCGCAAAGGCCTTTTGCAGAAGGGAGCGGGAGTTTTCGATGACGGTCCATTGGAGATACCGGCCGACCCGTTTTTGCGATTCCTCGACAGAAACCCCTTTCTTCACAAGATTCACATGGCATTCCTGCAGGACCTGTATGCTGACAAAGGGTCGGTATCCTCCATTCCAGCAGGCAGCAACGAGGTCTCTCGCCGTGTCATGGCGAAGGCCCGCGTCCCCATCCTGCGCATAAATGAGGATGTTGGAATCGAGGAATACCATGGGTTCAGCGTTCATGGAGATCTTCACGTGTTAAGGCCTGACCGCCGAGGGAAAGGGGTTGGTCGAGATCGCGCAAAGCCTCCCGACGGTTTTCCTCAAAGGACTCCCGCTCCTTCAATGCCGATTTCATCAGATCGGCAACCCATCCCGAGACCGAAAGCCCTTCGTCCACCGCTCGGTGCCGGGCTTCCTTCCATAGGTTTTCATCGATTTTAAGGGTCAAGTTCTTCACAGCAAAACTAAGATTCTAGTAGCACAAAAAATGTCAAGCACAGAAAATGTGCTTATTTTCGAACCGAGACTCACCATCCTTGATTCAACCCGTCTCGTGCATGGAAACCCTGCAATTGGAAATTTCGCCGTGGATACACAGAAGCTGTCCTCCGCCCTCCCCAGGTTTTGCTCGAGAAAATCTCAAATGATTATCTTCTCGAGTGACTCGATTCGTAGAAAGAGTTAAACGTAATACTAATGAATGGTTTGCAACGGATAAAGATTTGGTGCAGCGGATATGAGAACGCTTGGATAGAAAGGAGTGCGGAACGATGAGCTTGCGGGATACACCATTGGATCAGATCGACTCATTCGGATTGTCAATCGGGGAGCATTCCGTTTCTTGGTGAAATTCCGGGAGCGAACATTCGACGAACCGGGAAGTTACGGAAAGGGCCGTCGCCTCCATTATCCCTCAATGGCCCGAGGCTGCCCGTCACACCCGGCAGGTTCGCAAGCACCATAAGTCGGCAAATACCCAATCCCCGGCAAATCCTTCGACAAATGCCGATGTACTTTCTTGCGCCCTGAATGATTCGGCCCAAGCATGCATACGAAAGGTTCCGTGTCGGGATTTGGTCGATAGATCATTTTGCGGCCCGCTTCCAACTGGAGCAGTTCGGGGTCAATCGAATTCGATGAGTGCAATTGGTAGTCAAATCACGATTGGTGTGGCGATCCGCTTCGAGCCACCTGAATCCCTTACGGATTTTTGCAGGCGACTGGAACGGGCGGCCCGAGTGCTCGATTCATCGGTAGAGACCGAGGTGATCTTTTGTCTGAATGCCGCAGACCCCGCGACGGAGAGTTTTGTCAAGAAACAGGCGGCCGCGCTCGATTCCTTTTCACTGCCGTTTCGCGCCATTCATTCGAAGCCCGGAAAAATTCATGCACACCGTGCAGTTGCCGGTTCCAGGGATTTTTCAGGTTCGCTCTTGTTCTGTGATGCCGACATTGAGTTCGGCGAGGGCATCTTTCTCCTGCTCCATCGCGCTTTGGAAGAAAGCAGGGAGAGTTTTGCAACCTATGCCGAGGTGGAAGCCAAACCTGACACGGGATGTTTGTTGGGGCGACTGCAGCAGCATTTCTACTCAAGGAAACGGCGTCTCCCCCTGCGGAGACATCTTCACGGACGCTGCTTTCTTCTCAGGAGTTGGCTGGAAGAATTCTGTCCCGAAACCTGCGATGTTCACAGTCACGCTCCCGGACATTTGAACCTCGAATCGGGACCGACGGTGGACGACATCCATTACTCTCGCGTCATCGCCCATAGATTCGGCCCCGAGGGAATACGCAGGGTGCCTGAAGCCAAGGTTGCCTATGCCCCGCCGCACTCCTGGGGGGAACTCTATCGCGATACGTTTCGCACGGAATACGAGTTGGCCCGATTGTCTTTATTGTTTCCTGAACACAACTACCTGCAGAAAGATGTCTTTGCGAGAAAGTGGTCCGCCCTGAACAGGGCACGCCATCTCGGTTTGCAAGGGGGACTCTATTACTTGATCGAAAAAATCATGGCCCGGCACGCTCGTCGCGCGGTCATACGAAAACGGCAATGCCCTCGGTCTTGGAAGTCGCAAGGACAGAACCATCACGGATGAATGGCCTTCGTGTAGAACTGATTGACGGCTGCCGTAAAGCCAGCGCAGTCGTAATTAACCCGACTTAAGCTGTTTTTTTCTCTAAATCGACTATTTTCGGCCTATCAATGCTC
>CAZWFJ010000107.1:0-14659 GCA_964633135.1 uncultured Puniceicoccaceae bacterium | reverse complement strand
GCGCGGACGGGGCGGGGGTGCCGGGGCGGCATAAGGGCGTCCGATACGGCCTTGGAGTTCCGGTTTTCATCGGGATTTCCGAGGGGGGATTGTCACAGATCAAGACCTGCTGTCTTTTTGGTGTCCTCGCTTTTTGGTGTCCCTGACCCGTATTCAAGATTCAGCTGTCCGCCATTAAAACCACCTTGCTGTTATCATAGCCCGGCATGTTGAGTGCTGGTTTTCCGTTAATATAATATCTATAGAGATCAATGTTAATTTGGTCTCTTTCTGGCGATTCAAAATAGCCTACAACGTAACCTTCGTCATTATAAACCCACTTTTGAATGGCGCTTCCTTGATGCAAATACTCAAGTGCTTCTTCCAAGCTTTCAAAATTCATTTCCGCTTCTGTAGCAACAATACGCTTACCTTTTGAACTCTCAAAAAACCAACGAGAGGCCGGGTCATAAAGACCTAGCTTTCCCCGAAAACGCTTTTTTCGAACTTTCATTTTCACAACTCTTTCAGTGCCTTCACTAAAACTAAAATAGCGCTTTCGATCAGAGATGTACTCTATCTTGCCACTTCCGTTAGGATTCTGGAATTCTATAGTCTCTCCCGGCTTAAGAACCGTCTCTCGGATTTCGGAGTTCATTGCTTCATTGCTGACGCAGCTAGAACCCGTAAATGCAACTACGCACAAAAGTATAAAAACCCTCATGATACTCTAGTGAACTAACCAAGGAATAAGTGTATCAAACAAAAATGCCTCCGGCCAAAGTAAGGGATTATTCAAGTCATAGAGACAATCAGCCAAATCATGATCACAATCTTCAATGCAATCACTTCTATCGTCTTCCGGACAATCAGGGCAGACGTTGATACAGCGATCATGTTTCTCATAACAGGCATCTCGCTCACCTTCAGGTTCAACGTAATCCGCGTCTCCAGGACTCGGCAAATGACCGTCTTCAAGGTTCCAGCCTCCGTTTGCCCATCCGGGACCTCCCCAATTGCCATGATGTCGGAAAGTTGATGGCCATCCAGGATACCCATCGGGCCGAGGAGGAGTGTTTGAAGGAATTGGATCCCTTGATGGAGGTCCAATAGGGTTTCTGGGGGTCAAACCAAAACTATCGACCCAATTCACCCCGTCGTTCCCGACGAACGCATACAGGTTCAACCCGCCGCGTTCCCCAATAGGATCCCGGCTCAACCACCGCCCCGTTTCGGGGACATAATATCTGAAGCCGTAATATAGGAGATCCGTTTCATTGTCCTGGTATTTCGTGGAGAACCGGAAGGCGAAGTCATCCGAGGTGCCCGTCGAGGCGATTATGCGCCCGAAGGGCGAGTATTCGTAGTGGGCGGCGACAGCCCCGGTTTCGTCGAGGTATTCGCTGACGTTGCCGTTGGCGTCGTAAGTGGGGTAGAAGTTTGGCGTTCCTGGTTCCTGGTTCTTCGTTACAGAGAGCAAGCCCCCTACTCCACCGGCTCCTTGCATGGATCCGCTGAGGTCTTGGCCCCAGAGGTAGGAAGTATGAAGGGTGAAGGATGAAGGTTGAATGTCGAATTCGGCTATCAGGTTCCAGCCGTCGTAGGAGAAGCGCTCATCGGAGACCACCTGCATTGATGCTAGCTGGTCGTTGTATTCTTCGACGGTTTTGGCCACCCGGCGGCCCTGGTGGTCGTAGCGGAAAGTCAGGCGCACGGAACCGCTTGCCGGGTTAAGGGGATCGGAGTAGTTACGGGCTTTCTTGAGGCGGTTTTCCCCGTTCCACTCGAACCACCACTCCTCTCCGTCATGGGTCAGGTTGCCGTCGGCGTCGTGGGTTGGTGAAGTGGTGAGTGGTGGATTGGTGAGAGTGGTGTATTGGTTGAGGGCGTTGGCGGTGTAGGTGCGCTGCGAGGAGGTGCCGAAATTTGAGGTGAGGCGGTTGCCGATCTGGTCATAGTCGAAGGCGGCAGCTTCGGCTGCGACGGGGGTTCCGGGGTTGTCGGGATCGGTGCCGAGGTAGCGGTCGGCGGCGATTACCTGGCTCTTGGAATCGTAGTCCCAGTCGAACAAGGCGTCTTGGGCGAAGGCGGTGCCCTCGTCCACGCGATCCGTTCTCCGCCCGATGCCATCATAGCGGTAGGTGAACTTCGAAACCGAAACGGAAGTTCCTGACAAGTCGGGAATTCTGTTGTCAACTTTCTTCATGAGGTCACGGTTATCTTTGTAATCGTAGGAGACAGCATGCTCGGGGCCAGTGACGGAGGCAAGCAGATTGCTGTCGGTTTCGTAGGCGTAGGTAAAAGTGTCGGTCGCATCGGAGACGGTTAGGAGGCGACCGTAAGGGTCATAGCCGTAGGTAGCCTGCGCGACAGTCCAGCCGTCATCGGAGAGGACGAAGCCCGCCGGGCGCCCCGGCAGGCCGTTGGTCTCGGTGCCGTCTTCGTAGAAACGGTTGAGAGTGACCGGTCCGTAGAACGCACCGGGAAGACTTTCGGCGGTGAGCCGGAGGTCGGAAGAGTCGTAGGCGAAACTGCGGGTGCCGGTGGCGTCGGTGACGGTGGTCTGCCGTCCGAGGCGGTCGTAGGTGTAGACGATGTCGGTGGTATCGGCTCCCTCGTAGTCAACGCTGGTTAGCTCTCCCGTGGCCGGGTCGTAGCTGTAAGTGGTATCGAGGCCGCCGTTGCGTGCCCAGGTACGGACGGAAAGGCGGTTGGCACTGTCGTAGGAGTAATCGGTGCCGTTGGTGTCGGCGTATTCCTTGCGGGTGAGGAGGCCGGTGGAGGTCTGGTAGATCCAGGTCGTAACGTCGCCCCCGGTTGGACTCGGCCACATAGCGGTGGTGAAGTCGATGCTGCCCGTCGCATCGCGCCAAGTGGTGAGGGTGGCCAGCTCCCCGTAGGAGTTGTAGCCGTATTCCTGCGGGTAGTCCGTCTCGCCCCAGGTGCGGGTCTGACGACCGAGAAGATCGTAAGCGTAATAGCCCTTCTGGCCGAGGGCGTCGGTGATTTCGGAGACCTGCCCGGCACCGGGAGAGCCGTTGGGGACGTAGGCAAAGGAGGTGGTGTTTCCGTCGGCGTCGGTTTGCGTTGCGACCTGGGTGGAAGATGGGAGATAGGAGATGGTCGATGAGGCTGCGTGGCGAGGATCTTTCATGGAGACCTGGCGGCCGAGACCGTCATAGCCGTAGGTGGTGGCGGCGGCGACCGTCGTGGAGTTTTGGGATTTCAGGTAGCCGTTGATGGTGGTCGAAACGGCAATGATTGTCGAGCCGGGCACGTCGGTGGAGCGGGTCACGGTCTTGGTGGCGGGGTCGATCTCGGTGGTGCTTGTGGTCTTTTTCCCGTCGATATCGACTCGGATGGATTCGGAGACGACATCGCCCGAGAAACCGGACAGGCGGCTCTTGTTTGTCGAGATGGTTACGGCGGTGGGATCATCGTCGATCGGGTAAACGGTTGTAGTGGAGACATCGAACCAGGAACCGTCTTCGAGGAGCCAGGAGCGGCTGGATGCGGAAATCCGGTCGGTGGAAGCGAGAACGAGTTGACCGTCACCATCGACATCGAGGCCGCTGAGGACCATGTCACCCGCCGAATCGTATTCGTAAAGGGAATCGGCCTGCCCCGGCTGTGTGCGGGAGGAGATGCGTCCGTAGGAGTCGTAGGAGAACGAGGCGGTGAGGACGGTGCCGTCGAAGGCGGGGGATTCTTCGGTGATGCGGTGCCCGGCTACATCGGCGGTAGATTTGGTCCAGCGCAGATCGGGGGCGTCGGAAATATCGTCGTCGCCGAGCTGGGAGCCATCGGCGGTGTCAACGCGGGTCCAGGTGGAACCGTCGGAATTGACGCCGTAGGTGAAGTATTGGGCAATGACGCCCGTGCCGGTGACGGATTTGACGCGACCGTCGAGGTAGTTCTCGGTGATGCGGGTGCCGCCGCCGGGGAGGGTCACGGTTGTGGTGCGACCGCCATCGGCATATTCGTAGGTCGTCTCGAGGCCGTTGACATCGACGGTGCGGGTACGGCGTTTGACCCGGTCGGTCTCGTCGATCTCGGTCATGGTGAGGGTGCCGGAAGCATCGGTGATCGTGGTCTCAGCGGCGGTACATCCGCAGCCGGTGGCGGCGGTAGAGTAGCCGAAGCTCTTGGTGATGTCCCCCACCCCGGCGGCGGCGGATCCCTCGATGATTTCGAACTGTTTGCGGTCGAGGATGTCGTAAGCCATGTCGACCCGACGCCCGGTGGCGTCGATCACCGTCACGGCTTTGCCGTGCTCGTAAACGGCTTCGTATGTGATCCTCCCCTCGGGTGCCGGGATTCCATCGAAACGGCGGGTCTTGGTACGGTTGCGGTCGATATCGTAATCGTGCGTCACGTAGAACACGCTTTGAAAGGCTGAGCCATCGTAAACGTAGGTTTCCTCGCGGATGAGATTGGCCAGGTCGTCGTAGGTTTTGACCCTGCGGGTGGTTTTGCCAGCGACGCCGCCGGGGGCTTCGGCGTGGGCGCTTGTCTCGGTGACGAGGAAGTTGCCGTCGACGTCTTCGGTGTAGTCGTAGGTGGTGAGGGAGCCGTCCTCGCGGAGGTCGGATTTGAGGCGACCGGCGCGAAGGCCGGATTCGCCATCGGCAATCGTGGCGTAGTAGATTTTTTCGGAACGCAGGTTGTCGGCATCGCCGTAAGCAGCGGTCTGGGTGGTGGCCCGTTCCTCGATCTCATAATAGAGCCCGTTGGCATCGCGGTAGTAGGCGTACCAAGTCTTCTCGGTCACGACGCCCTCGATCTTGACCGTTTCGGTGCGGGGGGAGTCCGGGCGTTCTGTGCCGTCGTCGAGGGAATCGACGGGGGTGTAAGCGTACTCGGTGGCCTTGGCGGAGGCGGCCAGCGAGGAGATCGAGGCTGAACCGTTGTAGGCGACATCGTTCCATGACTCGACCTGGAGGGTTTGGCGGTCTTGGCTATCGTAGTCGTAAGCGACCCATTTGCCCTCGGGTTGGATGGTCGCTTTGCGTTCGCCGGATTTGGAGCCGGATTCGTAGTAGGTGTGGGTGGTGACGAGGTTTGCACCGGTGGGATCTTTGGTAATCGAAGTCGTAAAGGTCGGCTGGCCACTACCAAGGTTGCTCAACGTCTTCACCGTCTCAGAAAGCAGAGTGCCGCTCGGGGTTTTCACCTTCTTTATCTTGGTGGCACTCGCACCATCCTGGCTCACCACGCGGGACGATTCTTCGACTCTGAGAAGCTCAAACGAAGCTCCCGTGCCCTCGCCAATTCGGGCCTCCCAAGTTTCACTGGCCGGGAAGTATTGAAACCGCCACTCAGTCGTCCTACCGTCCCATACTCGGGTGATGTAAGTCTCGTCGATATCCTGGTCGTCGTATGCGGGGTTCCTTATCGTAACCACCTGCCACGGTGCCGCATTCGGCAGGAGAGTATAAAGCCCATTGGAATCGGGTCCGCCAGGATCGACCTGATCGTCCCGATAAAACCGCAATTCAAACTCAAAATCGGGATCGATACTGACAATATCCACCAGCCCCGTCTGGTTCCTTATCTGACGCAAAACCCCAGACTGGCGAACCACATCGACTCCCGAGAAGTCATAGATCCGACCTTGTGCGTCAGTCTGCGAAAGGGCCTTTTTTGACGAGAAGTCGAACATCACAAAGGAATCGTCATCCAAACTGAGATGCTTGATAAATGCGGGTTCTGAATCGACGGTGGGATTGCCCGACGCATCGAGCATGATGAGTTCATAGAGTCCGCCATAACCATTATCTTCGGGATAAGCAGTCGAACTTCCATCCTGAAGAATATATGAAACTCCCCTGCCGCCACGGTGCGTAACCACAATCCTCACCTCCTCCGAAGCAGAAAAATCTCCCTCGACAGAAGTAATCGAGAGTGCCGCAGGCGAAAAGTAACTCAAGCCTTGGGGGGTGAACATTGTCACGCTCGGCTCCTGGTGCACAAAATTCAGGGTGGATTCCCGATATGTATCGCCGTCAATGAAACCAGCAATTCTCATCCCGAAGGTGATCGAACCCGTAGTTGTGGTACCAGCTTCGCATTTACATTCATCGTGTTCCGGACACTTCTTTTCGCAGTAATTGGTGCCGTCACAGTCCGGGTTTTCAGCATACACGATTGAGAGCGACTGCAAGCCCAGCAAAAGTGGAAGAACTAATGGTTTAATTCGATTCATGGTATTTAAGGAGATCATTTTTGTTTCAGGTCATCAATTGTGGCCCTTGCCGCACTGCGGACCCGGTAGTCCGGGTGTTTCAAAAGCGTTTGCATAAGGGCAACATCTTCCGGGTCAAAATAATCCCGAGTCGCCGAAATTGCCGCAGACAAAAGGTGGGGATTTGCCGAGTCGCTATTGCGAACAATTTGCAAACCCTCAGCGACGACTCGACGGTCGTCGAGACCCGCCCCCACATGCAAAGCCGCAATTCGATTGGCAGGCGTTCCTGTCCTGCTAGAGAACACCTGATAGGCTGCATCCTTCACCGTCTCCGAATCGATTGTCTGGGAGGTGATTCTTCCGCTAGAAATTAGGCGGTAGAGACCGAGCAACGACGTGCCCGCAAATGAGGCCCTCGGATCTTTCATGTAGCGGGTCATGACCGCCAGGCACTCTTGGCGCAGGGAACTGTCAATCCCTGGCTGGCTCCAGGCTAGAGGAATCTTCTGAAGACAGTATTCCCTCCACAGCAAATTCTGAGAGTCATCTTCCACAACCGAGAGAATCTTTCGAATTGTCTCCTCGGCGTAATCCGGCTTTTTAATCAACCAATCGGCCAAGTCATTTTGGCGAACAATATCGTAACGAGCCGAATCACCCTCGACGTTTTTCGATAGAAAATCGAGACAAGCGGCAAACTGGGTTTTGCTCAATCGTTCAGGAAAGCGGACAAGGACCTCCGGCGACCTGGCTGCTGCCGCACCAGTGCCCAGGATATAATCTTCCACGACATCGCCCCGGCTCGCTCCGGCAAGGGCGAATAGAAGCAGCGGAGTGCAGATAAAGAAACAAGTTCCAGCCTTCATTGCCACCTTTCGTCAAATTCTTAAATCAATGGGAGTAGCCCCTTGAATTACTTGGTGAAAGTGGCAGGCCGAAGTATCGACACCAACTGGAACAACCATACGATACCGATATCGACCAAGATCATCCAGATCCTCTGCGGTGATGGTTTTAAAAATAGAACCGTCAGCAAAAGTAACTCCTGCGGCAATCGGATAGATTACAACCTCAAGATCATCTGTAAATTCGCCTCCAAGGGCGATGGTGAACTCGACCAGTCTCGCCCCGTCGGCGAAAGTATTCAGTATTTTCAATCCTCCATCAAAGTTTCTACTGTAGTTGACGACCGGGCTAACCGCATTGCGAGCTGCGATTGGACCATCATCCCCAATACGGGCGATAATATATTGCATCTGGGTAGCAGTAGTTGAGAGTTCGAAGCTACGAGGGTCGCTGTTTGAATTCTCGTGGACAAAGAGGCTGGCATCGCTTTCGAGCATCATAGCTTCCGGGAGGGACGGGGGAGTCCATGTCCTAGTGTAGTCGGTTGTCGTTGCGATGGTGCCTCCGAGGTCAGCGGAGACGACCTCGACGGGGATAGCGTTCTGCCAAGCCACGCCTTCGGCGTCTCGCCATGAGGCGAGGACAATGTACCGCCCTACTTCATCAAAGCTGACGGTAGCGACTTCATCGCCCTGAATTCCAAAAGCATCAAGTCTAAGAGGTTCTGCTTGGGGGGCATTTGCGAAGTTCTGATGTTCACGCTCACTGGCGTTGCTGAATGCGGACTCAACACCCGAGCCGTATTGGAAGCGTTCGGCAAAAACGGCATCCCACGGCTGCGGCAGGCCAGCTGCGAGGAAGGAAGACAATGACTGCTCTTCTCCTGCAGCAGCAGCAGAGGAACTCCAGTAAGTGAGCAGTTCGGAAGATTCTGCCAGCTCATCGGTCCACTCCGAGACATGGAACACCTCAACAAATATACCGTTCGGTGCTCCGCCTGCCTGCGAGTCCACCCAACCAAACAACAGACTGTCAGAAGGGCGCAAGTAAGTCGTTTCATCTGCTGATTCGTTCAGGGGTGTAATCTCCCAGCGGATCGCGGCGGATTCAGTGGTCAGGCCTCCGTGAGCTGAAATGGTGACTACTGTGACCTCCGGCGTGGGCTGAAGCGGGACATCGACATGAAAGGAACCTGTCAACGCGGGGTAAACATCCAAGCTTTCGTCCAATGTGGTATTCTCTGCCGAAACTGAGTTCAGGTTAGGAGCCTGACCGTAAAGGTTCCAGGGAGAGATGCGTGAGATATAATCGGCGTGTTCGAATGCGCCCAGCTCGCTTTCACGGCGTTGATCCTTCCATGCTTCCTGCAGGTTTGCATCTTCGAAGGCAATCCGTGTTAGTTTGATCGATTCCAATTTGAGCGAAGACCCTGGATCAACATTCACCCAGTCGATCTCGATGTTGCGGTTTCCCGCTTCAGTCCAGGGCAACCAGTAATTGAGGGTGACGGCATCGCTCGGGGTGGCCGTGCCGGACTGATTACCAAGCGAGATTCCGTCCATGCTTAGGGCGAGTTCAAAGTCACTAAAATCACGGTAGAAATTGGCCTCGGAAACGATGACATCAAGGCGGTAGTAACCAGCCTCAGGCACTGTAATGACGGCTTCCAGTGATCCGCGATAGTCCAATGAGAAAATGGAGTCCCCGTCGGTGCGCCAAGTTCCATTGATGGAGACAGCAGTGCTCCCTGTAGTGGAAGCGACAGTCTCTGAAATTGAGGCAATGTCGGCCAGTAGAGGATCGGTTCCGAGTATGAAAACCTCAAGGTAATCCCTAAAGCCGTCTCCGTCGCTGTCAGCGAGATTCGGGTCCGTACCGAGGGCGGCTTCTTCGTGGTCGTAGAGGCCGTCGGAATCGGAGTCGAACTCGATCTGGAGATGCTCGAAGAGGGCGGCTGCGTGGCGTGTCGGGCTTTGGGAGGAGGCGAAGGGGCCGGCTTGGACGGTGTCGGAGAGCGGGACGGAGGCGGTGTCGTGGAGGGTCCAGGTCTGGCCGTCGGGGGAGCGCTCGGCGAGAACCTCGGTGCCACTCCGGGTGAGACGCAACCAGTGGGCCTCGGTGGGTGCGCTGGAACGGCCCGAGCCGATGCCCGAGGCTCCTTTGCCCTCCTGGGAGCGGGTGGAGAGGATGACGCGGTCGTCGGCGGTGGCGAAGAGGGCTGCGCGGACGGGCTTGTCGTCGAGGGTGTTGGCGGCGAGGAGTCCGGCGACGGCGGCGCCGTCGTCGGCGTGGGTGATGGCGACGCGGGCGGTGAGGCGGAAGTCACCGGAAAGTTCCTGGGTAACGGCCTGCCCATGGTCGCCGCGGTGGTTGATGTAGTGGGCGGATTCGTTGCCGTAGGCGTAGTTGCGGCCCTCGGCGACGAGGGCGATCGCGTCGTCGAGGAGGAAGGCGTCGCCGGGGGCAGCCTCACCGATGGGGGCGGAGGTCCAGGGCGCGGCGATTTCGGCGACGGTCGCACTGGCGACGTCGAAGAGATCTTCGCGGGCCGGGGCGGCGAAGACTTCGGCTACGAGCGGATCGCCGCCGAGGCGGGCGAGTTCTGCGTGATTGTCGGCACCGTCGCCGTCGGGATCGCCGAAGGGGCCGTGGTCGGCCCAGGGGTTGGCGGGGTCGAGGCCGGCGGCGGTTTCGAGGGCGTCGGGGAGGCCGTCGCCGTCGAGGTCGTCGGTAAAGTCGTATGCAAAGGGGGTGAGAGCGGTCTCGGGGACGACCTCGGGGGCGGGCCAGTCCTCGTGCTGCCAGCGCAGGCCGTAGAGTTCGTTGTAGACGACGCCGCGACCGAGGATTTCGAGGTAGTAGGGTTGCCCGGCTTCGAGATAGACGGGGAGACTCCGTTGTCCGGCCCAGCGTTCCCAATCCTCGTCGAAGAGCCAGGACTCGCTGTAGGCGATGCGGCGTTTGCCAAAGGGGTCGGAGGAGGTGGAAAGCCAGACCTCGCCCGACTTGTCCCAGACACCGGCGAAAGTGTACCAGCCGCTCTCGGGAGCGGTGACGTAGCCCCGGAGACGGCGGCCGTATTCGGCACCATCGGCCTCTTCGTCGAAGGGCGCGTTAAAGAGGAGCGGGCCAGTGTGGTAGCCGTCCTCGGCAGGCGGCATGCCTCCGGCAAAGTCGAAGTCTTCGGTCCCGGCGATCTGGGCGTCGGTCCAGACCTGGTGAAGGAGGCCGTTGGCGGGTGCTGCCGGGTCGGCGGTATGTGGGTCGCTGCCCCGGAGCATTTCTTCGTAGAGGGTGCGGCCATCGGCGTCTTCGTCGGTCGTCCGGTCGAGGAGGATGCGCCAGTCGTAGCCGTTGGCCACCTTCCAGCCCACGGGAAGGTGGTCGCCGAGGTCGAAGTGCCAGGCCGCTCCGACAAAGCCGTCGGAGAGGCGGAGGTGGTCGATGTGGCTTTGGGCCTGACCGAGGGAGGTCCAGGCGTAGCCGGTGAAGACGGGGCCAGTTGGGTTGATGAAGGGGAGGGTCCCGAGTAGGCGTCCATCGGCGAAGATGGCGGATTCCTTGGCCTCGAAGTCGAACCAGAGGGCGATTTCGGTCCAGGTGGTGGGTTGGCCATCTTCGTCGAGGGCTACGGTATGGTCGAGAGGCGTCCAGCCGTTTTCGCCATCGCTGGCGAAGAGGCGGGCAGTCCCCTCCCCTTCGTCGATAAAGACGAGTTGGGTGGTTTCCACAACTAAGGGGATGTCCGCCAGTTGCGCCAGATCGATGACCTCGGGCAGGGCCGCGTAGGCCAGCATGAGTTCGCGCTTCCCAGCGATCTCAAGCGGAGCGCGGTAGCGGACGGTGGTCGGCTCGTTTTTACTCAGGCGCAGGGAACGCCATTTCGAATCGGGTGCCCAAGGAGGGCCTACAGAAACCGCACCAGTGAGAACCTGCCAGTCATCCGGCAGGGGTTCACCGTTGGCAAAGCCTTCATCGGAGTCGAAGTGGAGGGTTGCGGAGAGTTCGGCGGCGAGGAGTTCCGGGGTGAGGTCGGTGGGATCGGTGGGATCGAGGCCGTTGGCGGTTTCGACGCCGTCGGCGAGTTGGTCGCCGTCGCTGTCGGTGTTCAGCGGATCGGTGCCGAGAGCAATTTCCGATCCGTCGTCGAGCCAGTCCCCGTCGGTATCGGCATTGTTCGGGTCGGTGCCGAGGGTGTATTCCTGGGCGGCGGTCAGGGTGTCGGCATCGGCGTCGGAGGTGGCGTCGGCTGCGTTGTAGGGGTCGAGGCCGTGGGTGCGTTCCCATGCGTCGGGGAGGCCGTCGTTGTCGCTGTCGAGGGGGAGACCGTGGCGGGTGGCGAGGTCGGTCTCGATGGCCTGGAGGTCGGCCTCGGAGAGGGCACCCTCGAAGACGAGAACCTCGCGGATTTCGCCGCCGTAGAAGTGGTCCTGGGTGGTCATCTTGCGCCCGAGGTTGAGGGTGCTGCTGCTACCGCTCGTCCAGGATTGGGTGCCCGTGCTGGCCTGGGTGCCGGTGGCGGAGGCGGTGCGCAGGGTCAGGGTGCCGTCGAGCCCGTTGGTGCCGCCCTGGCGGGTGACGCTGGTGATGAAGGTTTTGCCCATGTAGTCCGCGCCGAGATCGTGGTAGAGACCGGCGGGACCGAAGCCGACCTCGTTGATGCCCATGTGATTGGCGGCGGGGCCGAAGCGCAGGAGGGGTGCGCCGTAGGTGGCGGTGCCGAGGCAGAAGCTCAGGGGGGCGGCCTTGTCGTGCCCACCCGTGCGGGCCTGGACGAGGACGATGGTAAAGTCGTCGGTGCCTGCGTCGAAACCAGCGAGCTCGCCGCTCAAGACATCGTCGAGGCCGTCGAAGGAGATGGCCCGTTCGACAAGCTCAGGGTCTTCGACGAGAAGCGCTGCTTCGGAGGTCGAAGGTGGGGTTAGGGTGTGGTTGCGGCCGGATTGGTCGGTCCAGGCGGTTACGAAGCCGTCGGGATCGGTTTCGACGCCCTGGTCGGCGCGGAGCCAGGTCTGGAGGCCGGGGTGGTTTAGAATGGGGCCAAGATCCTCCGTCGAAGCGGGATCGGTGCCCAGGTTGTGCTCGCGGGCATTGGACATGCCGTCGCCGTCAAAGTCGCCATCGGCGTTTTGGGAGAGGTCGCCGAATTGGGCGTATTCCCAGGAGTCGGGGAGGCCGTCGGCATCGACGTCAAGGCTGAGGTTGTGCAGGGTGCCGAGGCGTTCTTCGATCTCGCGGAGTTCGGCGTCGGTGAGGGCGCGGGAGTAGACGAGGATATCGAGGACATCGCCATTGAGGCGGTCGTTATTGTTCTGGTCGACGGCTTTTTTCTTGCCGACGTAGAAGGCATCGGTGGTGCCGCTGGCCCAGGTCTGGATGCCGCTGGCGGTGTGGGTGAGGCCATCGGTGAGCATGCGCAAGGACAGCTCGCCACCGTTGCCCATGGTGCCCCCGCTGCGGCGGACGCTGGAGATGTAGGTTTGGTCGAAGCTGTCGGGACCGACATCGACGTAGACGCCGTCTGCGCCGAGGCCGACGGCATTGAGGCCGAAGTGGTTGGCGTCCGGACCCCAACGGAGGATCGGGGCACCGAAGGCGGTTTCGCTGGTGGAGTAGCTAAAGACGGCACTGAGTCCCTCGGGGGCGGTGCGACGGTGGACGGCGACGATGGTGAAGTCGCCTGCGGAGGCGTCGAAGTCGGATGCGCCTTCGAGAAAGTCGTCGAGGCCGTCGAAGCGGATGGCGGGTTGGTGGAGTGGTGGAGTGGTGAGTGGTGGAGTGGTGGAGTGGTGCGTGGTGGAGTGGTGGAGTTGGGGTTGCTGGGCGGGGTCGGGCTGGTGGGCGTGGGTGTTGTTGCCGGAGCGGTCTTCCCAGACCGAGACGGCACCGGTGACCTCATCGGCGATCACGCCGCTATCGGCACTGAGCCAGAGTTTGAGGGCTGTATCGCGCAGGAGCGGGTGAAAGTCATCGGCAACGGAGGGATCGGTGCCGAGGTTGTACTCGCGGAGGTTGCCGACGCCGTCGCCGTCGGGATCGTCCTCCGTGCCGAGGTCGGCGGTGCCAAGGTATTCGACCTCCCAGTGGTCGGGCATGCCGTCGGCATCGAAATCGAGTTCGAGGCCGTATTTCTCGCCGAGGGAGCGTTCGAGGGCGAGGCGTTCGTCGGCGGGGAGGGCGGAGTCGAAGACGAGGACTTCGGAGAGGTCGCCGCCGTAGTAGTGGTCGCCGGTGATACGCTTGCGCCCGAGGAAGTAGGCGGTGGAGGGGCCACCGGTCCAGGTCTGGAGGCCGGTATCGAGACGGGTGCCGGTTTCGCCGAGGGTTTTGAGGGTGATGAGTCCGCCAAGGCCGTCTTCGCCGCCGGAGCGGACGACGGTGGTGACGAAGGGTTTGCCGAGCGGATCGGGGCCGAGGTCGTTGTAGACGCCCTCGGGACCATAGCCGACCGCGTTGATGCCGAAGGCGTTGGCCTCTGGTCCCCAACGAAGGAGGGGGGCACCGTAACTGTCCAGACTGGTGCTATAGGAGAAGGGGGCGGCGAGGTCGTGGCCTCCGGTGCGGCTGTGGACGAGGATGATGGTAAAGTCGTGCGCGGAGGGGTCGAAGGGACCAAACGGGTCGAGCAGCGGGGAGGCCGGGCCTTCGAGGAAGTCATCAAGGCCGTCGAAGCGGACGAAGGGGTTGGTGAGGGGTGGAGTCGTGGAGTGGTGGAGTTGGGGTTGGTGGGCGGGGTCGGGCTGGGTGGCGTGGGCGGTGTTGCCGGAGAGATCCTGCCAGGCGGAGACGAGGCCGGAGGCGTCGGTTTCGGGGCCGGAGGAGGCGTCGAGCCAGAGGCGCAGGGAGGGATGCCCGAGGACGGGGCCGAAGTCGTCGGGCACCTGGGGATCGGTGCCGAGGGCGTACTCACGGGCATTGGAGACGCCGTCGCCATCATCGTCGAGGCCGGGGGGTTCGGAGGCGACGGCCGAAAAGGCGTCGAGGGAGAAGAGGCCGCCGGGGGAGAGGTTCGCCCGGAAGCGGTGAAAGAAGGGGCTGGTGTAGGCGAAACCGAGGTCTTCGGCTATGCGGACGCCGTCGAGCCAGAGAGACCAGCGCTGGGCGGCGTAGTCGAGGCGGAGGCTGACGCGCCGCCAGGACTCGGGATCGGCGGGAGAGCCAACGGTGCGGTAGAGGCCACCGCCGGAGCCGTCGCCATCGAAGGCGAGGACGCGCCCGTCGCTGTCCTGGAAGAGGACGGCGGCCGTCCCGGCGGAGGGCGGCGGGGCAGTGGCGGGATCGATGACGTTGAGGATGGCGTGGAAGTCTACCCATGCCACGGTGGCTTCGGAGCCGTTTATGGCCTGGGTGATGCGCCCGCCAGTGGCGGGGTCGGCGGTGGCAGAGAGGTGGAGACCTCCGCAGGGAGCGGGATCTTCGCCGGAGACCAGAACGCTGACGGCAGGGTCGGCGGCGGTGAAGACGGAACCGGAGGAGGCAGCAGATTCACCCACCAGGGCGGTCAGGGCGACAACTCCCGGATCGGACTCAGTCGGGAGGGAGTCCAGGGGGGTGAGGGCCGGGCGGAGAAAGAAATCGAACTCCACCGGGAGGAGGATCTGGGCAGTGAGGGGGGAAGGGGGAAGGATGAAGGGGGAAGGATGAAGG
>CAZWFJ010000106.1:0-14756 GCA_964633135.1 uncultured Puniceicoccaceae bacterium | reverse complement strand
CGTCCGGTTCGGAGGGAGGGGTGGCGGTTAATCCCGCCATCCCTACCCCTATCTTCCGGCAATTCGCCGTTCTTCCCTTTCAGCACCGATGCTCGACCGTTTCGACCTCGTGACCGTCCATGCTCGGATTGGGGCTTGACCCGGAGCCGCTGATTTCAACTTTAGGCGAATGAAAATTTCGCTAATCTCTCGGATTAGGTTTCTTTTTGCAGCCTTGAGTCTCGCTGCCGTCCCGGCTGTGACTTTCGCCGAATTCTCGCTCGGACCCAGGGCGCTTTACGTGCCTTCGGACGGGGAGACGAATCCAGCAGTGTCTATGAGTCTCTTCAGCTGTTCCCAAGCGCTGTAAATGCCAGTGGAAACACCGCGTTTGCCGCGGATTTTGATCTGGACGGTGATCGTCCAGTCGATGCCGGGCTATTGCGGATCTGGGGGGCTACCTCCGGCGACTTTTCGGCAAGCGACTCGGCTGCCGATCTGGAGGTCGGGGTCGGGAGCCTCGATCCAGGAGAGACAAAGAGCTTCGAGCTAGATACGCTTTAGTCATGTAAAATTCAAACATTGCATTTGAATTTACAAGGTAAAACCCGCATTGATCCGGAGAGAGATCGGCCCCAAAGTTGCTATCTTCATAGAACTCTCGGTCATGCTTTCCTCCGCAGAACACATCCGGTCTCCCCAGTGGGCGCGCCTGAATCGGTTTCTTTCCGATCTTCACACGCTTCGGACGACCGATGAGTTTTTTCCGTTCTGCCTCGAGGAGTTTCCGAAACTGCTCGACTGTCCCTACCTGGCCTGGGACGAGTTCGATCCTCGTCTCCAGATTTCCGGATTCAAAGCTACGGCCGCTTACCGGACCGATCTGGATCGGGTCTTTCCCAACATCATCGAAACTGTCGGGAGCCATCCCATCGTCACCGCCCTCGAGGTTTTGAGAAATCCGAGGCGGCTTTTCAGCGTGTAAGCCACCACCGACTTGTTCTCGACGGTGACCAGAACGGCATTCCTTTGTTCGAGAGTCAGGTACATGGCGCTCCGTACGGCCAAGCGAATAGGCTGACCCCCTTCGTCGGTCGTTTGGAGGGTGATGGGAAACTGCTCCCGGGGTCTTGATGCCGTTTCACGAAGAAGTGCGATCAAATAATCGCTCTCCGGACCGATCGACCGGAGCAGGGAATCTCCCTCGGCGTTGGCGAACTCTAGGCGCTCGTCGCAAAAAAGAAACACGCAGTCCGATACCGCCGACAATAGCTCCTCCATTCTTCGCGCGGCCGAAGTCGATTTGGTTTTGGAAGGCTTCTTCGGTTTGATTCCGGTCGAGATCAAGCGGGGGCAGCGGGCGGATACACGGGATTTGCGCGGACTGAAAGACTTTGTCGAGGAACGCGGCTGCTCGTTTGGGATCGTAATGAACAACGATCTTTCCCCCCGCCTCTACACGGAAAAGATTATTGGCGTACCGTTTTCCTGCTTGTAGGAGGTGAATCCGTTCCGGGACGGTCTCCTCAGGCGTCGTGCTTCGTGCGGGTGCGAAGGTGGCGGGATTTCGTGAACCGTCCCGCGTCGCCTCGAACCTCTCGACGCCCGGAGCCCAAGCCTGAAGGCATGAGCTACTTTGATTTCCTCGGGAGATCGTCCGGGTACGGAACGGAATCACGGAAGTTTCAGAGCCTCATATTGGCCGTCATCACCACGTATATATCTCCAATCCGGGAACACGGGAAAACTCCCGCCGGTTTCGGGTCAGGATCGGGCTGCGCATCGCAAGCGCCTGGCCTGCGAGTAAAAGGTCGTAGGCACCGATCGGGGTGCCTTTTCTCTCCAGAAAAATCCGCACCGACGCGGCCTTGTCCGCAGCCGATGAATCGAAGGGAAGGGTTTCAGCGGCTTCCAAAAATTCCCGTGCCCGCCGCTCGCGCTTGCGACTGCCGACCCCGCGAAGACCTGAGATGATTTCAAAGCGGGATACGGTGGAAATCACCACCCTTGCATCGGGAACGTGATCCAGCGGCTCGGGGTTTCCCCGTATGATCTCGATGCAGGCATCGGTATCCAACAAAACAGGACTTACCATTTTCGGGTGTCCGGTGTAATCGGCTGGCTCGCGCGCTCGAATTCGATGAGCCCGTCGTCTGCAAATCGACGGGCCAGCTCGCGGAGATCCTCCCCTTCTTCCGTGATAATGATGCGCTTACCCTCGCGCCTTAAAACGACCTCCCCTGAGGCCGGAACCCAGCTCTTCGGAATCCGCACCGCATAACTGCCACCACTGCGGAAAAGTTTCGATTTCTTGATCATGTATCTATTGATATATATTTAATTGGATTCGTCAAGTCGGGTCCATTCTCCTTCTGGCTCCATGTCCTCGGTGCCCTCTGTCGTGAACCCAATCCACCGTTTCTCCTGGCCAATTTTCTCCCCACCTTGGGGAAAAAGGCCCGTTGGACGTGGTGAAGCCTTTTCGTAGCGGTCGGCCCGCCTTCGCCCTATGAAGCGGGTCGCCTGCTACGGGATACGGGAAACCCTCCGAAGTTTCGAAATCGACCCGGGTCACCGTAAGCTATCCGAATCGGGTCAAAATTCCCGGAAATTGATAAGCTTGAATCAGCGCCCATCAGCGGTTTCCAGCTCTGCTGGATTTTTCATTTCGGCGAGGCCATTCCAAGTCGAATTTCTCATTGGGACATCGTGATCGTAATCACAATCGTAAACGATCAATCCCGATCCCAATCTCGATTGGGTTGTAACAGTGGCCGTGAGGCCGATGACCGGCCGAGTCCTCTCGGCTTTCCGCTCATCCGCTTCACGGCGGGATGCTACGGCAGTTGCTCATCCGCTACGGCGGTTGAAATAGAAACCATGAATCAATGGGTGTCCTTGGGACACCAAATATTCTCTCAGGAATCACCCCTGCGACCGGGACTCGGGGGGCCGTGGTCCGATCTCTCCTCGAAGTTGCCGGCCGGGGTGGCCCGCGACCTCACGAGGATGATGGCGTGGGGGATGCGTTTCGGGGGATTGCCCTGATAATGCGGAAATTCGCCTATCCGACAAACTTCATCATGACCGTCCCGCTCTTCGGTGAAGGGTCTCTGGAAACCTGACAACTTAAGGATACCGATCCAACCAACTGAACACCATGAAAACACGATCCAAACTCTCCTCCGCCTTTCCGCCCGCCGGTCTTGCAAGGTTGGTTCTCGCTCTGGCACTGCCACAGTGGGCTCCTGCCGCCATCTTGACACCTTCCGACGGGGCAACGGGCGACGAGTTCGGCGTTTCGCTGAGCCAGTCAGGAACGATGGGTCTGGTCGGTGCCCGATGGAATGACCTGGCCCCCGGGACCCAAAGCGATGATTGAGCCGAAAGGGATCGGACGGCAACCGACTTCGCCAAGGCTACGAAGGTCCAGAGCCGGTCCGACTACGAAAGAAAAACTGTTACAAGATTCAGGCCTTAACCGAGTGCCATTGCAGCATGGCCGCAAGGCCTACCCTGGGAATTCGATCTTCCCGGACGAATGCGAAGGAGTCAAGGGGTGGAGGGTTTCGCGAAGGTTCAATTCGGCTTCGAAAACCATGGCCTGCGGTCCGTCATCGGTTCGCCCGCTCATGCGGCTGAGAAGGAGGTTGGAACAGCGATCCGCCACCGTGCTCAGGGTCGGCCCGATACTCGTCAACGCGAGGTAGGAAGCGGCCCCCTGCGGGGTGTTGTCAAAGCCCACCACCGATAGGTCGCCGGGCACCGCAAGCCGAAGGTCGCGGCAGGCCCGCAGAACCCCGAGGGCCAGTTGATCATTGATCGCCACCGCAATCGTTGGCCGCTCCCTGGAGTTTTCCTCCCGCCAGTAGCGGCTAAAGGCGACCCGCGACGCCTCGGTATTCTGGTCGCAGGGGATGACCCTGGGCGGTCGGTCGAGCACTCCCGATTCGGAGAAATGATTCCTCAACTCCTCATATCGTTCCCCTGGTTTGAGGTCCCAGGGACAGTCTCCCACAAAGACAAAACTGCGGTGCCCCATCTGAATCGCCGCCCGGGCCAGATCCCGCAGACCCGGACGAAAGTCGACCGCAAAGGTGTCGATGCCCAGCCCGGCTCCCGCCGCAAGCACTGCAATCCCGTCTCCTCGTAGTGAGCGAAACAACTCCCCGTGCGTATGGCTGTGAATGGTCAGGGCAAACAGTCCGTCAATTCGGCCCGCTGTCAGGTTGCGGATCGAATCGGCCTCCATCGACGGATCGACGGTGGGCTGGCACTCCTCGACCAGGACCGCGTAGCCCTCCGCCCGGAGGCGCGCCATAACACGGGTCATAATCGAGACGTAGAAAGGATTCGCCAGGTCCGGTACCAAGATCCCCACAGTGCGACTCTTCCCCCCGCGGAGCGCACTCGCCGCCCGGTCCCGCCGATAGCCGATCCGCTCCGCCGCCCCCTTTACCTTCGCAACGGTCGCGCGCCCATACTTCACCCCCGAGCGACCATTGAGGATGTCGCTCACCGTGCCAGCCGACACGCCCGACTCCCGGGCGACATCTTTCAGTGTAATCATGGTGGTAATCGACGGATTTTGGCGGGAACTTCCTCATTTTTAGCCTTGACGAGAGGACAGCCGCAAGAAAAATCGTAACGTAACGATTGGTTTTTTCGGACTTCCCCGTTCGGCTTCGCCCTTTTTGGCATCCATGAAATATCCTTGTGTCTCATTACGTTCGGTTTCTGTCTTTTGTGCGAAGAGGCGCAATGGGCAGGGGGACGGTCGTGCCGGATTCACGGTGCTGGAGGTTTTCATGGTGATTGTGTTGTTGACCGCGACGATGGCCCTGGTGGTGGTGAATTTTTTTCCGTTCGAGAACGCCCTCGCCGAGCGACCGGCATCGATTCAGACGAAGCGGGCGGTGGCGGAGGCGCACCGGCTGGCGCGGACGGAGAAGGAGAGGGTTTTTCTCCATTACGATGAGGACTCAGAGAGTCTCGTGGTCTCGGACGAATCCGGGACGGAATGCGTGCGCTATGGCTTCCCCGAGGGGACGGATGCGACTGTTAGTTTTTATCGGATTCTGCCGGAGAAAGAGATTCGCGACGAACCGGATTTTGAGGCCGAGGAGGAAACCACGGATCTTCTCGCCTTTCAGTCCTACGGTGTGGCGGACCCTTTTCAGATCGAGCTGGAGACGGAGAAAAACGCGGTGGTGTTCCGTTTCGACCCGTTCTCCGGGTTGAGTTGGGAGGAAGAGGAGTTGCATTGAGCGATGGGCCGCCGATCACAGAATAAAGAGTGCCGGAGACGCTCTGGCTTTACCCTCGCCGAGGTGGTGGTCGGTGTGCTCTTGTTCGGGCTGGCGGCTACGGTGCTGACGCAGGCGGTGTCGAACTCGCTGAACGCTTATTATCTTTCGCGGTTGGAGAATCCGCTGGGATATCCGATGCAACGGGTGCGGGAGCACGTACTCGGACTGACCGGCCGGACTGCGGTCGAGGAGGGGGGCGAGATTGAGGTGCCGATCGCGATTCGGGACGAGGACGGGGGGGCCGGGCGAACGGAGGTCATGCGTGTTCGTTGGGAAGCGGAAATCTCGGCGACAAAGATCCTGAACTATTTTGTCATCGAATTGACGGCGACTTTGGAATCGGGGGACAACTCCGCGAACGCCGTGGAGTCAATCTTCATGGTTTACCGGCCGTTCTGGACCGATCCCGACGAGGAAGAGCGCCTGATTGAGGTCAAGGAGGAAGAGTTTGCCGACCGCCTGACGACCCGTGGCGTCACGGAAGAGGGGGAGGAGGAATGAAAACGATGCTTCAGCGCGGGGTCCGGGTCGCGGGACTCACCTTTTTGGAGGTCTTGCTCTCTCTCTCCCTGCTGTCCCTTCTTCTCGTAGCCGGATCCACGGTGTTGTTTTCCTTTTCCCAGGCGTTCTTCTCCCTGGAAACGGCACCGCAATACGAGAGGCATGCGGACGGGGTGACGGAGTTTTTGCACTATCTGGCCACCCACTCCGATGATCCGAACGCTCCTGCGGGAGGAAACTTCGGCTGGGAAAAATCGCCGGCGTCGGATAAAACGACCCTTTCCTTTCGGGTGGACCGCGAGATTCCCTTTTTCGTCAGCGAGCTGCGTCCGCTACCCTCGGTTCGCGCCTTTCTGGAGTACGATGAGGAAAATGGCCAGTTCTGGCTTTCCTGGTATCCCGATCCGGCTCTCACCGACGGCAAACCCGAGATCCGCTACACGCTGCTATCGCCGTGGGCGAAGGACATCGAGTACGGCTACTACGATGCCGCGCAAAAGTCCTGGGAATTTGAGCTGGCCAGCTCAGACAATCGCCAGAGGGCGGCCCAGCGTCCGGAAACCTTGCGCATTCTCTTTGAACGGGCGGGCGAGGAAATTTCCCGCGACATCAATCTCAAACCGCAGAACCAGCATGTCCTCTCTTTCTAAAAGGCCGGCAGCTTCCGGCGAAAAGCCTGTGGTTAACCCTCGTCGCGGGGCGGTCCTCGTCCTGGTTCTCGGAACCATTTTGGTGATGTCCTGGCTCGCTGTGGAGATTGTTGATTCGGTGCGCAAGGAGTTGGCCGTGGCCGCCTCCCCGGCGGAGGAGGACCGGCTCCGACAAACCTCCTACCAGTTGCTCGAGCTGAGCATAGCGGTGCTGGCGGAAATCCAGCAGTTTGAGGGCGGCCTGTATTCTCCGAGCCAGGGGTGGGGCGTCCCGCTCGCCTACGCCGGGTTGAGCGATACGGAGGAGCTGGACACTGCGGATTCCTCGCGGGCGCGCGGCAATGCCACCGGTTCGACGGATGCCGAGGAGGATTGGTCCGACCAAGCGGAGTCCGAGGCCGGTGAGGCTAGGGGAGAGGCGGAGCAAGAGGAACATGAGGCTGACGCCGAGGACCTGCTGGAGGGACTCCTCGCGGATATCGAGGAGGAAGAAGGTTCGGAGGGCTTTGTCCGCCCGGTGGCGAGAGTACAGACGGGTGGCGACACCGGACAGAGCCTCGGTCCGGAAATCGCGGAAATCCAGCTGCCCGCAGGGATCAATGCCCGGGTCCGCCTCTACGACGAAACCGGAAAAATTCCGCTGGTCGGCACGAGCGAGGACCGGTGGCTTCTCTTTTTTGAGGCCATGGGATTTGAGGAGACCGAGGGCCAACAGCTCACCGCGAGCCTTCTCGACTGGATGGATGCGGATGACGAGGAGCGGGAAAACGGAGCCGAGACCGATACCTACAGCCAGGAGGAACCCCCCTACCGCGCGCCAAACCGCCCCCTCCGGGACTTCCGCGAACTGCGGTGGGTCGAGGGATTTCGCGACCTCTTTTTCGACGAAAAGGGGATCCCCAACGAGAAATGGGAGACCTTCCGCAGAAACGTCTCCCTGTATCACCAGGGGGCCATCAACCTGAACACGGCCTCGAATCTCGTCTTGGAGACCTTGGGCGAGGAGAAGGGTTTTGAGGTGGACAACGTCCTGGATTTTCTGGCTGGTTCCGATCTCGCCTTTGGCACCGAGGACGACCGCATTCTTCGCCCGGGCCTCGACGAGGACAACCTGCCGACGGATGACGAGGGCAACCCGATCGTCGGGAACGTGCCGATCCGTATCCTCACCGCCGAAATCGCCGTGAGCTCCGGTCAGGCCATCTACTACCTCAACGCCCTCATTGACATCAGCCAAGCCCATCCGGGCGGAACGTATCCATTCCGTATTTCGCACATCGTCGAGAACCAACCCCTCGGCTGAACCCGGTTCCCATGACTCCACCTGAAGAAAATCCACCCGATCTGAAGACCTCCGGTGCCCCCGGACCCGTTATCCTGAGGGATTCCGGTCTCTTCTTCACGGTCTCCTCCCGTCTTCCGAAGGGGATCAAAGGGCGTGATATCGAAGGGTTGGTTCGCGGGCTGGTCGAGGAACAGGCTCCCCTGCCCATTGAGCAGACCTCCTGGGGTTATCTGGCTGATCCTTACCGGAAGTCGAGCGGCCCCATCCTTTACTACGCCGCGACACGCCAATCCCTTTTCGGCAACAAAACCGAAGCCGCCGAAGACCTGACCCCGACGGCGATTCTTCCCTCTTTTGCCGGTCTCTGCGGATTGCGGTTCTCAAAAAATACCTGGGTCTTTCTGGCGGATGGGGAATCCCTCAGTGCCGCATTCTTCGAGGCCGGAGCCACCATTCCCACCCGGATGATTTCCCGGTTTGTCTCCCCGGAGACCGAGGCCGGAGAGGCGGAGCGCGAGAAACTTCGGCGGCGGCTCGCCGAGGAAGATCCTGAAGCGGATTTTTTCCCCGGCATGGTACGCATCGCCGAGGCAAAGGCCAGGGGGAAGGCAGTCCACTTTCAACTCGAGTGCCGGGAGAGATACGGTGCCCACTGGACTTCCTGGAAGAAGACCGGGATCGACAAGGAAGCCCGTCTCGCCGCCGCCGATGTCAGGGATCGCGATTCCCGTGAGGAGGGGGCGCGCGTGCAGACTTCGGCGAAACGAATCACCCAGGTCGCGGTGGTTCTGCTCCTCAGTGCCCTCGCACTGGGCGCACTGGAGGTTCTCCAGTTCCAGCGAGGACGAGAGGCGGTCCAGCTGAGCGAACTCGCTGAATCCCGCCAGTCGCAAGTCGAGCGACTGCAGGAGATCGAGTCGATGGCCCAATCGCTCGAGGAAATCTTTGCGGGGAACTTCGAGCCCTTCGATTGGATGATGGCCTTCAACGCTCCGCGACCGCCATCGATCCATTTCAACAGCTTCGCCCTCGATGATGCCGGGAATATCCGCATCAATGGCCATGCTCCCGAGGTGAAGGCGCTGAACGACTTTGTCACAGCCCTCCAAAGGGACCCCCGCCTCAAGCAGGTGGAGACCGGCGAGGTCGAAACCGATGAGGACGGGGTCCGCTTCTCCCTCCGCGCCACTATCGGTGACCTCGACGCCCTCCCACCCAAACGCGAAACCACTGAACCCGAAGCCGAGCCGGAAACTGAACCCGAAGCCGAAGCCGAGCCGGAAACTGAACCCGAAACGACAGAGTCCGGAACCGAGGCCGTTCCCGCTGCCGGGCCAATCGAGGGAGAACCCGCGTGATGATCCGCTTACTGATTAATCTTTCGGCGCGTGAACGCCTGATGCTGGCCAGCTTTCTGGTGGTGATGATCCTCCTCTGGGGCAGCTCCCTCCTGGCGCGGTGGGAGAAAACAGCGGCCACTCTCGGGGAGGCGCGTTCGGAAATCCGCCAGCAGAATGTGTGGATCGAAAATGCGGGCCTTTTTGAGGAAAAGCGCCAGGAGGTCCTCGCTCAGGTCGATCCCGCGAAGATGATGGACGGCGCCGCCCTCTCCGCTTTTGTCGACTCCTTTGCGAGGACCAACGACTTGCGCTACGAGATCACCGCCCCCTCCTCCGAGCAAAACTCCATTTTCACCGAGTTCTCGCTTCGGGCCACTTTCCGCAACGTGTCCCTCGAGAAACTGGTCGAGCTTCAACTGCTGCTCCGCGCCGAACGTCCCTACGTCGCCGCAGAGTCCATCGCCCTCTTGGCGAATCGGGCCGATCCCAGACTTCTCAACGCCCGGCTCAGTCTCAATGCCATTCTCGTCGATGCCGGCCGCGCCTCGTACCCTGAAGCCAATCCCTGAACTTTTCCCCAATGATTTCCAGAAACATGAAAAGCCCACTCCGCTTCCTGCTGTCCCTCGGCACAGCGTCGATCCTTCTCTTTTGTACCACCGGCCTTCTGCGGGCCCAGGACGCTCCCCCGTCCCCAACAACGGCTCCTGCGTCCCCGACGACCGCTCCCTACATTGTCTGCGAGCCGCTCGAAGGGAAGAATCCAGACGAAAAGGTGGGTCCCATCGTGATGGGACAGATGAAGATCTCGCAGGTGCTCGACCTTCTCCGCAACTACAGCGGGCGGGTTATCCTCCCCGGTGAGGGGTTGCCGGACGTGAAGCTGACGTTTAACAGCGGGGGCAAGCTTCCGCGGAAAGACGCCATCGCCGCCCTCGAGAATCTCCTCGCCCTCAACGGGGTCGCCCTCCGCCTGCTCGACAACGGCTTCGTCCGGGCCATTCCCTCCACACACCCGGACAACAGCGGCGCACCCCTCATCGAGGATATTCCCGCCAACGCCTCCTCCGAACAAATCTACTCCAAGTTGTTCCGCCTCCAGTATTTCGACAGCGGCACGGCCTTTCACCGGATCCGTGGGCTTCTCAGCACCGGCAACCGCTCGGCCCTTGAAAACCAGCCGGAGATCAACGCCCTGTTGGTCACAGACAGCCTGATGAATCTGGAGCGTATCGGGAAGATTTTAAACGCACTCGACCAGCCACAGGAAAGCCGCTTCGAACTCTACACTTTCCCCATTAAGCACGGCTCCGCCTGGAATATCCGCAGAATGGCTTATCAGGTGTTCCGCACCGAGATGAATAACCGACTGCGCCAGAGCATGGTCTATGTCGACAGGCGCACCAACAAGCTTCTGGTCGTGACCCACCCGTCAAACTACGACTTTTTTGCAAACCTGGTCGAGGAATTGGACAAGGAAGTCGCGCCCTTCACCACAACGGAGGTCATCAAGATTGAGCAGGGGAACTACTGGAGCATCTGGCGAACCATTCATGGGATCGTGCGCCACCAACAGTCCCAGTTTGCCCGGCGGGGTTTCGTTTCGGGAGAGGAGCGCGAGGACCGCGATGCGGCCCGCTTGAGTGTCGGCGGAGAAGCCGAGTCCACGGGCGAGGCAACCGTTGAGGATTCACCAGAGACGGGCATCGCCCCGGCACAGCCCGCCGATCCGGGTGCCACTGCAGATGCAGTCATGGTCGAGGAGGGTCCCCCCGAGCTTCAATTCAGCCCCTACGTCGGTCTCTACGCCGACCCCTCCAATAACGCGATTGTCGTTTACGGCACGAAGAGTGATGTCGCCCGCATCCGCTCCCTGGTCAAACAACTGGACATCAAACGAGCTCCCTACGTCAAGGCGGAGGTGTTTGACATTCAATTCGCGCGGGCCAGCGATATCCGCAATGTCATCGAATACACCATCAATATCCAGCGGGAGAATTTTGGCCGCCAGGGCCTGACCAGTGGGGAAATGCCAGCGCCGGATGCGGAATCCGCCGCCGCCGATTCCGAGCAGGGCTTCGAGTACAGCAACTTCGTCGCCACCATCGCCGACAACCGCAACAATACGATTCTGGTCCAGGGAACCCAGCGCGACATCAATCAGGTGCAGAACCTCATCGAAAAGCTGGACGTGGAGTCTGCTCCCCTCACCGCCAATGAAGTGATTTACCTCGAGCACGCTCAGGCCCAGACCCTCGCCCGCGTCATTCAGAACATCATCAACTACCAACGATGGATGTTTGCCCGCAACCGTGCTCAATCCCAGGCAGCCGCCGAGGCGGGCGATGGGATGGCCTCCCCGGAGATCGGCTTCGAGTTCAGCGACTATGCCGTCGTCAATGCCGACCGCCGCACCAACGCCCTCTTCGTCTACGGAACCCAGCAGGATATCAAACGGGTGAAGGATATCGTTGCCGAGAGTGACATCCCGGTCGAACCCATGACCAATACACAGGTCATGCCCCTGACCCACACCGACGCCACCCAGACCGCCGCCCTCATCAATCGCGTGGTGGCCGGCCAGGTTCGCTCCCTGCGCCAGGTGCGCTCGGAAAGCCGTGAGGTCGCCAATCCCGCTGCAAGGGATCAGGGAGTGCAGTTCCAGGCTTCCGAGTCCGCCGGGGTTGTCGAGGGCGACGAGGCTCTCCAGTTCAGCTCCTTCGTTTCCGTCACTCCCGACCGCCGCAGCAACTCCCTCATCGTTTACGGAACTCATAGCGATATCCGTCAAGTCCGGGAACTCTTGGTTCAGGTCGATATCGAGGTCGCCCCGCTGACCACCAGTGAGGTGTTTCTCCTCCAGAACACCCAGGCCCGCTCCCTGTACGGCGTTCTCATCAATGTCGTCCGGGGGCAAGAGCGGGCGTTGCGCCAGGTCCGGTCTTCCATCCGCGAGATCCGCAACATTCGCCCCGACGACCCGGAGGCCGCGAATGCCGAACTTTCGCTCGAAGCCCTCCAGTTCAGCCCTTATGTCACTATCACCCCCAATGACCGGAACAACTCGATCATCGTTTACGGGACGTCCTCTGACATCGCTCAACTCTCGGAAATTATTGAGGTCAGCGACATTGAGATCGCTCCCAAGACCCAGAGTCGCACCTTCTTCATCCGCCACGCAGATGCCAACGATGTGGCCTCGACCATCAGCAGCCTGATTAGCCAACAGCAGAGGGTGCGCGAGCGCGAGCGTACCCTGACGCGCGTGTTCCGTCGGGACGGCTCGGAGAACGGGGAAAACGGCGACGATGGCGGTATGCCCCAAGAAGATTTTGCCGACATGGGTTCGGGGAACAACCCGCCGGAGGTTCTCACCGAGAGTTCGACCCAGGTCTATAACGACCTCTTTTCCTTCGACGAGGACCTGCAGTTCAGCCCCTATGTTTCGCTGGTTGCGGATGATCGATCCAACTCCGTCCTCGCCTACGGGACCGAGTTTGACCTCGATCAAATCGCCGAACTTATCAAGCAGATCGACGACGTCCTGCCGCAGGTTCGCATCGAGGTCGTCATCGCCGAGGTCATCCTCCACAATGATCAGGTTTCCGGTCTCGAATCCTTCGGGCTGAGCTACAACCTCGACGGCGACAATGAGACCCGTGGCAATACCCAGGCCCCGGCTGTCCGTCCCGAAGAGGGCGGCGAACCGTCATTCGATATGGGCTTCTCGCTGAATAACTTCAGCCTGAATACGATTTTCCGGGTCGCCAAAGAGGACAACAAGGTGAAGGTCCTTTCCGCGCCGTCGGTCACGACCACTCATAATCGTCTCGCCACCATCAATGTCGGTGAGGCCCGGCCCATTATCACCAGTTCGGCCTCCAATCTCAACAATCCCGATCTGGTCACCCGTTCGACGGTCGAATACCGCGATATCGGGATCACCCTCCGCGTCCGCCCCCTGGTCAGCAACCGCGGATTCATCCAAATGGATCTGGAGCAGATCGTCGAAACGGTCATCGACACCCAGACCATCGACAACAACCAGCAGCCCATCATCAGCACCCGCCGTGCCTCGTCATTCCTGAGCGTTCGCGACCGCGAGGTGATTGTCCTCGGCGGACTCCAGCAGGTCGATATCCGCGACTCCGACGGCAGTGTCTTCCTTCTCGGGGATCTCCCGGTCCTTGGCAGCCTCTTCCGCCCCAAGAACAGTCAACAGGTGGTCCGGGAACTGGTGATCTTCATCAAGCCCTATATCGTCGAGAGCCTTAGAGAATCCGAGCTGATTACCAAGGAGGAGCTGGACCGCACGGCTGTGGGAGAGGATATCGAATACTTTCTCGAAAAGGGTCGCTTCCAGGAACAGGAGCGTTTGCTGGAGAAAGAAGAGGAGGATCCCAATGCGGAATCCAATGAGGCAGAGGCCTCGCTACCAGCGCCCTCCATCCCACCGCCTGCCGGAAAGGCAGGTGCGCCCGTGGCAGAACCCCCGGCAGCAACAGGGCCAGAACCCGAGGTCAGTGCCAACGAAGGAGAAGAAGATGAGCCTCCCCGGACGAAATCCTTCTTTCGGAAAGGACCAAGACGATGAATCCTTCCCGCTTGATTCCAGTACCCTGTGGATATTTCACCCTGATACGAATGCCAAAGAAGATCTTCTGCCTGGCCCTGTCCGTCCTGGGTTTCCTGCTCCTTCCGGTTCAGGGAGAACCCGAAGGTGCCAGCGGATTCATCGAGGATTACCAGCCCCTCCTCGAAAATTCGCCATTTCTCAGCCTCGCCTTCAAGGAACGACTCGCAAAAGCCGGTGCCTCCGGAGCCGATAAGATTCTCTTTACCGGCTACGCCTTTGTCGAGGACGAATGGATTCTTTGCCTCGAACCGGAAGCCGGCAAACCACACCAATGGCTGAAGCTGGGCGACTCCATCGGCGGGCATACCATCGAATCGTTTGATCCGGACGCCCAGTCCATCACCCTCCAAAAAGGGTCCGTCCAATCCAAAGTGCCTCTCCAAAAACCGTGAGAATGACCGTTCCCCGAATAGGGTTGCGCTTGCCCAGTATTTGAAAAAATTCACCTTATGAACTCCGAAAAGAATGCCATGAATACCTGCTCCCGAACACCACTCCGCCCGACCACTGGATTTACCCTACTGGAGGTCCTGATCGCCATCGCCCTCCTCGCCGCAGTGGCCGGTATCCTGATTTCCAATTTGGACCGTATCCTCGGGTCAGGAAACGAAGAGGTCGCGAGAATTTATGTGACCGAGACCATGGAGACGCCTTTGATGACCTACCGGGTCCACATGGGGAACTATCCCTCGACCGAGGAAGGGCTGGAGGCTCTTGTTTCGCCCCCCTCCGATGAGGCGGCCGGGTGGAAGGGTCCCTATGTCAAGCGCTTGCCGGACGACCCCTGGGGGAATCCCTACCAATACCAATTCCCCGGCGACCGAAATCCCGGAGCCTACGACATCTGGTCCTTCGGCCCCGACGGTGAGGAGAGCGATGACGATATCGGCAATTGGGAACCCGGCACCGGAAACGACGACGAGCCAGGCTCCTGACCGGTAGTACGGTAGCACCCAAAGTAGCCCATGCTTTCAAGCTTGGGCCTTAGTAGGAGAGGGTTCACCCCTCGACCATACGTAGCTTAGTAGGAGATGGTATGAGAAGGAAAAAGTTGAG
>CAZWFJ010000105.1:0-14828 GCA_964633135.1 uncultured Puniceicoccaceae bacterium | reverse complement strand
AAATCGGCCACCTGCCAAATCATCTTCCGCAGCACCTCCTTCTCCATCTCCCCAAGCAAAATCTCCCCATTCACCGTCCGACTCATCAGGTGAAAATAGGCAACATTATCTCTAGCAGTGAAACGCTTCTTTCTTTTCATGCCAAATATCCATAACGGCCAGAATACCACCGTCAATCCTCATCTACCTGGAAAAAAATAGATTGTGATAAAAGGTAATTTCATCTAGAATTTTCCGGCACTTATATCTCATTGAAAGTCAGGAAAAAATCCTCTTGGTCAAATTACTTAACCTGGAAGATCAGAGACGATAACCCTAGGTTGGGGCAAGGCGCACCTTTGGAGCTGGACGGGCTGACAACGAATCCGTTGCACCTCCGTCACCGATGGCAATTTCCCCGCACTCTCTGGTATTCGCAGGAACTATCCGCTTTGCCCGATCGCCTTGAGAAGATCCTTAAACCAGGGAGTTTCGATCTCGAAGGGCTTGCCGCCCTTGATGCGGTCAAATTCGATGGCGCGGAGGACTCCGTTTTGATCTTCATCGTGCCCGATCACCCCTCCCTCACTGCGGAAGGCACACTCTACGGCAAGGTCAACGCAGCCCTTGATGAGACGAAGGTCCTCCACATTGGCGGCGGCAGCCCGCGCGAAGTAACCGCTTTTCTGAACGAGAACTTTCTCGGCACCCAGTGCTTCGGCGAACTTTTCCCCGAAGTACTTACCTGGGTTCACTGCGTCAAGCTTGACGTGCCCGAAGGCATCGCGGGGAACGTCCTCTCCCGCCTCCTCCATCTGGGCCACGATGCTCTCGACACCCGCCCCCTCGCTGATGAAAAGGTTTACACAGTCTTCCTGGTCCATCACGGCCTTCAGGCGTTCAGCCTCCGCCTTCAGGTCCAGATCCATCTCCGGGAGAAATACCCCGTGAATCTCGTGCCGTCCGCGATTCAAACCGAGACCCGGGACCCACTCCTTGTGGCTGAGAATCTTGCGATATTCGGCTGCGGTGGCAGCGGTCAACCATCCGCAATTACGCCCCATGACCTCGTGGATGATCAGCATGCGCGGATTCGCGTTGTGCTCGGCAACGACGTTCTCAAAAAAGCGGGCACCTTGCTCGGCGGCAGTCCACGCCCCCAGGCTTTGCTTGATCGGAATCACGTCATTGTCGACCGTTTTTGGCAGGCCAATCACCGTCAGGCTGTAGTCGTTCTCCTTGAGGAAAGCCGCCAGATCAGCCGCTGCCGTATTCGTATCATCGCCGCCAATCGTGTGGAGGATGTCCACCCCATCGGCGATCAGCTGGTCAGCGGCCTTCTTGCGCGGATCCTCTCCCTCAGCCACGAGGCCGCGTTTCACGCAATCCTTCACGTTCGTCAATTTCACCCGGCTGTTACCGATCGGGCTCCCGCCGAAACGATGGAGAATTCCTGCCCGTGAGCGCATCTCCGCGTCAACGGTCCCCGAGTCCCCCAGAAGCAGCCCCTTGTAACCGCTCCGGTAAAAGATAAGCTCAATCGACGGATCAATCTCCGTGTAGCGCTCAATCAAACCGCCCACGGCGGACGAGAGACAGGGCGCAAGACCGCCCGCAGTCAGGAAGGCAACTTTTTTAGGCTTCATTTTTCCGGGATAGCGGGAACCCGGCCCTCTGTCGAGAGTCTGAATGAAAAAAAATTCCCCGAACCTCTTCGGTATTCTTTTTTTTGTCCTTGAACCCGGCGGGCGAAATCCTAGAGTTCTCGGTTTCATCTCAACACAAACACCTGAAAACAACCAACAAGAAAACCTGATTTCTCCCCGTTTCACCGGGGCTTTGAAGCATGAACATCACACCCAAAGACCTCCTCGACGCCGGCGTACACTTCGGCCACCAGATCCGCCGCTGGAACCCGAACTTCAAGCCGTATCTATTCGATCACCGCAACGGCATCTCCATCATAGACCTGGAGAAGACCTACAACCAGCTGGAAAAGGCCTCGCAATTCGTGACCGACACCGTTCGCTCGGGTAAGAACATCCTTTTCGTGGGCACCAAGCGCCAGGCGCAGGATATCATCCGCGAAGCGGCGTCCGAGACCCGGATGCCTTTCACCGTGAATCGATGGATGGGAGGGACCCTCACCAATTTTGCAACGATCAAGACCAGTCTTCAGAAGTACCGCCGGTTTCTGGAAATGGAAAAAGACGGCTCGCTCAATGATCTGCCCAAGAAGGAAGGCGCAGCGATCCGCCGACAAATGGTACGGATGAACCGAAATTTCGAGGGCATCCTGGATATCAACGAGCTTCCGTCGGCACTCTTCATAATCGACATTAATAACGAAGAGATTGCGGTAGAAGAAGCGCGCAGGCTGGGGATCCCGGTCATCGGCCTGGTGGATACAAACTCTGATCCCTCCCTGGTCGATTACCCGATTCCGGGGAACGACGACGCCGCCAAGTCGATCCGGATCATCGTCGAAGCGATCGTTGAGGCGATCCAGGACGGCATGGAAAGTCGCGAATCCGTATCAATGCCCAAGGCCAGCGGTGCGGTCATCTCACGAAATGTTTTCTCGGAGTCCGAGAACGAGGGCGAGGTCACTCTGCCCGAGGGATTCGATTCCGAAGAAGAAGTCACCGAATCCAAGTGATCCTCCAAACCGATTGATAGTTTTTTCTTATGAGTCAGATCAGTGCCAAACTCGTTGCCGAACTCCGCGCCCAGACCGGGGCCGGCTTAATGGATTGCAAGAAAGCCCTCGTCGAATCGGCGGGTGATGCCGAACAGGCCGTCGCGATCCTTCGTAAAAAGGGAATCGCCACCGCCGCCAAAAAAGCGGGCCGCGAGGCCAGCGAAGGCGTCGTGGAATCCTACATACACCTCGGAGGAAAGGTAGGCGTGCTCGTCGAGCTGAAATGCGAAACCGACTTCGTTGCCAAGAACGATGATTTCAAAGCCCTCGCCAGGGACATCGCCATGCACGTGGCCGCCGCCTCCCCGCTCTACGTCAGCCGCGAAGACGTCCCCGAAGAGATGGTGGGCAAAGAGCGCGATATCGCCGCATCGCAGGCCGAAGGCAAACCTCCACAGGCGATCCAGAAGATTGTCGAGGGCAAGCTGGACAAATATTTCTCCACGATCTGCCTGCTCGAACAGCCCTTTGTCAAAAATCCCGATCAATCGATCCGGGACTTACTGACTGAGAACGTGTCTAAACTGGGCGAGAACTTGGTCATCGGTCGTTTCGCCCGCTTCCAACTCGGGGAAGGCTGAGCCGAGACGGGCACTAGTATAAGGGGTTTGGACCTAGTCTATGTCATTCGTAAATGATCTTGTACGTCGCTTAGACTAATGCCATTGGGCGGAGCCGAGGCCCCCTCTCCGCCGCTCAAAAACCTTCCAGGCTTTGGGGGGCTTCTTCCTTGGCCTTCTCTAGGTTCAGTTCGAATACACGAACATCGAGCCTCGGGTCAAAGAGGAGAACGGAGTCATCCTGGATATCGGCGTAGATCGCAAAATCTTCTCGGTAATGGTTTGCGGGGAACACTCGCGGAACGATCACGTTCTCATCATCGGTGGGAACTTTTCCCTTCACCCATCGGCTTTCGCCAACGTTGCGGAGCAAAATACCGGCTGATTCGATCTCGGTCAGCGGCTCCGACCGCGAATAGTACTCAAGGACCGAGACTCCATTCAGGTAGGCAACGTGAAGCAGCCACCCGTCCGGCTTTGGATCGGGACGATCGCTCCTGCGCCCACTCCTGTCTCGCAGCCAGAGATCGCTGCTTGCTGCCCCGACATCGTCACCGGATTTGTAGTAAACGGTATATTCGAGTCCGTTTTCCTCCAGAATCCGAAGACTTTCGCGGACGGGGGCCCGGGACTGGTAAAACTCTTCGAGAGAACCATCGGTCACCTCCATGGCGCGGTCGCTTCCCTGCAAGAGCCTCCGCTCCAATTCGCTGCGCGACTCGCCCAAGCGCGCGTGGAGCGGACTCAGGCAAGCAGCACTAATCGTAAAGAGACCGAGGAGGAAAAGAGGGGGTAACTTCATTGATTGGAAGCTACCAACTATCAAAACTATTCGGCAAAGAAAAAACGAAATTTTTCGGTTTTTCGTTTATTTTTTGAACCCCCCGGATCTTCCGGGCTGGGCCGCCTGGGCGTTATCAGATCGTCATTGCTGCGTATCCACCATCGACGATGGTTTCGGTTCCGGTCATGAAAGATCCGGCAGCCGAGGCGAGGAGGAGGGTTGCCCCGATTAGTTCTTCGGCATTTCCAAACCGCTTCATAGGCGTGTGCCCCATGATCTGCCCGATCCGTTCCTCGGAGAGGATCTTCCGATTCTGCTCGGCGGGGAAAAACCCTGGGACCAGCGTGTTGACGCGAATTCCTTGCGCTGCCCACTCCCGGGCCAGATTCTTGGACAGGTTGTGAACCGCCGCCTTGGTCGCCGAATAGGTGAAAACCCGGGAAAGCGGGATCACTCCTGACATCGACCCCACGTTGATGATCGAGGCCGGCCCTCCCGCTTCCAGCATCCGTCCGCCGAAGACCTGACAGGTGCGGAAGACAGCCTTGAAATTCACCTCCAGAATCCGCTCCAGTTCCTCGTCCCCAATCTCTAGGAACGGAGTGGCCGAGTTGACCCCGGCACCGTTGACCAGGATGTCCACCTGGGCAAATTCGGAGTAAAGGGAATCAGCCAGCCGCTCAATCGAATCGCGGCTGCCGACATCGCAGGGCCGGAATTCCGCCCGCCCCCCGGCTGCATCAATCTTATGGATGCGGGAGCGGGCTTTTTCCTCGCTGCGTCCGACAAGAATCACGTGAGCACCTGCCGAGGCGATCCCCTCGGCCATGGCACCGCATAATTCGCCGGTGCCACCGATGATCACGGCAACCTTCCCGGAAAGATCGAAAGGAGTGGATGCGTATAGATTGGTCGCGGAACCCATGGGTTACATCTCCAGTTGCGGACGTTTTGGATCGGGCCAGTCAATGTGAAAGAATTTCCCACGCGGCTGATCGACCCGCTCGTAAGTATGGGCACCGAAGAAATCGCGCTGCGCCTGAAGCAGATTCTGCGGCAGGCGTGCGGACCGGTATCCGTCATAGTAGGACAAAGCCGAACTGAAGGTCGGTGCGGAGACCCCGTGAATAGCAGCGAGGGAAACTACTTTGCGCCAGTTTGCCTGCCCCTGCCGGATTGCCTCGCGGAAGTAGGGATCGAGGAGCAGGTTGGCCAGGCTCGCATCGCGACTGTAGGCCTCGGTGATCTTCTGCAGGAAACGCGCCCGGATGATGCATCCACCACGCCAGATCTCCGCAATCTTGCCAAAATCGAGTTCCCACTCATACTCTTCCTGCGCATGGCGCATGAGTTGGAATCCCTGCGCGTAGGAACATATCTTCGAGCAATAGAGGGCGTCACGAATCGCGTCGAGAAGCTCCTGGCGGTCCGGAACCTCTCCCGCTTCCGGTCCCGGAAGGATCTCTGAGGCGGCCACGCGCTCCTCTTTTATGGCACTGAGGCAGCGGGCAAAAACAGCCTCGGCCACCGTTGGTGCCGGGGTGCCCATATCGAGGGCATTGATGCTGGTCCATTTGCCAGTGCCCTTCTGGCCGGCCGTGTCGAGAACGATATCGACGAAATTGCCCCCGGTAACCGGATCTTTCTGCTGCAGGACGTCGGCGGTGATCTCAACAAGGAAGGAGTCGAGGTCGCCATGGTTCCACTCCTCGAAGACCTTCCCAATCTCCGGCGCATCCATGCCGAGGAGGTTTTTCATGAGATCGTAGGCCTCGCAGATCATCTGCATATCGCCGTATTCGATCCCGTTGTGGACCATCTTCACATAGTGCCCGGCTCCATTGGGTCCGATATAAGTTGTGCAGGCGACCCCGCCCTCGACGGGCTTGCCCGGTTCGGCACCCTCGAGGGGCTTGCCGGTTTCGTGATCGACCTTGGCCGCGACTGCTTCCCATATCGGCTGGAGTTCCCGATAGGCACTTTCCTTGCCACCGGGCATGAGCGAGGGTCCAAAGCGAGCCCCTTCCTCGCCACCGGAAACACCGCTGCCAATGAAACGCAGGCCCTTGGCGGTCAGTTCCTTCTCCCGGCGGATGGTGTCCGTCCACTTGGCGTTGCCCCCGTCAATGATGATGTCGTCGTTGTCCAGGAGGGGAACGAGTTCATCGATCACGGCGTCTGTGCCTGCTCCCGCCTTGACGAGGATGATGATCTTGCGCGGCTTGCGAATCGAATCGACGAAGTCCTTCAGCTCGGCCTTGCCAACCAACCCTCCGGGCGTGTCGGGATGCTTGGCAACGAACGCCTCCATTTTGGAGGTGGTCCGGTTGTAAACGGAAATCTGGAAGCCGTGATCGGCGATGTTCAGGGCGAGGTTTTGCCCCATTACCGCGAGGCCGATCAGGCCAATTTCGGAGAGTTCTTCAGACATAATTAGGTGATTTGAATTGGATGGTTACTGGATAGAGAAGAATTGGCGAGCCGATGTGGACGATTGAGCGGTGCGATTGCTTCGGATTCAACCCTCAAGTTTGATCTGGATGACAACTCCGTTACAAAATCGACACGCCGGCGGGAGCGGGTCCCTCAACGAACGACCCGGGCACCCCCTCCGCCCATGATTTTTTCAACCTCTTTGAGAGTCACCATCGAGGTGTCGCCAGGGGTGGTCATCGCGAGCGCACCGTGGGCGGCCCCGTAATTGACCGCTTCCGCCGCACTGCCGCCTGCCAGGAATCCATAGATCAGGCCCGAGGCAAAACTATCGCCGCCACCGACCCGATCCATGATCTCGAGGGCCGGATATTCGCGGGAGCGGTGAAACTGCCCCCCAGACCAAACGATGGCACTCCAGTCGTTGACCGTAGCGGTTTTCACCCCGCGGAGGGTCGTCGCCGTGACCTTGAAGTTCGGAAACTCATCGACCGCCCGGGTGATCATCTTTTCAAAGGCACCGACATCGATCTCCGAGATATTCTCGTCCACCCCCTCCACCTCGAAGCCGAGGCAAGCCGTGAAGTCCTCCTCGTTGCCAATCATGACGTCAACATACTTGGCGATCTCACGATTGACCTCCTGAGCCTTCTTGTGACCACCAATCGATTTCCAGAGCGAGGGGCGGTAATTCAAGTCGAAGGAGACGATCGTTCCGTACTTTTTCGCCGCCTTGACTGCCTCAATGACAACCTCGGCGGTGGAGTCCGACAAGGCCGCAAAGATTCCCCCTGTGTGGAACCAACGAGCACCTTCTTCTCCAAAGAGCTTTTCCCAATCGACATCGCCAGCCTTCATCTGCGACGCAGCCGTATTGCCACGATCGGGAGTCCCCACCGCACCGCGAATCCCAAATCCCCGCTCCGTAAAGTTGAGACCGTTGCGAACCGCACGACCAATCCCGTCGTATTCCTTCCACTGAACCCAAGTGGTATCGACACCGCCCTGCAAGATAAAATCTTCGATCAGGCGGCCCACCTCATTATCGGCAAAGGCGGTTACAACGGCCGTCCTCAATCCAAAGCAGCGCCGCAATCCCCGGGTGACGTTGTATTCGCCGCCGCCTTCCCATGCCTGGAATTGGCGGGCGGTCCGCACCCGCCCTTCGCCAGGATCGAGACGGAGCATGATTTCGCCGAGTGAAACGCAGTCATATTTGCATTCAGAAGCCGGTCGCAGGGTTAGTTCGTTCATAAGATTATCGCTTGGGTTTTTGCTTGAATAAGGAAAATTTTCGCAGTTTCGAATCGTCAAGGACAAGTATGGGCCAGCCCCTACTCCTCCGCCAGCGGAAATGCATCTGCATTCCAAGGGGCTTCGCCACACTCTGCCGCGATTTCAGCGAAAGCCTCCAGCTCGGCCCGGGTGAACAAAAGACCTCCGGCCTTTTCTGATGCTTTGAAAGCACGGGCCTCAATCTCTCCCGGCAGCAGGCAGCCCTCGTTGCCATGGCCGAGAATATCCCCCAGAACCTCCCTGAGGTTTTCACTCTGGGAGAGACCCCCGGCAAAAAGACCTGACGATATCGCCTCTGGATGAATTACCTGGAAGAAAAAGTTGGGACTATGCTTTTCGCCCGGCTCCGACCAGCGCGAACGCAGGGTCGGCAGAGATCCCCCGATCATCGCACCGACGATTTCATTGATTAAGGACAGACCATACCCTTTGTGCGCTCCGAAGGGAAGCAGTGCCACCGCCCTGGTCGGATCCGTGGTCGGGTTCCCCTCCGCATCAACGGCCGCATTCGGGGGCAACACCTGGCCCTCCCGGGCAAACTGCTGCACCCGGCCCATCGCAACTACACTGGTCGCCCAATCCACCACAATCGGAAAACCAATCGCCTCCACCGTCGGAAAGCCCCAGGAGTGCGGATTGGTTCCCAAGGTGGGAAACTTCCCCATGAACGGCACCACCTCGGCCAGGGCTGCGGTGCAATTGGTGTAGGCCATATACCCCCGGCGAGCCGCCTCCATGACATACCCCCCACCCCAAAGATAGTGAAAGGCCCGGTCAACGGAGACAACCCCCACCCCGTAACGGTCTGCCAGCTCTATGGCGCGGTCGATTGCCTCAAAGGCTACGGCCTGACCTAGCTTCAGGTTCGCATTCCACACTTCGGTCGCCTCAAAGCGGCTCGGGATCTTTTCGATTTCCGCCCCAGGAACACAGCCCCCTGCCATACTCCCGAATAGATGGTCGAGGTGCAGAGCCTTGAGAGCATTGTGGGTGCGAATGCCATGCCGCGTGGCAAGTGCTGCGAAGCGGGCTCCCGCAGCGGCTTCGTCATCGGTGAATCCACGATGACGATACGCCGCTGAGACCAAATCGTTGTGCGTCTCCTCCGGGACGACAAAAAACTGTTCTTTGTTTGACATGAATGCCTACCCTTTCGCTACTTCCGCACTGGCCACCCAGCTGAATTTTTCCGCCAGCTCTTCCGCTGCCCCCGAAGGTTGAATCGGTGCCTGGTTCACCTGCGCTCTCGGCTGCCTCCCCGCCAGAGCAAGGATGAGATTCTCCACCGACTTCGTCCCCTGGCGCACCACTGACTCGTAAGTGCGGGAACCAATGTGCGGAGTCACCACACAGTTCGGCGCACTTAGCAAGGGATGATCCGCAGGAGGCGGTTCCTCGTCCAGCACATCCGTCCCATAGCCGCCCAGTTCGCCGGCTTCCAACGCCCTGGCTACTGCCCCCGAATCAACCAATTCCCCACGGGCGCAATTTATCAACAATGCCCCGGGCTTCATTTGTTTGATCCGCTCCGCATTGATGAGGTCTCGGGTGCCATCGGTCAGAAACAAGTGCAAAGAAATAATATCGGCCTGTGAGAGAACCTGCTCTGGAGAGTCGCAACGCGTTACCGCATGATCCAATGCGAAGTCCCCATCCCAATATGGATCGTAGGCAATCACAGTCATGCCAAAGGCACGGGCGCGAATGGTAACCTCTTTGCCAATACGCCCCAAACCCAGAATTCCGATCGTTTTCCCCATCAGTTCGTGACCGGTCTTCCGCTTCCACTCCCCGCGCCGAACCGCCGTCGCCGCCGCCGGCAAGTCCTTGCTCAGGCATAACATCAGCCCAAACGCATGCTCGGCTACCGTCGTGTGATTCACCCCCGGGGTAAATAGAACCGGAATGTTCTTCTCCGAGGCAAAGGCAACATCAATCTTGTCGACGCCAATGCCATACTTCGAAATTAAACGCAGACGAGGCAGCGATTTTTCAATCACCGCTTTCGTAATCGCATCGTCCCCGCATAGAAAAGCATCAAACTCACCCGCCAGCTCCAACATTTTCTCCTCCGCAAGTGGTCCGCGCTCGCAGTGAATTTCAAACCCCGCTGCTTCCAGCAGTTCACGGTGCCCGCCAGGAGTATCCTGGAACGAAGTGGTGGTAAGGAGTATCTTCAGCATCGGGATCGCAGGACAAAACCCTACCCGCGTTGGGTCAAGGTCTAAAACAGGTTTCATGCCGCCCCCCCACGGAGCAATGGCACTCGGTTAAGACCTAAATCGAAATCGCTATCGAAATCGCTATCGGGTTTCGATTATTGTTACCTGTTGCTAAGCAGTTACTTAATAATTCTCGACTTCGATCCCGATCCCGATTTCGATAGCGAATCATCGCTTAACCGAGTGCCATTGCCCCCCCACGGAGAATCCCTTCAACAATTTCCTGAAGAGGGATTGAAACGACTGTGAAAACCCGCTTTGCTACCCTTTTTGATCCATCTATTATGAGAGTACTAATTACAGGGGGAGCTGGGTTTCTCGGCAGTCATTTATGCGAGCGCCTGCTTGAGCGGGGCGACGAGGTGATCTGCCTCGACAACTACTTCACGGGGAGGAAGCGCAACATCGGTCATCTTCGCGACCATGCCTGTTTTGAGATGGTGCGTCATGATGTGGTCGATCCGTTTAAGTTCGAGGTTGACCGGATCTACAACCTGGCCTGTCCCGCATCGCCCGTGCATTACCAGCACAATCCGATCAAGACCGTGAAGACCTCGGTCATGGGAGCGATTAATTCGCTGGGCCTGGCGAAGCGGGTCAATGCACGGATTTTCCAGGCGTCGACTTCCGAGGTTTATGGAGATCCGACTGTCCACCCGCAGCCCGAGAGCTACCGTGGCAATGTGAACCCGATTGGCGCGAGGGCCTGTTACGACGAGGGGAAGCGCTGCGCCGAGACGCTTTTCTTCGATTACCATCGCCAGAACGGGGTAGAGATCCGAGTGGTGCGGATTTTCAACACCTACGGCCCCCGGATGCTGCCCAACGATGGCCGGGTTGTGTCCAATTTCATTGTTCAGGCACTGCGAGGGCAGGACATCACCCTTTACGGAGATGGCCAGCAGACCCGCTCGTTTTGCTACGTCGACGATCTTATCGAGGCTTTTGTGCGCATGATGGATCAGGACGAGATCGTCGGCCCTGTGAACATTGGGAATCCGAACGAGTTCACGATCAAAGAGCTGGCAGAGCTGGTGCTGGAAATCACCGGGAGTCGCTCGCAGTTGATCCATCACCCCCTCCCGGCGGACGATCCCATGCAGCGGCAGCCGATCATCGATCTGGCCAGGGAGAAGCTTGGCTGGGAACCCCGTGTCCAGTTGCGGGAAGGACTCACATCCACCATCGCCTATTTTGAAAAGCTACTTTCCGAGAAGAGTTGAAAAGGAAAGTCGCCCCAACCAAAACCGATTCATGATTTCACTCGTATTTAAATCCCTGGCCGGTCGCCACTACCGGAAATTTCGCAAAAAGAGCCTTGGAATCATCCGGCAGATCAACGCCTACGAAGAGGAGTATCAGGCCCTCTCGGATGAGCAACTTCGCGCGAAGACGACTGAGTTCAAGGACCGCCACACGAACGGAGAGTCTCTAGATGATTTGCTGCCGGAAGCCTTTGCAGTGGTCAAAAACGGTGCCCGCCGTCTTTGCGGGCAGACAATTCAGGTCTGCGGCCACGAGTTGCTATGGGAAATGGTGCATTTCGACGTGCAGCTCATGGGGGGGATAGCACTGCACCGGGGCTACATCTGCGAAATGGCCACCGGTGAGGGAAAGACGTTAACGGCTACCCTCCCCCTCTACCTCAACGCCCTGAGCGGCAAGAACTGCCAGCTTGCGACGGTCAACGACTACCTGGCCCGCCGTGACTCGGAGTGGATGGGTCACTTATACAGCTTCCTGGGCCTCAGCTGCGGTTGCCTGCAGAACGGGATGGACCCGCAATCGCGCCGCGAAGCCTACGGCAGCGACATTACCTACGGTACAGCCTCCGAGTTCGGCTTTGATTACCTGCGTGACAATGGCATGGCCACCCGCAGCGAGGATCAAGTGCAGCGGGAGCATTTTTTCTGCATCATTGACGAGGCGGATTCGATCCTGATCGACGAAGCCCGCACTCCCCTCATCATCTCCGGCCCCTCGCAGGAGGACCGCCAGATGCCCTTCAATGACCTGAAGCCGGGGATCGAGAAACTGGCCCGCGCCCAGCAGCGTCTGTGCAACGAATTGGTCTCCGAGGCGAAGAAGCGGATTGACGACGGCGACGACTCCGACGAAACGTTCTCCAAGTTGTTTCTGGTGAACCAGGGGGCGCCGAAGAACAAGCAGTTCCTGCGTCTGATGGAAACCCCGGCGATCCGCAAGCGTTTCGAGAAATTCGACCTCGAAATGGGGAACGACATGAATAAGACCCGGCGCTATCACCTGAAGGAGAAGCTGTATTTTGTCGTCGATGAGAAACAACACCAGGCCGACCTGACCGAAAAGGGGCGCAATCTCCTGCACCCCGACGAGCCGGACGCCTTTGTCCTGCCCGACCTGCCCTTGATGTTCATGGAGATTGAGGCCGACAAGTCGCTTGACGATGAGGGCAAACGCCAGGCGAAAGAGGCGGCGCAGAAAAAGTTTGAGGCCGTCAGTGAGGAGATGCACTGCATCAGTCAGCTGCTCCGTGCCTACTGCCTCTACGAGAGAGACACCGAGTATGTCGTGCAGGAGGGCAAGGTGATGATCGTCGACGAGAACACGGGACGCCTCATGCCGGGCCGCCGGTGGAGCGATGGCCTGCACGCCGCTGTCGAGGCGAAAGAAGGGGTCAAGATTGAAAAGGAGACGAAGACCTACGCCTCGGTCACCCTCCAGAACTACTTCCGCCTCTACAACAAGCTAAGCGGGATGACTGGCACGGCGGAAACAGAAGCCAGCGAGTTTCACGAAATCTACCGGGCCGACGTTATGGTGATTCCGACCCACCTCCCCTGCCAACGGATCGACATTAATGACGTCGTCTACAAGACCCGCAGGGCAAAATACAATGCCGTGATCAAGGAGATTGAAGCAGCCCACAAAAAGGGCCAGCCCGTCCTGGTCGGGACCGCCTCGGTCGAGTCTTCCGAGGTGCTGAGTCGCATGATGAAGCGCGCCTCCATCCCGCACAGCGTCCTGAATGCCAAATTCCACGAGCAGGAGGCCGAGATTGTCTCCCAGGCGGGCCGTCCGGGGGCGGTGACCATTGCCACCAACATGGCTGGCCGCGGGACCGACATCAAACTTGGCGAGGGGGTCAAGGAAAAGGGAGGCCTCTACGTGATCGGGACGGAGCGCCACGAATCCCGCCGCATTGACCGGCAGCTTCGCGGACGTTGCGCCCGGCAGGGCGACCCGGGGACCAGCAAGTTTTTCGTTTCTCTGGAGGACGACCTGATGCGGCTATTTGCCAACCAAGGTCCTCTCTCGCGGATTCTCGAAAAATCGCTGGGAGACGAAGAAGAGCTTTCCCACCCCACCCTCAACTGGTCGATCGAAAACGCCCAGAAGAAGATTGAGCAGCGAAACTACTCTATCCGAAAGCGACGGCTCCAGTTCGACGACGTTCTCAACTACCAGCGGGAAATCATATACGAACTGCGCAACGGCGCCATTCGGTCCGAGGAACCCACGGACATTGCCTTTGAGATGGTCGAGGAAGAGATCATGGAGCGGCTGGACAACGTCGTCGCTGCGGGGGGCAAGGGCGAGACCGACCCCGCATCCGCCGACGCCTTCCTCAACTGGATCAACTACCACTTTCCCGTCGGTATCAAAGCCGAAGAGATCGACTACAGCGATCCAGACAAGCTCGGGAAGGATCTCGTTGGCCGCATTCGGAAGGCATTCGAACAGCGGGCCGGAATGGAGGGTGAGGATGAACTCAAGCGTCTGGCCCGCTACGTTGTGATCCGCTCGATCGATCGCCTCTGGCAGGACCACCTGACCGAGATGGAAGAACTCAATCGGAGCGTGAGTCTCCGGAGTTACGGCCAGAAGGATCCACTCAATGAATACAAGAGCGAGGCCTTCGTCTATTTCCAGGAGATGATGCAAAACCTGCGAAACGAGATCTGCACGGGTCTCTTTCGCACGGCGACCAACATGCAAGCCTTCCAGCAGATGCTTGCCCGATTGCAGCGCACGGCCACGGTGCAAGGACCGTCCGACTCGGATGAATCCACCCTGGCCCAGGCCGCACGGGCCGCCAAAGCCGGGCAGGCTGGCCAGGCACCTTCCGCTCAATCGCCTAAAGCGGCCCCCCCGCTGCCAAAGGTCACCATCCGTCGCGACATGCCCAAAATTGGTCGCAACGAGACGGTCAAAATTCGCAAGGCGGGCCAGGAGAGAGAGATGAAATTCAAGAAAGCGGAACCGCTCCTTCAGAACGAGGGCTGGGAACTGGTGCGGGAAGCCAAAAAGTAGTCGCCACCGAAACGATGGGTCGAAAAAAGCCAAAAGTTCCCACCGAGGCGGAGGGCTTTCTGGAAAGTGACAATCCCTTCGGGAGCCTCGACACCTCTGGACTCGCGAACTTGGCAGTGCCGATTGTTCCACCGGATAAACCGCCCCCTCCGCCCCCTCCGCCCCCGAGGAAGCCGGGGATGCGAGTCGAGATACGGCGTGAGAAATCGGGCAAGGGAGGCAAGACGGTGACAACCCTGAGGGGGCTGCGCACCCTCGAACGCCATGCCCGCGAAGACCTTTTCCACTTTCTCAAGAAGAAGCTCGGCACCGGAGGAACGGTGATCGAAGATGGCTTCCAGCTGCAGGGCGACTGCCGGGATCAGGTGGAAGAATTTTTGCGAGAAAAGGGCTTCCGTCCCGTGCGGGCTGGTGGATAAGGGCGTAGCCCGAATGGCAGGTTAAGCAAAAGCAGAAGCGGCATCTGGCGCTTGAAAGCGGCTGGAAGCCTCTTCTACCCTCGATCCTAAGGAGTCGTCCATAAATAACTTGACATTTCAAAGAGGATTAGTCCAGGTGAG
>CAZWFJ010000104.1:0-14832 GCA_964633135.1 uncultured Puniceicoccaceae bacterium | reverse complement strand
CTTCAGCGCCCACCAGGCTGTCTCACTGTGGGTGGGTTGCTTTAGCGCCCACCAGAGAGGTTCCTCCGGCAGCTATCCGGCGATCCCGCTTGCATCCCGGCTGAAACGCAACTTCACCGCCGTTCCCGGGCAAGGCTGAAGCCATGCCCCACAGTGGGTGGGTTGCTTCAGCGCCCACCAGGCTGTCTCACTGTGGGTGGGTTGCTTTAGCGCCCACCAGCCATGCCCCACGGTTACCCACTCACGGCTCGGCCGTCTCGCTTACGCTGACGCGGAGGAAGCCCCGGTCGGTTGCGCCATCGACCTCGATGGGTTGGGCGAGGCGGTAGGTGACCCATTCGTAGTTTTCGGGCGGCGTGGGGAGGCCGGCGGGATTGGTCGTGGACTCCACCGCTTCGCTCCACCCGCTCAGATCGAGGGATCCTTGGACTTCGTAGGTGATCCCGTCGGCGGAGTAGGTCGCCCCGGTTCCGCTGCCGCCGGAGCGGCGGAGGAAGGTGAGGGTCAAATAATTTGCCGCTCCGCTCTCCTGAATGCTCTCCCGGAAGTCCGGAAGGGAGCCGCCGAGAGTCGGATTCGAGCCGAAGGCGAACTCCTCGATCTGGGTTGCGCCGTCGTTGTCGCTGTCGGCGGTGGCCAGCAGGTCGGCCCCGGAAAGCCCGAATCCGGTCAGGTAGTCCTCGAGGTCGGAGGTGCCGCCGCCGACCGGGAGGAAGGCGGAGAAGTCCTGGGTCTCCGTCCCCCCTGTTCGGTCGTTGGGACGTCCGAAGGTGCTGCCGGAGGAACCGTCGTCGTAGCCGTCGAGGGCGGGCGGGCCGTCGGTCGAGGCGAGGAGGGGGGAGACGGTGGGCGAGGGATCGGCTTCGAGTTCGAAGATTTCGGTCGAGCTGATGCCCGACTCCGGTGCGACCCCTTCGCCGACCGGTCCGAAGACCAGGTCGCCGTCGGCGTCGCGCAGGACAAACTGGGTGTCCTCGTGCGAAATGCCCACACCCGAGACCTCGCCGGTATCCGGGTCAAAATCGTAGCCGTTGGTTTCGGCATCGGTGTAGTCGATCAGCGAGCCGTCGCCGATCCAGATATTCGACCAAGCCCAGCCCTCGGTGGCAAGGTTGTCGAGGGCGTTCAAGGCGGTATCGTAGCCTCCTTCAGCCGTTCGTTTCTCGGTGAAGGTGAGAATCATGCCCGTCGGAACCGCTTCCCAGAATAAGTCCTGGGAGAGGACGATCGTGTCCCCGGCGGCGAAGGGAAAGGCGGCATTGTCGGCGATCTCGATGGTCCATCCGCGCAGATCGACGGTGCCGGGTGAACCGTCGCCGACGACGACCAGCTCGAACCAGTCGCCGCCGTTGCCCTCGGCGCGTGCGAAGACGGGGTCGGAGGCCGTGCCGCTGTCGTCGTCGGCGCTCGCGTCCCCTCCGTTGAGGAACCGGTCGGATGCGACCGCGTTGTATTCGTTGAGGATGACCGTAGCGGTGGCCGGGTGGACGTAGATACGGAAGGATTTGGCGGCGGAATCCGTCCCGTCGGAGATGGACAGGGTCGCGTCCTGCAAACCGATATCCCCGGCAGTCGGAGTGCCCTCAAGGGTAGCCGTGCCGTCGTTGTTGTCTGCCACGGATAGCCAGGCGGGACCGGAGGTGAGGGAAATCTCCAGGCCAGAGGTCCCGTCGAAATCATCTCCGGTAACCGCGAAAGAAAAGGCCTCTCCTTGTCTTGCGAAGCGGGGCGATTGGAACGTGAAGTAAGGCACGCTATTGACCTCAGTCTCCGAATAAAAGCCATTGAAGTCCTGGGTAGTCGACCCGGCGCTCCAGATATTCGGCGCGCCGAAGGTACTGCTCGATCCGTCGTTGTAGGTCGCGTCGAGCGGATTGACCGAAGTCGCGGGATCTTGTTCCAGCTTGAAGATCTCGGTGGAGCCGACTCCGCTGTCGATAAACTCCTCGCCGACGGGGCCGAAACGGAGGTTGTCGTCCGCGTCGCGGAGGGAGATACGAGTATCGTCGTTGCTGATGGCGAAGCCCCCACCGAAATCGCTGGCCGCTTGATCCACATAGTCGGAATCGGTGACGAGGATGTTCGTCCAGGCCCAGCCTCCGTCGGAGGAGTCGTCATCGAAACGGTTGATGCGATGAATCCCGGTGTCCAGCCCGCCCGCGTCGAAACCGTCCTCGGTGAAGGTCAAGATGGTCCCCGCCCGGACATTCGACCAGTAGGTGTTTTCGGAGAGGACAATCGATTCTGGCTCTCCGCCGTCGTCGGAGATTTCGATGGTCCAGCCCCGGAGATCGACTGCGGATCCGCCGGACCCGTCCCCGACCACGACCAGCTCGAACCAGTCGCCGCCGTTGCCTTCGACCCTCCCGAAGAAGCCGTCGGAGGCGGTGCCACCGTCGTCGTCGGCCGCCTCATCGCCGCCCTTCAGGAACTTGTCATCGGCCACCGCGTTGAACTCATTGACCAGCACCGGGCTGGTCTCGTTGAAGACGTAGAGGGTGAAGGTCAGGGTCGAGGCCAGCGTGCCATCGGATACTTCGAGGGTAATCACATACGCACCTTCGTCCCCCGGTTCGGGATCGCCGATCAGATCGTCATCGCCGTTGGAGAAGTTTTCGACCCGCAGCCAGGAAGGACCGTCGAGAATAGTGACGGTGAGCGTGTCGCCCGGTTCTGGATCCGTGGAACTCACAAAGGCAAGGTATTCGTCGCTGCCCGTGGTGGCGACGGTCATGAAGTCCAGTCGGTCCGTCGGCTCCCAGGTGAAAAAGGGAGCGGGATTGTATTCTCCGGTGGCGAAGGCCTCGAAGGATTGGAAGGATTCAATGCCTGTGGCGTTGGGCCGGCCGGGACTGGCTTCGTCGCTATCGGAAAAATTAGAGCTGAAGGGGGAGATGCCCGGCGAGGGATCGTCCTGTAGGGCAAAGCGTTCGGAACCGTTCACGCCTCCATTGGAGAAAATCCCCTCGCCCGCCGGGCCGAAGACGGGGTCGCCGTTGCCGTCGAAAATGGCCACCATTGCGGCGTCGTTGCTGACATTGAGAGTGCCATTGGTCGCGGCGTCGAGATAGGTATCGTCCTCGTCGGCCACCCAGAAATGAGCGGTGGCGTAGCCGGCGTTCTCAAGGAAGTCGCGCACCGACGGATCGGTGTCGAAACCGTCTCCACTCGCATCGTCGGCGCTGAAGAGGAGAATGGTGCCCGCCTGGACACTTTCCCAATACGCATCGTCGGAGAGGACGATTTGACTCGATCCGTCGTCCTCCATTTCGATGGTCCAGCCGCGCAGATCGACGGTCGACCCGGCCGTGCCGTCGCCCACAACGACCAGCTCCAGCCAACTGTTATCGGCGTTGTATTCGTTCAAGATGACGGCGGAGGGCGAGGGAAAGACGCGGATGGAAAATTCGAGCGAGTCGGTGCCGTCGGAAGGATCGTCGGCGACTTCGAGGGCGACGGGGTGCGTATCGACGTCGGCGATCGTCGGGGTTCCTTCGAGGAGCGCGGTGCCGTCGCCATTGTCGGTGAGGGTCAACCAGGAGGGCAGGGTCGGCGCGGTGATGGTCAAGTCTCCGTCGTTGTCGTCACTGGCGGTGACATCAAGTGAAAAGGTGGCCCCGGCCAAAATGCGGGTGTCGTCCTGGGTAACCGTGAAGATCGGCGCGGGTCCGAGGGTGCGGAAGGCGAGGAAACTTTGAACGGAAGCACCTCCATCCCAAGTGTTAGGTGCACCGAACGTGCTTTCGGTGGTGCCTTCGTAGGCGGCGGAGGCCTCGGTGATGCCCAGCGAGGGGGATTCCTGGAGCTCGAGCACTTCCCGGCTGCTGACCCCGCTCACGCCGTGGACGCCCTCCCCGGCGGGGCCGAAAACGGTGGCGTTGGTGCTGTCCTTGATCGTGATCTGGGTGTCTTTGTTTGCGGTGGTGAGGGGCAGGCCGCTGCTCCCGTCATCGACGTAGGTCGCGTCGCCGACATGGATATTGCTCCATGCCCAACCCTCGGTCGTCCGTTCGTTCTCTTTGTCGATCTCCGTATCCAGGCCACCTCCGGCAGTGTCCTCTTGGGTGAAGGTGAGAATGGTGCCGGCCGGAACCGCTTCCCAAAAACTGTCATTGGTCAGGACCACCTTGCTGTCGCCCTCATCGCCGTCCGAGATCTCGATGGACCACCCGCGCATATCGACCGTTGAACCGCTCGTCCCGTCGCCGACGACGACCATCTCGAACCAGTCGCCCCCGTTGCTCTCGACGCGCCCGAAAAAGGAATCGGAGGCGGTGGAGGCGGTCTGGCCGTCCTCGTCCAGCCAGCGGCCTTCGCGAACGGCGTTGTATTCGTTGACGATCACAGGAGCGGCCGTAGTCGCCTGAACTCCGATGAGAACGAAGAAAAAGGAAAGGAGGTGGGAGTGAATCGAGTGTTTCATGGGTGGTGAATGGGTAGAGTCTTCGCGTTTGGTTGGATCGAATTGCCGGGATCAATCGTGCCAGGGATACCAGACGAAACCGGAAAGCTGATTGCTGGGGGACGAAGCGGGATCACGGCCTCTGTTGTAGAGCGTTTCGCTCTCAATGGTGGTGACGCTGCCGTCGAGAAAGGCTACGTTGGTCTGGCCGCCGTAGCGAAAGCTGATGCTGTTGTTGCGGCCCTTGCAACGGGCGATCCGGTCAGCGGATTTGTTGGGAGCACCGTCTTCGCTGGAGGTCCGGGTTTCGGTCATGAAGATCGTGTTCGAGGGTTCGGGGATTTGATTGAAGCGGATCAAGTTGGAACCCGAGTTGGAAGGTCCGCTTCCCGAGTAAATCTGCGAATTCATCATGTAGGAAAACTGGGGCGAACGACGGTTTTCGCGCGAGTCCACTTCGGCACCGGGGCTGTAGTGGATGGAGGAGGTTCGGACCATCACTCCCTCGTCTCCCCTCTTAACATCGTAGAGCGGGAGCTCCCCCACATACTCCGGCAGCGCGTTATACCACGCGTTTTTCTGGTTGTCGTCGTCTTCCTTGCCCACGTCCTGCCAACTCGGTTGGTCTCTGTCGCCCTCATAGGGGATGCGGTTTCCGTTTTGTCCCGCATAGAGAAGAAGAGCTTGAGACCATTGGCGGAGATTACTCGCACTGGCGGTGCGGTCGGCCTTCTGGCGGATTGAACCGACAACGGGAATCAAGATAGCGGCGAGGATACCGATGATGGCGATCACCGTAAGCAGTTCGATGAGCGTGAAACCGGCCGATCTCGAAAACGGCGACGACCGTCTCCCCCGGAGGAATGAAGAAGAGAGTGAGAGCATGATGCCCGACTATGAATCGCCCGGGGCCGTCCGGCGTCAAACCACTCCTTGTAACATATTTGTCACGATTGGAAGGAAACGGACACAATAATCGCGGAAAATCCATACAAATGTAGGGGTATCATGAATTTCTCATCTGTGTTACTTTTTTAGGATCGAGGATAGAAGCAGCTTCCAGCCGCTTTCAAGCGGCAAGATGCCGCTACTACTTTTGCTTAACTAAGTGCCATTCCAACTAGCCCATTAAATCCTGCAACAAAACTATTATCCCATGACTTTCGCAAGACATCTCCGCCTATACCTACTATCAGCATTAGCCTCACTTTCCCTCTTCCTCGCTCTTGCACCTGCCAGCATGGCGCAAGAACCGGCGTCGCCCGAACAATTGGAAGCGGGCACCGAAGCACCGGGTGGGACCGAGATCCCGATTGTGCAGTCCAGCACCGACCGGATTGACGATCTTGCAACGGTCGACTGGGGCGAAGAACTGGCGAAAGGTGGTTGGGTCGCCATCGTCCTGATCCTTCTGATTGTTGCCGCAGTCGCCTTCGTGGTGGAGCGGTTTATCACCGTTCGCCGAAAAGCCTTTTTGCCCAGCAATCTCGAGGAGCAAGTTCGCAAAAAATGGCAAGCCGGAGACCTGGATGGAGCCGCCCGCGAGGCCAAGGGGAACTCCAGTGCGTATGGCCGGGTTGTTCGCTACCTATCCCGACACGCTCATTTCCCCTACTCCGTCGTCAGTGTTACCGCCGCCGACATTGGCGCCCGGGAACAGCAGGCCCAAATGCGGCGGAGCTATCCCCTCCTTGTCATTGCGACGATCTCTCCCTTGCTCGGACTCCTCGGTACCATCATTGGCATGATCGAAGCCTTCCAGAAGGTCGCTCTACTCGGCGACACCGGAGATGCGGCCGTCCTGGCCGACTCCATTGGCAAGGCACTCATAACCACCGCGCTTGGTCTGATCATCGCAATCCCGACGCTTGCTTTCTATCACTATTTCCGTTCCCGCATCTCGGGTTTCGCAACGGCACTCGAAGAAGCCATTGAGGAGCTTCTCGGCACTCATGTCCAGTATCTCATGAACCGGGAGAAAGAGGAAGCAGCAGAGACAAACCCGGAACCCCGCCCCGAAACCGACCCATCCAGTCCACAAGCGCAATGACGCCCCCCCACCCCGAATCCAGCCCGCTTCCTGGCGGCCTCGGGTCGCCAGCTGGCTCCAGCGGGTTCTTCGACGACGATCCACCCGCTCGCAGACGCCGGAAGATGGAGACCCCGATGGGAGTCGACCTCTCCCCCCTGATCGACTGCGTTTTCCTCCTCCTCATCTTCTTCCTCGTCACAACCATGATGAAGAAACTGCAGAAGGAAATACCAGTGACCATTCCGAATCCCGAGGCCTCACTGCAAGCGGTCGAGGAGCAACCTGTGCTGGTCGTGGGAGTCGATACCGAGGGCAACTACTACCGCGCCACGCAACGGGATAAGACGTTTGGTGAGCTGGAGTATGCGCCAATCGAAAGTCTTGCCGGTTTCCTCAAGGAATACGCCGAGGCCAACGGAACCGGGACGCCCCTGCGCATAGATGTCGATCGGCAGACGCCTTTCCAAATTCTCGTCGACACGCTCGACCTCGCCTCCCTCCAAGGCTTTGAGAATGTGGGCGTGCGCACTCGTGATGTTGAAAAACTCTACTTCGAGGTGCCGCCCGAAGAACGCATCGAACGCTTTTGAGCCATGCAATTTAATACCGAAGAGGAAGAAAACCCCGAGCTCAACATGGCACCGATGATTGATGCTGTGTTTCTCCTGCTGATCTTTTTTCTGGTCGCCACCATGCTCAAGAAGGACGACAAGACGGTCGAGGAGATCGCCCTGCCGGTTTCCAAATCCTCCCTTGAACTGGCTCCGGACGAATCGATCCTGATGCTGGGCGTCGACGCATCGGGCAATCTCTATTATGAAGGTGATGATACTTCGATCCAGGTACTCCGGGACCGACTCGACTCCGTCGCCCGAACCGAGCCGGACCGCCGAATCCGGCTTGACGTAGACGAAGAGGCACCCTCCTTCCGGGTGGTGGAGCTGCTCGACCACCTCCAGTTCATCGGCCTGCGCAACGTCGGCGTCCGCACCTTCCACGAGCGGTATGATTAGTCTCGTCCCATGAAAGCTTTCTCCCTCACTCCAATGCGGATCGGCTGGCTCACCGCCGTCACGGTGGCACTCATTACCGGTCTCGCTTTCTATTTTTTCGAAGATCTCCGCCAGAGCCAGATCGATCTGAGCAAGGAACCCCTCTCCGACTTGAGCGAGGAGGAAAAGGAAGTTGTTCGCAAGAAGATCAAGAAACCGGAACCCAAGCCCGAACAGGTCGAAGAGATCGCCCGCTACCAGAAGGACAAGAAAGAGGAGGAGATGCGTCGTGAAGTCCGCAAGCTCAAGGTGACCGTCATCGAAATGGAAGAGCTTGCCGAAGAGCGCAAAAAGGATCTCCGCAAGATGGGCCTCGGTGACCGGATCGACGAGTTGGTCGTCGCGATCGCCCGCCAATCCAAACGGATCCGGGAGCAGGCCGACGAGAATGAAGATGCCCCCGAAGCCGTCCGCAGCTATGCAGTTGGGATCGAAGAGCAAAGCCTCGACCTGGTCGATATCCACCGGCAACTGGTGGACGCGGAAGGTCCGACCGGCCGCCTCGGCGACCTGCGGAAGATGCTGCCTGTGGCGGAGTCGATCCGGTTGCTCGCCGCAGGCGAAGGGTCCATTCCCGAGCCGGTTATGGAGGAGATCCGGCCCTTCCGAAGCAAAGCAAGCAAGAATTTGGACGCACTGGAAAGGGATGCGGAGGAACTGATCAAGCTCATTCCCGAAGCCATCGAGAAGGCGATGGCCGAAGCCGAAGAACTGCGCCAAGAACATCCCGAGTTAAGTGAACTCGCCGATGCGGATCTCGAACACGACCCCATATCGGAGCAGCTGCAAAATCTACCCTTGGATTCCGCCATTGCAGAGGCCGGAGCCGATCAACTCTACGAGATGTCCCAGGAGTTGAGCGAGCAATTCGCCCAAAGCCATGCTGAGGCGCGCGCCGCCGAGATGGCCGCCATCCAGGGCGAGTCATTCGAGCAGGCCATGCAAAATACCTTTGTGCCGCCCTCCGATTTCCCGCCGATGCCGGAAGGAATCCAGCCCGGGGAAATGCCTCAAACCATGCCGCAGTTTCAGGAGTTCAACCAGTCCCTGACCGAGGCCGCCAGCCAAATGCAAAATGCGGCCCTGCGTGCCGAAAATCAGCTTTCCCGGATGCAGCCTTCGGCTCCGGAAATGGGTCGCTCAATGCCGACGACCAACAACCCGATGATGCGCGCACGAATGGCCTCCGCCGCAACCACACAGGGCTTTGTCGATATGTCCCAAGTGATGTCCACCGGTTTCCAAGGCGAATTTCTAACCGATTTGTCCAAGCAGGTGGATCCGCGCTACGGCAGTATTTCGCCCACCGCAGACGCGAGCTTCGGCCCCAATATCGAAGCCTCCCGCCGCCCGCCGTTTAGGGTTTCCAATGCAAGAGCCTTAACGCAGGCCGTTCCCGCCCGCATTATTCGTCCCGAAGCCGAACGACGGGGCTGGCTCTTCATTGACACTTGGTATATCATCGGCCCTTGGGCACCACCGCCCGGGCCGAAACTGGAAACGCCCCTGCCTCCGGAAATCACGATCGACCTCGACGCCACTTACCGCGGGCGCACCATGCGCAAGACCGGCGAACCCGCCGATCTGGAGTGGCGCTTTGTCCAAAGCAATACCGTCCGGGTGACCCCGCCCGACGAGACAACCCGAGCCGTCTACTTCGCCTACACCGAGCTTTTCTTCGAGGAAGAAACCACTGCCCTGCTCGGCATCGCCGCCGACGACTGGGCCAAATTCTGGCTCAACGACCTCCTGATCGTTCACGACACCAGGATCAGCTCGTGGAACGCCACCGAAAACTTCCGCAAAGTTACCTTCCGCAAGGGTATCAACACCTTCCTTCTGCGCCTCGAAAACGGCGGGGGACGCTGCAATTTCTCGGTCATCTTCATCCCCCTCTCGGAAGGGGAAAGCGGCAGAGAATGATCTTCGGCAGGTCTGTCATCACGGAAGGCCGGATGCTGCGGCAAAGATCCCCTGGTCGCATCGAAGCTTCTTCGAGGGACTCCCGCGATCGTGAAGCTCACTCGCGCGGCTTGTCCGCGTTGAGTGCAGCGTCTGGTTGGGATTTTGTTTCATCGGGATCGAAATCGCTATCGAAATCGCTATCGAAATCGGGATCGATTCCGTAGTTTGAGGGTTCTTCCTCGACTGCATAGCCACGCTTCCCCAAACGGCTCAACATGGCAGCAATCCGGTCCAGTTCAACTTTTCGGTCACGACTCTCATTTTCGTCCAAGTTCTTTCCGACTACCAACACATCCTGAATCGCAGCACATTCCAATGCCGAACCTCGGGCTATCTCGAAATACCTTCTCCGGTCTGCCTCGGCAGTTTTTCCATTTCCCTCGGCAATATTCAGTGGAATCGATTGGCTCGCACGAAGCCATTGATCCCGGGCATGCCGGTGAACCCCATTCAATTTTTCTGAATGCTCAAAAACCCATGCCACGTAGCCGATGGCCAGGCGGTATACGTCGAGCTTTTCGTGTCCTAAGGCCATGTTTTTTCGATTTCGATCCCGATCCCGATTTCGATTTGGATTATTTTCTTTCCCATCGTTTGATCCCCTCAATGACCCCGTCGGCGTAGGACTTTTCCGACAGGTGTATGCTTTCCGATTCCTCCGCCAGTTTCCGCAGCTCGGAATGGGCGTTCCCGACCACGATCCCGCAGAAGCCGCGTCGCATCAGGGCTGCGTCGTTGCCCGAGTTTCCCGCCGCCAGAATCCGCTCGGGAGGGTAGCCGAGCCGCTTCCCCACGAAGGCAGCCGCAGAGCCTTTGTCTACGCCTTTGGGGAGCACGTCGAGATCGCGGGCGGAGCTGTAGATCAGGGAGGCCGCAATGCCTGCCGATTCCAGCGTTTGCCGGACCCGGTCGAGATCATCCGGGGTCGCCGCCGGCCAGTGGTAGCTGACCTTGAAGTCGGACTGGTCCTCCTCCGCCTGCAGGCGCAGCCCGTCGAAATTCTCCAGGGCCTGCCGCACGGTGGGGGCGGACCAGTTGCGCGAGATTTGGCGGACCCATTCGGGATCGGGGGTACCGTCGGGAAAGGTGCGCACCTCGCTGCCGACACCTCCGATGACCATGGCCGGGGAGGGCAGGGGACTGTCGTCTACGTCCTCACGGATCGACTCGAAGAATCGTCCCGATGCGTAGACCAGGGCCAGCTCGTCTCCGAGCGATTCCGCGTAATCGCGGAACCGGGCCAGTGCGGAATCGTCCCCGAGGAGCGTGTCGTCAAGATCGCTGATGAGTAGATAACCGTTTGTCATGACGCTTTGTCCTTTAGCAAGAATCGATAGGTGGCCACCTTGAGGGCGTCGAGGACGAAGAGGGCCACGATCGCATAGCCCCATACCACTCCGGCCCAGAGCCAGCCGATCGGCTCGACGAGAATCCCGTAAACGGCGAAGAGCGTGCCGACTATCTGCGTCCCCTCCAGGGCGAGGAAGAGGAGCCAGCTCGGCCAGGGCTTTTTCCACATCCAGCTGCGGCTCCGCGTGAGGAAGATCGTCATGTGCCCGGCGACAAGGAGTTTGAGGAAAAGAATCGTTTGCAGCTGGGCGTCCGGAAGCGAGGTTTGGGTGACCAACAACCAGTAGAGCAAGAAGGAACCGATGACGCCGCCGACCCCGAGAACCCCTGCGATGGAGAGCACCCGCTTCATATCCCACCGGACCGGATGCCCCGAGAGCGAGACGTTATCCGTGGCGATGGTCATGATCGGGATGTCGTTCAGAATGGCGAGGAGAACGATCATGATCGCGGTGACCGGGTAGAAATCGAAAACGATGATCGAGGCGGTGACGAAGAGAAGCACCCGGAGCGTCTCGGTGATACGGAAGGTCGCGTAGCTTGTCATGCGCTCGAAAATACGGCGCGCCTCCTGCACTGCGTTGATGATGACCCCGAGGCCGGGCAGGGTGAGGACGAGGTCGGAAGCTGCCCGGGCGGCATCCGTCGCACCGGAGACGGCAATCCCCACGCTCGCTTGCTTGAGGGCCGGGGCGTCGTTGACTCCGTCGCCGGTCATGCCGACGATCTTGTTCCGGCGTTGGAAGGCGCGGATGATGTTGAATTTGTGCTCAGGTGTGACGCGGGCCACCCCGTCGGCCGTGCGGAGCCTCTCGGCGGCGGCGGCACTGGGTTCGCCTTCTTCCGAGGTCTCCTCGTCGAAGATCTCCGAGGCCTCGAGGATGTTCTGCCCGTGACCGAGTTCTCCGGCAACCTTTTTGGCGATGGCTCCATGGTCTCCCGTGATCATGCGCACGTCGATACAGTGCTCCCAGGCCTCCCGGAGAACCTCGGCGGAGTCCTCCCGCGGGGGATCCAGCATGGGCAGGAGTCCGAGGTAGGTCCACGACCCGTTCTCCTTCCGGGCGACGCCGAGAGAGCGGTATCCCTCCTCGCCTAGCTTTTCAATGCGGTCCAAGATCTCATTGCGCGGATCGCCGGAGACCCCGGCCAAATCGAGAAGAACCACCGGTTCCCCCTTGGCCACCGTGTAGCGGCGGTCGCCCTCGCGGATCTCGGCCTCCGCGCGTTTGCGGGTCGAGTCAAACGGACGGAACTCCTCGATGTTCCGGCCCCGGCGGGGATCTTCACCGCCGACGGCTTTTCGGATCGCCCGGTCGATCGGGTCATTGCTCTCCTCCTCCCATTCGCAGGTCAGAGCGGCCGCCTCGAGCAAGTCTTTCTCGTCCTCGGCCCGGACGACAATCGGCTCCTGCAATTCGAGCTGGTTCTTGGTCAAGGTCCCGGTTTTATCGGCGCAAAGCACCTGCAGGCCCGCCATTTCCTCCATGGCCGCAAGCCGCGAGACGATTGCCTTCTTCGAGGCGAGCCGCTTCGCCCCGACGGTCATCGTTACCGTGAGCACCGCTGGCAGCGCCTGGGGGATCCCGGCGATGGTGAGGACCATGGCGAACATCAGGACCTGTGTCCACGGATCGCCGCGGAAGAGGGTGGTCCCGATGACGATCAGAACCGCGAGCGCGGTGATTCCGATCAGGAAGTAGCCGATTCGGAGGACCGCCTGCTGGAAATGGGAATCCTCCTTGGCCTCCGCCACCAGTTCTACTGTCGAGGCGAAGCGGGTGGCGGTGCCGATGGCCACAACGACCCCGCGGACCGAGCCGCGGCTGACCGAGGTGCCGGAAAAGGCCAGGTCGCCGCTTTCCTTGGAGACGGGTACGGACTCGCCCGTCAGCGCCGATTCGTCGATCGCCGCATCGCCCCCGCCGATGAGCTTGAGGTCGGCGGGAACCACGTCTCCGATCCGCAGTTCCACGATGTCTCCCGGAACGAGCTCGGTCGAATCGATGGTCCGGGCCTTGTCCTCCCGGAGCACGCGGGCCTCCGGGGCCAGCTCTTCCTTGAGTGCCTGGATCGCCTTGTCCGCCTTGCTTTCATGCCAGAAGCTGACTCCCCCGTTGATCAGGAGCATCACGAAAATCACCGCGAAATCCTCCCACCGGCGGGCAATGGCCGCGAGAATCACCGCAGCCTCGAGCATCCAGGGGATCGGCCCCCAGAAGTGGGAGAAGAACATTTTGAGGGGATTCTCCTCCTCACTCTCAATTTCGTTGCGTCCGTACTCCTCCCGCCGGCGGGATACCTCCCGTTCGGAAAGCCCCCTCTCCTGATCCACCCCCAAGTCATCCAGTGATTCCTCAGCAGATTGATCCTCATATCGCGATGCTTCGTAATCTTTCTTCATAGATTCGCGGTTTTACCCGCTAATCGTATGCCAGATTTCATTGCATTGCCGCACCCCTATCGAAGAATGGCACTAGTTTAAGGGAGTTTCCGTTTAAGCTCATAATCGTGCTCTTAATCATAATCATAATCCAAGCAACTGATGAGCAATAATTTATGATTTAAAGAATAGAGATTACGATTACGAGTATGATTAAGAGTAAGAGGTCGATCTCGACTTAAACCAGCGCCGCACCCCTATCAAAGATTCCCCTCCTTTCCCAAGGAGGGGGGGACCAGCGCCAGCTGGTGGGGTGGTTCTGCCGGACGGCCAAACCCCTTACACTAGTCCTATTCCAGTAGTGCCGGGGAATCGCCATTTAGCTCTGGGAATCCGTGCGTTTTGCAAATCGGGCGGCGGAATGTCGTGCAAGATGCAGGGGGTCGATCCGATTTCTTCCAGGGGTGTCCTGAAATCCTATCCTCCTTACGATTCGGACTCGCAACCCACCCATTCCAACTGCTGGAGTTCGTTCGTCATCGGGGGGTTCAGGGAGTCGCCGATGAAGCCCAGCCGCCGCAGGGCATAGATTTTCATCGCCCGGCGCACTGGCAGGGTCATCTCTCCCTTCTCCATGCCGTAGTCCATTTCCAACGCCGTCTTCCGGCTTTCGCTCAATTGTGGATGGGGCCGAAACCGGAGGATCTCCGTCTCCAGCCAGTCCGCGTCGATCTCGTCGGCAAACGGACACGCCGCAGCCTCTCCCATATCCTGAATCCGGCCGATGACAAAGTCCTTGAACTCCTCATCCCGGTGGCAAAACGCCCGCACATGCCACCGCAGCCCGTCGAAGCCGAACCCTCGCGGGCTGATCCACCGCTTCTCGCCCGTCCCGGACCGGACCGACCAATACGTCACCTCGAGGGACTCCCCCCGACAGGACGCCAGAGACAAACGCCGGTGAATCTCCCGATTCCCCGACCGCTGCGGACGGTTAAATCCGAGAACAAAGTCCCCTCGTTCCTCCTGGTCGATCATGGCCCCCCCGATCATCTCGACATCGGCACTAAAATCCGGCTCCTGAAAAACCGTCTCCATCGACTCGGCTGCCACGTAACACTTGCGCCGCACATCGTAATGACACCCGCCCGCGTTCAGCGTCGTATAAGCCACCAGATCCTTCGTAGCCTGGGGCAGGGAAATCCCGAAATGCTCACACAAATCCCGCCGGTTGATCGTCCCCCGCCAATAAAGCAACCGCTCCACAAAAAGCAGCCGCTGCCGTTCACTCCACCCCGCAATGCTCTTGTCGATTCTCATAAAAAATACAATCAGTAAACAGGCGATCACCTAAAATGCAAGAAAAAACTCGTCTCCCAATTTTCCATCGACGGTAGCCCAACCTCCAATGGCACTCGGTTAAGCGATTTCGATTCAGGCCTTAACCGAGTGCCATTGGGGTCAGACCCCCTCCCACAAAAGATGGCCAATGTGGGTGGGAGGGGCTTTATGCCCCGATACGGATGGCAGCGAGGGTGCATCAGGGCCTCCCAATCGGGGGATAAACCCCCTCCCACAAAAAAGGCAGATCGGGGGGTAAACCCCCTTCCATGAGAAGGATTTCCAAGTAAAGATTAAAAATTCATTT
>CAZWFJ010000103.1:0-14833 GCA_964633135.1 uncultured Puniceicoccaceae bacterium | reverse complement strand
CCAGAATATGGAAATGGTTCTTCATCACCGCATAGGTAATCACCCGAACCCCCGAGAAATCGGCCACCTGCCAAATCATCTTCCGCAGCACCTCCTTCTCCATCTCCCCAAACAAAATCTCCCCATTCACCGTCCGACTCATCAGGTGAAAATAGGCCGTGTTACCCCTAGCAGTGAGACGCTTCTTCCTTTTCATGCCACCAGCCAAAAGGACCAGATCATCCCGGTCAAGCCAAACCTACCAGAGAAACAAAAATCTGTTCGGATCCATGTGAATTGAAAACTTTTGTCGTTATTTTCAGCATAACATTTTTCAAATTGAGATCTGCATCCAGAAACCGGACGAAAAGCATATAAAGGGTTTACCTGGTTTAGCTTAGAAGGAGGACGAGGACAGAACTCTGGCTGGTTCTTTGCTCAATGGCGGCGTTGCTCCTTAGTCACACATGGCAATATGCTCAATCGCCGGGCCTTGCCAGCGAACAAAATATCGTGGGCATATCGCTATACTTATTTTCTTCGAGGCCTGCCATTCGGGCTAGCGCGGAAGTTTTGGCAGGGTGAGGTAGCGGAGAAAGACGCGGAGGGTTCCGAGGAACATGGCGGTCAGGAGGAATGCTGCAAATCGCTTGGAGGGGTCGCCGTCGAGGTAGGCTTGCCAAGTGGCCCACGATCTCCAGGTGGAGGCGATCAGGACTAGGGTCAGGGTTATAGCGGCCCCGTAGCGGGCGATCGTATGGGCGCGATTCCAAAGGTAGGACCAGAGCAGGTGGACTCCGCCGAAGACGCTGCCGGAGATCAGGGCAGTTGCCGCCCGTTCGGGATTATTCCAGTAGCCCGCGATTCCGATGGCCAGGAGGAAGATTCCGTAAGCGAGCAGGGTAATGGAGAAGGCCCGGCGTTTCTGCGGCATCTCACTGGGGGCTTCCGCAATCGGTTCTTGGGTTTTCGTTTCGTCCATGGCGATCGTTTGGAAACTCGCGCTGGCGCGACCTGCACCGTTCAGATGAGTCCCAGCTCCATCTTTCCCTCCTCCGAAATCATGTCCTGATTCCAGGGGGGGTCCCAGACGATGTCGACTTGGGCCTCCGAGACTCCGGGGACCTGCACCACCTTCGACCGGGCGTCTTCGGCGATAGAGGGTCCCATCCCACAACCGGGGGCGGTGAGGGTCATGGCGACGAGGACTTTGTAGCCTCCCTCGTCCAGTTCATGCGTTTCCATGCTGTAAACCAGCCCGAGGTCGACGATATTGACCGGGATTTCCGGATCGTAGACCTTCTTGAGCTGGCCCCAGATCGCGTCCTTGCCCGGAGGGCCGTCGGCACTGCCCTCTGCGGTGTCGAAATCGGGCTTTTCGGCCTCCTCGCCCAGAGAGTCGGCATCCTCGCCGCCGATGCGGAACATACCGTTCTCGGTCATCACGGTATAATTCCCGCCGAGGCGGTGAGTGATGGTTACGCGTGTACCCTCGGGCAGCTCCATGGACTCGCCGTGAGGGATCAGGGTCGCCTTGACGTCGCGAGAAAGTATTCGTTCTGGATCCTCAGTCATTGCGTTCAGTTTCCAATTTCGGGGCCACGGCGTCCAGCTGCTTTTTCTCGAATTTCTCGCGGATCAGCGAGCGAAGATTTTCCTCCAGCTCCTCATTCTCGAACTGCTGGATGACCTCCTCGAAGAAGCCGAAGACCATCAGCTGCTGGGCAACCGCCTTCGGGATGCCCCGTTGGAGGAAATAGAAAAGCTCCTCCCGGTCGAGCTGGCCGGTGGTGGCACCGTGGCTGCACTTCACGTCGTTCGCCTCGATCTCGAGACCAGGCAGGGAATTGGCCTGTGCGGTATCGTCGAGGAGAAGGTTGCGGTTGGTCTGGTAGGCATCCGTCTGCTGGGCCTCCTTGGCCACCTTGATCAGCCCCGAGAAGATTGTCCGGCTGTGATCCATGAGGGCGTTCTTGTAGAGAAGATCCGACACCGCATTGGGCGCGTTGTGGATTTGCAGGGTGCGCTGGTCGAACTCCTGATCCTTGTCGGCAACCGTCAGCGAGTAGAGTTTCACATCGGCACCGGCACCGTTGATGCGGACCTCGTTCTCGAACCGGGCGCGCTGACTTCCCAGGTTCAGGTTGATCCCGCGGACCGACGAATCCCGGTCGACGTTGTTGGTGTCCAGTTGGAAGGAGATCGTGCGCGGATTAAAATTCTGGATGGTCTTCCGGAAGATCTTGGCTCCGGGTCCGGCAAAAACGTTGCCCACTGCACAGGAGAAACCTTCGCGGTCCTGATAGACCGACTGCTGCACATCGACCAGGCTGAAGCGGCTGTTCCGGCCCCCGATTACGAGGGTGTGGGGGAAGAGTGCCGCACCCGGGGCCGATTGCCAATGGTAGGTGACAAACGGGGCATCGACTTCGACGTTGTCCGGCACGTACAAAAGATATCCACCCTCCGAATACGCGTTGTGGAGCGCGTGGAACTTATCCGAACCCAGGTTGGTGGACTCTCGGAAAAGGTACTGTTCGATCAGATCCGGGTTCCGCTCGCAGGCCTCTTCCAGGGGAAGGAAAAGAATCCCCTTCGCCGCCAGCTCCTCCGAAACGGGTTCGTGATCGACCCGCTTGTTGTCGACGAAGACGATCCGCCCGGATCGCTCGCTGACCAGATTCGAGCGGGAGAGGGCGATCCCGGCGACCGCATCCTCGACGGATTCGGGAAGCAGGAATGCCTTCGGATCGAAATTGATCCGCGAGGAAAAGCGCCAGTTTTCATCCCGGCTTCTTGGGAGGGGGAGGGATTGAAACTGTTCCCAGTATTCGTGTTTCCACCTCTTCCACTTCTCCGGTACGGTTGAGTGGGACAAGTGGCTTTCGAAGGCGGCTGGATCCCCCACGCCGAGGGTGGACTGCACGTCTGCGGCTTCTGTGCTCATAAAATAATCTTTTGCTTACGGGCTGTTTGTGAGAGAGCGCGGGTAGGGTTACCCTACCGAGCCCTCCATTTCCATATCGATCAGTCTTTTCAACTCGACGCTGTACTCCATGGGGAACTGGCGCACGAGGTCGTTCACGAATCCGTTCACGGCCAGGCTCATGGCCTCCCCCTCGGAGAGGCCGCGCTGCATCATGTAGAAGATCTGCTCGGCACTGACCTTCGAAACGCTGGCCTCGTGCTGTACCGAGTTTCCGTTGCCCTGGACATTGATCGCCGGGTAGGTATCCGTCCGGCTGTTGGTGTTGATCAGCAGGGCGTCGCACTCGGTGTTGTTCTTGCAGCCTTTCAGGTGCTCTGGCATGTGTACCAGGCCGCGGTAGGTCGAGCGGCCCTTGCCCACGGAGATACTTTTCGCGATGATGTTGCTGGTCGTCTCATCGGCTTGGTGAACCATCTTGGCACCGGTATCCTGGTGCTGGCCGTCGTTGGCCAGGGCGATGGAGATCACCTCGCCGCGGGCTTTGCGCCCCTTAAGGACGACTCCGGGATATTTCATGGTGAGCCGCGAGCCAATGTTGCAGTCGATCCATTTGACCTCGGCCTCCTCCTCGGCCCATGCCCGCTTGGTCACAAGGTTGAAGACGTTGTTGGACCAGTTTTGGACCGTGATGTACTGGATCTTTGCCCCTTTCAGGGCCACGAGTTCGACAACGGCACTGTGCAGGGTGCTGGTCTCGAATTTGGGTGCGGTGCAACCCTCCATGTAGGTTACCTCGGCCCCCTCGTCAGCAATGATGAGGGTGCGCTCGAACTGCCCAAAGCTCTCGGCGTTGATGCGGAAATAGGCCTGCAGGGGCTGGCGCACCTTCACTCCCGGCGGCACGTAGATAAAGCTCCCACCGCTGAAGACCGCACTGTTGAGTGCCGCAAACTTGTTGTCGTTCGTGGGGATCACCTTTCCGAAAAACTTCTTGAAGATGTGCGGATACTTTTTCAGGCCCTCGGAGGAACCCACAAAGAGCACGCCGTCCTTTTCCAGCGCATCCTGCATCCGCGAGTAGGCAGCCTCACTGTCGAACTGGGCCTCCACACCGGCGAGGAACTTGCGCTCCTGCTCCGGGATGCCCAGCCGCTCGAAGGTCTCCTTCACCTCGTCGGGCACTTCATCCCACGAGCGGCTCGGAATTTGCCCCTGGGAGAGGTAGTAACGGATCTTGTCAAAGATGATGTTCTCCAGATCCCTGGAGGCCCAGTGGGTGGGCATGGGCAGACGGGAGAAAACCTTCAGTGCCCTCTTGCGAAACTCGTTGATCCAGTGCTCCTCGCCTTTCGCCTGGGAGATGTAGTCGATCGTATCCTCATTGAGGCCCGTGCCCGCATCATACTGGTATTTTACATCGTAGCGGAAGTTGCCCTTGTCGCGGTCAATGTCGATCGCCTGGGCCTGGTTCAATTCTTCGGTCTGGTTCATGGTTTTCCTCTTTGGTTTGATGGTTGAGTTAGCTGGCGGCGGCGGGGGCTAGTTCGTCCCGCACCCAGTCGTATCCTTTGGAGTCAAGTTCAATCGCGAGGTCCTTGTCCCCGCTGTGGACGATTCGCCCTTCATACATCACATGGACCCGATCGGGGATGATGTAGTCGAGGAGCCGCTGGTAGTGGGTGATCACGAGAATGCCACATTCGGGACCCCGCATGAGGTTCACCCCGTTTGCAACCACTTTCAGGGCGTCGATATCGAGTCCGCTGTCCGTCTCGTCCATGACGCTGTAGGAGGGGCTGAGCATCGACATCTGCAAAATCTCGCACCGCTTTTTCTCGCCCCCGGAAAAGCCTTCGTTCAGCGAGCGGGAGGAAAATTTCCGGTCGATCTGCAGCGAATCCATCTTCTCGTAGAGTTCACGGTAATAGGCCGGGGCGTCGAATTTCTCGCCGTCCTCCTGGCGAGCCTGTCGGGCGGCGCGGATGAAGTTGGCGATCGAGACCCCGGGGATCTCAAGGGGATACTGGAACGCGAGAAAAAGTCCCTCGCGGGCAATCTCGTCAGGCTCCCTGCCGAGAATCTCCTCGCCGTCCATCAAGACGGAACCGCTCTCCACTTCGTAGTCCGGATGTCCGGCGAGCACCTTGGCCAGGGTGCTCTTCCCCGTTCCATTCGGCCCCATCAAAGCGTGGACCTCCCCCTTCGGAAGAGTCAGGGAGAAATCTTTCAAGATTTGCTCCCCGGCGATGCTGGCATTCAGGTTCTTAATTTCGAGTTGGCTCATATTCATTTCTCTTTGAAACAGGTGTGTTCGCTGAAAACTGTTTTCCACGTTCGGTCATTCCCGTCACCGATATCTCGACTTGCTCGGCTCGCAACCCCTCGGGCAACTCGCTCTCGATCAACTCGCGGATCTTGTCCGACAGCACGACATCATAGACCTCGCCCGTTCGGCGACAGTGGAAATGGGCGAAGTGCGGGTTGTCCTCCAAAAACGGACAGTAGCGCGATGACTGGCGCTGGAAATTTAACTGCCGGATCAGCCCGTTCGACACAAACGATTCCAGACAATTGTAAACCGTCGCCAGGGATATACTCTCCATGCGCTTCTTCGCTCTTTCGTGGACGACCTCGGCCGACGGGTGGTCCTTCTCGCTGCAGATCACTTCGTAGACTACCTTGCGCTGCCGGGTGGGGCGCAAGCCCGCGTCGCTGAGAATGCGCTCGATTTCGGTGGTTTCTGGCTTGGAATTTGGCATCGGTTCGTTGAAGTACGAAGAAACAATGATCACTTTTCCAAAATCTCAACCTAAATGAGAATTATTTTTATTCTTATTCCAAATTCAGTGGATTTTTCCGTCTTTGCGGGCATTATTCGGTAGATTATGCCACGGATTCTTTTCATCTGCACGGCGAACTACTATCGTTCGCGCTTTGCGGAGGCAGTCTTCAACCATCTCGCGAATCGGCGCGGGTTGGACTGGACGGCCTTCTCGCGCGGGCTGATTCCAGAGGAGGCACCGCCGGGTCTCTCGCCGCACGCCGCGAATGGATTGCGCCTAGTGGGGGTCGATCCGGAGTTCTTCCCCAGGGCGAAAACGGCTCTGGCGGAGGAGGATTTCCGGGAGGCGGACCGGGTGGTGGCCCTGAAACAGGAGGAGCACGAGCCGATGCTGCAGGAGCGATTCCCGGATCAGGTGGCCCGGGTGGAGTTTTGGGACGTCAGCGACATTCCCCACGTCTCCCCCCCGCAGGCGATGCTGCAGATCAAGGAAAACGTCGAACGGATTCTGGGAGAATTGGAAACGGATTCGCCGCGATGAAGTGGATCCGCCATGCCTGCCGGGCCGTGATCCTTCGCCAGGGACGGCTCTTGACGATCAAGATGCGCGATCGCAGCGGGGACTTTTACGTCTTGCCCGGCGGCGGGCAGCGGCACGGGGAAACCATGCGGGATGCCTTGAGACGGGAATGCCTGGAAGAGATCAATCTGGAGGTCAGCATCGGCCCCTTGCTCTACGTCCGCGAATACATCGGACGGAACCACAGCTTCTCCAAATACCACCGGGATTTTCATCAAGTCGAAACGGTATTTTCCTGCTCGATTCCGGAAGACGCCCAGCCCGGTCCCGGGTCGGAAAAGGACCGGAAACAGGTCGGCATCAAATGGCTCGACCTCAAAACCCTGGCCGACGTCCGATTCCTCCCCGCAGATGCCGTCCCCATCATCCAGGAACGTCTGCAGGCGCAGGGGGACCTCTATCTCGGCGATATAAATTAAAAGAAAAGGTTCATAAAGCGAGTGCCTCAGAGAGGAAATCCTGCACATTGACCACTTCCTTTCGCTCGGCAGAGGCATTTGCGGCGAACAGCAGAGCCATCGTTTGTAGATTACCAGCGAGATGGGTGGGGTGGTCATCGGCGGTGCCTGTGACCCATTCGAGAAAGGCGCGGAAAAGCACGCCCGTGCCGCCTGCGGGCATATCGGTCCGCTCGTAGGCGATTGAGCGCCGCTGCAGTCCCTCGGGGTTGTCGAGACGGCCCGTCAGCCGCTCAAGTGCGCGTTTCTCCAATTGGAGCGCGCCCTTGCTTCCGTCCGCCCTGAAGTATTCATCCCGCCAAGTGCTGATGCCCGCCTGAACCGACCATGAACCCTCGAGCGCACAGCAAACTCCGTTCTCCATTTCAAAGGAAACCAGCGTGCTGGCCAGACCCGAGAAAACACTGTGCCCGGATCGCCACGCCAGGTTGAAAACGCGCTCCGGCTTACTGCCTGCATAGCGCAGGAGCATCTCCAGGGCATGTACGCCTCCCTCGGTCAAATAGGGGTGGTGGTCGTGCTTACGGTGCTTCGCGGCGTCCGCCGCATCCCATGCCATGCGTCCGAAGAGATAGTCCACCTTGCCCACGACCTCGTCCGCAAGCGCTTGGCCAAATGCGAGTTTCTCCGGCTCGAAAGCGGCACTCATATTGACGGCGGCCTTGATCCCAGCCTCTCTTGCTGCCCGCTCGATCCGGCAGCAAGCGGGCAGATCGTGTGCAACCGGCTTTTCGATAAACAAATGCACTCTGCGCGCTGCGGCTGCCAGGCAGGCCGCCTCGTGGTAACGGTAAGGCGAAGCCACGATCAAAATATCGGGTCGCAGGTTGTCCAAGGCTTCGTCAACCCCGGAATATCCCGACGAGGAAGTCAGCCCCAGCAAAGCCAGTGCCTCCGCCCGCCTCCTTTCCTCTGGCTCGACCACACCGACGCAGCGGATCCGGTCCTCGGCCTGCAACCTCGGCAGCAACACCCGCGCATAGGTGCCCATCCCGTGTGCCCCGGCACCGGCAAGAATCACTCTCGGCTTCCTTTTCTCCATACGGAAACTCTCCGTTTATAGAACCTTATTCCGGCGGTTCAAAATCTCCTCCACCGGAAGACCGATCACGTTGGAGCGCGAACCATGGAGGGAAGCGACCAGCTTTGCTCCCTGGTCTTGCAGGGCGTAGGCCCCCGCTTTGTCGAGAACGGGGACCTCCCGCAGATAATCGCGAATTTCCCCGTCAGACAGCTCCCTGAAGGTTACCTGTGTGGATACCGAGAAAACCTCCGAGCGCCCGTTCGGCTGAATCAGGCAAACGCCCGTATGGACTTCGTGCGTTTGCCCTGAGAGTGCCCGCAGAATTTTTGCAGCCGCATTGAGGTTGTCCGGTTTTCCAAAAATCCGATTTCCGAGAGCGACAACTGTATCGGCCCCGAGGACCCACTCCCCCGGAAACCGTCCGGCGACCTCCCTCGCTTTCAACTCGGCGTTGTGTTCGGCGACTTCCTTCGGATCACCCTCTGGATCGTTTCTTTCTACGACCTGCGGCGATTCGATACGGATAGACACCCCCGCTCGCGTTAGCAGATCCTTTCGCCTTGGGGAGGACGAGGCCAGGATGATCGGTGGATTTTTCATAGTTTTTGCCCCACTCCCCTTCTACTCTGTTTTTCCGTGCCACTTGCGGGGGGGAGGAATCAACCAGTGGCAATCCTCTTCACGGTCATCTTTGATATCGTCCAAAAGCCGGGCATAACACTCCCTGAGTCGCTCCTCCAGATTCTCCCTCTCGGCGGGCGGACCGATGCGAATCACTGCCTGCGGCAACGGATATCGTCCAGAGTGTATCCTCTTGGCCATCGGTCGGGCATGCACCTGTTCGTTCAACTGCAGCAATCCTTGCAGGCCTCCGTGAAATGGCGGCCATTCCTCGAGATCACTGACCAGACGACCGTGGGGATACATCAGCAATGTTCGGCGCAAACTGCCAGAGCGCAGCAAGCGGGCGGCATAGAGCAAGGCCTGACTCCTGCCCGCCCGGCTATCCAAGTCGACCCCGAAGACCCCGGTTTTCTGAAAATATCGGAACTTCCGGAGGTTTCGCTCCTCCATCATGATGTAGTAATCGAGCTGGAGCCGGTCAAAGACCAGGGTTTCCATCAGTCCATCCCACCAGTAGGAGTGGTTTCCGTAGAGGATCAGGGGGAAGGTCCCTGCCTCTTGAAAGGCATCCAGGTCAACGTGGAGCCGGACCGAAAAGAAACGCCGGCGCATCACCCATCGGCAATAGCGAAAGAGCAGCCACGTCCGCAGGCGGTCTTTTTCGGCTTTCAGCATGGATCTTTCCAACGCATTACGGTGATTCCCAATCCAGCTCCCATTCGTTCCAGACCGCCCTACTCTGCTTTGAGTTGGCGAGACATCAAATCCTTGAGTGCCTGGTCGGGGCGCTTCTCTTCGTAGACGAGCGAGTACACCTCATCCAGAATCGGCGTGGCCAGCCCCATTTTGCGGCATCGTTCCCGATACCACCGGACCGAGAGGGCACCTTCGACAACGGTCTTTCGCCCCTTGAGCTGCGCCTCGACAAGCTCTCCGCGGGCCAGTCTTTCGCCAAATGTGCGGTTCCGACTCCAGGCACCATAGCTTGTGGCTACCAAATCGCCAAAGCCACTGAGTCCGGCGAAAGTTTCCCGCTTGCCACCGAGAGCCGTCCCGATCTCGACCATCTCGGTAAGACTTCGGGTCAGGAGGGCAGCCTTGGCGTTGTCGCCCAACCCGAGTCCATCGCAACAACCGCAGGCGATCGCGAAAACATTCTTGAGACTCCCGCCCAGCGAGACGCCGGTCGGGTCCTCGGAGAAGTAGATACGGAAGGCGTCACTGCTCATGGCACTCTGGAGATCCTGAATCCAGCCCGATTTTTCGGCGAAAGCCAGGACAGCGGCCGAGGGTAGCCCGCTGGCGAGGCCTCCGGCATGGGTGGGACCGCTCAGAACTCCGCCTGGATAAAACGGCAAGACCTCATTGAGAACTTCGACGGGCAACTCAAGCGTCTCCGGATCAAGGCCCTTGCTGACGGCGATCACTGCCGAGATCCCCCATGAGCTGGCGCGATACTGCGCGATCTCCTCACAGAGCCGCCTCAGTGCCTTGGCGGGGGGGGCAAGGATCACCACATCCGCCTCCATGAGAGCCGGCATGATCTCATGCCCCACCTGCAGGGAGGGCGGTATCTCGATCTGCGGCAGGTATTCCCGGTTCTCCCGGCAGGAGGCCATATCGGCGGCGTGCTCTAGGCGACGCGAAACCAGGGTCACCGTGTGGCCGCAACGATCAAGGTGCAGCGCGAGTGCGGTGCCCCAAGCACCCGCTCCGAGGACGGCAAAATTCATGACGGGAAACGATGGTTAAGGACATCCTCGCGATACGCCTCGAAGGAGCGGCGAATCTGCTGCCCCAGATCGGCGTATACTTTGACAAACCCCGGAACTTTATCCGTGCCCAGCCCGAGCATGTCGTGGCTGACCAGGATCTGGCCGTCACAATCCGGCCCGCAGCCGATTCCGATCAGGGGGATGCTAATTTTTTCCTTAATTTCTCCGGCGAGGAGCGGGTCGATCATCTCTGCTATGCAGGCAAAGCAACCGGAGTCTTCCACAGATCGGGCATCGGCGAGGATGCGATCCGCCTCCTCCGGAGTGCGCCCGTATTTGCGATAACTTCCCTCCACGGCAATCTGCTGGGGGAGCAGCCCGATATGGCCCAGCACCGGCACCCCGGCTTCGACGAGATACGAACGCAACTGCGCCTGTTCGACCCCTCCCTCAAGCTTAACGGCTCCCGCCCCCAACTGAATCATTCGGCGCGAGACCCGCAGGACATGCTCCCGCTCCAATGCTGCCTCCCCAAACGGAAGGTCCACCACGACAAGTGCGTCGGGCAGAGCCCGCAACACGGCCGCCGCGTGGTGCTCCATCATCGCCATGGTGACGGGCACAGTTGACGAAAAACCGAGCACGGTGTTGCCCACGGAGTCCCCCACGAGGATCAAGTCAATTCCCGCCTCGTCTGCGATTACCGCTGTGGGAAAATCGTAGGCGGTTATCGCGCAGATGGGTTCTCTCCCTTTGCGCTCCTGAATCGTTTTCGTTGTTATTTTCACTCGAACTTGCTGATTAAAAAGAGTAGGTTCTCTGGTTCCGAGAGCAGCTTCAACATGATTTTTCTCCGCAAGTATTACCGCTGGCGTTATTTCCGTCGTCAGCGGGCGCAATCCTACCGGCCATTTATCGGGGCGGGGAAGGGCAGCGGAATCTCTTTCGGGCGTTATCTGGCGCGCTCGAGCCGGGAGGGCAAAGAGTTTTCGGGCTTTCGCGACCGCGTCTCCCGGCGCAAGCGCCGGGTGGTCCGTATCGCAATCGCCCTCGTCCTTGCGGCTTTCCTCGGCTGGGTCATTTACGAAAGCATCTATGGCTTGTCGCTGTTCTAGTTTCTTGTAACAGTTTGTCTTTCGTAGTCGGACCGGCTCTGGACCTTCGTAGCCTTGGCGAAGTCGGTTGCCGTCCGATCCCTTTCGGCTCAATCATCGCTTTGGGGGCCGGGGGCCAAGGCTTTGATACGAAATTGATTTTGTTACAAGATACTAGTTTCGAGCCGGAGAAGAAATAGGCAGGGGGATTGATCCAGTTCTGCCGAGCCGGATCGACCCTCCGCTCGAATTTCTTTCGAGAGGAGACTTGACCCAAGAGGCACAAATGATTTCCTTACTCCTTTTTCCGCCAGGGTAGCTCAGCGGTAGAGCAGAGGACTCATAAGCCTTTGGTCGGGAGTTCAAATCTCCCCCTTGGCACCAAATTTCGGCGAGCACTCAGGACCCCATTATGCAAATATTCCGAACTCCCCACAAAATGCTGATTGTCGGCGCGCTCAGTCTTCTTTCCGCCTGCACCGGGGAGACTTCGGATAGGGCGAAAGCCTCTATTCCGCCCGAACTTTCCGAAAACCATGACGTGGCCACCCTTGCAGGGGGATGCTTCTGGTGCATGGAATCTCCATTCGAGAAACTCGATGGTGTTGCGGCGGTGATCTCCGGCTATTCGGGCGGCGAGGAAGTGGACCCTAGCTACGAAGACGTGGCCCATGGCCGGACTGGCCATACGGAGGCCGTGCAGGTCTTTTTTGACCCAGAGGTAATCTCCTACCAGACGATCCTCGACGTCTATTGGCGACAGATCGACCCGACTGACCTGAATGGACAATTTGCCGATCGGGGTCCCCAATATCGTCCGGAAATTTTTGTTCATTCGCCTGCCCAACGACAAGTCGCCAAACAATCCAAGAAAGAATTGAACCAGAGCAATCGTTTCGACCAACCAATTGTTGTTCCGATCACGGACTTCGAATCCTTTTACCCGGCGGAGGAATATCATCAGGACTTCTACCGGAAAAACCCCCGGCATTACCAAGCCTACCGCAGGGGTTCGGGCCGCGAACAGTTTCTGGAGAATCGCTGGCAGGATTGATCCCGCCGGGCGACCTCCCGTAACGCTGCCCATGCGGGCGACTCGATTCAAAAAAAACGGCGGATCAGCTGATGCCTTCAAAAAGACTCCGCCACTGCGAACGCAGCAGATCATCGCTCCCCGGATCCGTGCGAATGATGATCACCTGCACCCCGTCCTGGGGTTCTGAAAGCAGCTCCTTGAGCGACTCACTCTCCGCCAGACAATGCACATTGATTGCATGGGCCTTGCAAAGCAGCTGCAAATCCACCGCCTGGGGCGTGAGAAAATAATCTTCGAAGACATCGTCCCGCGCGCGAATCGGAAGCTGTGCAAAGATCCGCCCTCCCCCATTGTCGACAACAATAATCGTCAAGGATCCGCGAATCCCCTGAGCCGCCCTCAGCCCGCCGCAATCATGCAGAAAGGAAAGATCCCCCAGCACAGCAAAGGTAGGTGGACCACCATCGGCCAGGCCCGCCACCGTTGAGACGAGACCATCGATCCCGCTGGCACCCCGGTTGCAGAAAATGCGGGGGCCGCGCGGACGGTCCGCGAACCAGAATCGTCCCGCGTCCCGCACCGGCATGCTGTTGGCGAAGAAAACCTGCGCCCGCTGGGGAGCCACCTGCGAGAGCAGATGGTAGATCTTGCCCTCGAAGTTCTCCGGGGTTCTCTCGATCCACGCCGATACTGCGGCGACCGATCTTCGCTCCAACTCCAGCCACCGGCCCCGGTAACTCTCATCTGCAACAGGTTCTGGAAAATCGTCCGCTTCTGCCGGCGAACCCTCGATCCACGCAAACGGCTTCCGGGATGGATCCTGGCCCCGGAGCTGCTTTGACCATTGCCACCGTGGGCCGTCAAAACCCGCCAGCCACTGGCGCAGACTTTTTGCTGTGGGCAAAGACCCTACCTGCAGGATCGCCTCCGGAACCAACCCCGGATCTCTCCCAACGATCCCTGCAGCGAACAGCCCCTCGTACTGGGTCACGACCCTCTCCTCCCCTCCCGGCGAGTGGCGCAGGGGGTTGAGTACATCGGCCAGAATCGGCCAGCCCAGTGAATCACTCAGCCGAAACAACCCATCTACCCATCGCTGCGGGTTCTCCGGGTTGGCTGCCCCGGCCAGAATCAGCCCCGACCTCACCTGGCAGAGCGGACCCCAGTCGAAGCGAATTCGATGCGCGGGATCTCGCCCCACCTCAACACCCGCCGCGCAAGGCCCACTCGCCTCCTCCGGTAGAAACGGCTCTCTAAACGGCAGATTGAAATGTACCGGACCCGTCGCACTCCCGGTGGCCGCCCGAAGGCCATCGCGGGCGATCGATTTAAAGTAGCGCGTTCCCGCTTCCCCCGAAGGAGCCGCTGCATCAACCGACCAGCGCACATATTTTCCAAACAGTCCGACTTGATCAATGGTTTGCCCCGCGCCACAGTCTCTTAGCTCAGGAGGACGATCTGCCGTCAACAACAGCAGGGGCACACCCCTCTCGGAAGCCTCGATAACCGCCGGAAAATAATTCGCACCGGCCGTCCCAGAGGTACAGACAAGGGCCACCGGGTCATGCGTCCTGTCAGCGATTCCAAGAGCAAAAAAAGCCGCCGACCGCTCGTCCAAAATGACCCTCACCCGCACCCCGGAATAATGCTGCAAGGCGAGAACCAGCGGGGTCGACCGCGAACCCGGACTCACAACAAAATCCTTCAGGCCCGCTGCGACCAAGGCCCCGACAAGACCCCGCGCCTGCCGGGCACTTTCCGACGAGCCGGGATTCGCATCCATGCAAGATTCGTGATCCACAGCCATCAGAGATACCAAAATGTCCACAATCGACAAGAATCATCCGCGATTCGGAATCGCTTTCCCATCACTTCCGACGCCGGGGCGAAATTTCCGTGCCAGATTTCCACAAGGTTGTTGAGTCCTCTGCGGCTCGCATCGGGATAAAAGCGGCCGCATTTCAACGGACTCAAGCTCGTTGGAAAAGCCGCTTCTCCTTCCACCCGCACAGAAACTGCTCTCAATCGGCCACGGTATATTTATTTGGACTCATTGTTCGAAGTTCTACCTTTAGGCGATCCAGCCAACCCATGCCTCCAATCCGTCGGGAGATCCCCTAAATCCGGCACTCCAAGCAGGGAATGCCTCCCGCCAATGCACAAATAAAAATACGCCTATCCGCATACTGACGACCGGAGTTATAGGACGGTCCTAAAATATAATATACAAATGAGGCGTTTTCTATGGGTCGCATACTAATGCCGACGACCAGTCCTAAACTTGCGGCTATTCCTACTTTCTATCACCGGGTTGGCCGAATGTCAGCCGGGGATTTGAGGCCAAAAATCAGAGAAATTTGAGGGAATTAGAGGACAGTTCTATAATTTTTGCATCGTATGATGAATTTTTCAGGGAAGCTAATGCCGTTGACTAAGAATAGTCGTAATATTCCGAATAATCCTACGTTTTGCCATCAATCGAAGTAGGACTGTAGCTGGGAACTTCTTATGCCGGAGAGTATTACGCGGCCAGTCGCATGCGCGGTGGTGAGGACCGAAACTCAGAGATCCTGACTCGTAGGGCTTGGCGGTGATACCATTTCGTATTTAAT
>CAZWFJ010000102.1:0-15017 GCA_964633135.1 uncultured Puniceicoccaceae bacterium | reverse complement strand
CATCTCGGACAATAAATCACGCTTTCTTGATTACCAGGAGTCAGGATCTCTGAACTTGAAATCAAAAAAAGGGGCTCCGCGCACCACCGCAAGAGCCCCTGAACGTATCAATTTGTCATGGAACACCTGTCACAGGGAAACGGATTCGTCAATACGGAAGCCGCTGGAAATTTTACGATGGTTCCCAACTCGATTCTTCGAAATTCAGGCATCAGCCTCCAAGCAAAGGCTCTTTTTGCCATTATCCGTTCGAAGCCGCCCGAGTTCGAATTCTGCGGACGGCGCTTGGCTCGAGAATCCGGGAATGGTTTCGATTCGCACAATCGCGCGATTCGGGAACTTGAAGACAAAGGCTTCCTCGAACGAAAAAGGCTTCCGACTGGGCGGACCACTTGGACCCTAAAAGACTCAAGTTCGGAAAACCAGAATGGGGCAAAGCCCGATTCGGAAAACCAGAACGAGGAGCCCGATTCGGAAAACCCCAAGTTGGGAAAACCCCAAGTTGGGAAAACCAGAACGGTAAGTAATACGGAAGCTAAAGTAAAACGTACGAAAAGTAATACTGAACCCCCTAAATCCCCCTTTCCCAGAAATTCAGAGAACACGAATCAAGTTTCTCTTTTTCCTAGGGCGGAAACGGCAAGAAGACACAAGGGCCGTAAAGCTCAGCGAGTTGATGTCAATGATCCATCGATGCTCGCACTGGGTCGGATATTCTCAAAGCGATCAGGGCACCTCTGGAGAGAAGAAGACATTCAACGTTTCCGGGATGCAGACCCCAGCGAGGATGAAGTTGGCTTGGTCGTTGAATTCTACCAAGCGGAACTTCGCGAGGACTCAGACCTCCGGTTCCGAAGGAAATCCCTCGAAACCTTGCTGAACAATTGGACCTCCGAGATCGGGAAAGCCGAAGAGTTCGCAAATAACCCGGAAAGACACCGAAAACCTCAATCGGTCCGCAAGAGCCAGTGGTAGCGCATATTTATGAAAATATCTAAAAAACAGGCGGCGAAGATTCAGGACTGTTCCGGGTTCACCATCTTACCAGGTGACCGGAAACTTTCCGATATGGAGGTTCGGATCTTCGAGACATGGGCGGATGACATCAACGGATCGTGGGCAGAGGGCAGGTGCCGAATCTGCGGAAGTTCGATCAAAGGGGCAAAGGCAGCGCATTTGGGTCCCGAGTTTGGCGGACTCCAGGTTCCTGTCACTGTATGCGAGGAATGCGATCCACTTGTGAACGCGCATTATCAAGACCGAGGCGAAGCTGATTCGAGTCCACATCCAATTTGGAGCCGAAATTGTCCGCCGCGATACCAAGAGGCAATCGAGCGCGAAAGTCTGTCGTTCCAATGGGGGCGAGACTACAAATCGATCACCGAGTTCCGGCCGGAGAAGGGGCGCGGGTTGCTGATCCTTGGCGATTCTGGGTCTGGCAAGACAACGGCTCTCTGGCACCTGTTACGGAATCTTGAGGAGGTGGGGAAGAAATGGGTTTTCGTGAACGCAGTTGAGTTGAACCGTCGTCTTTCCAAAGCAGCTAAGGATCTAGCCAAGGATGCTGAACTTGCCAGGATTCCGGTTCTAGCGATCGACGATCTCGGAAAGGAGGTTGTCTCCCCTGGGGCATCTTCTGCCCTTTGGGAGTTGGTGGAGGAGCGAGTTGCGAACTTCCGGTCAATCATCGTCACCACCCGATTTGCCGGAGATTCATTTGTCTCCCGCTTCCGCGAGCCTGAACTTGGGCAGGACATTCGTGGTCGCCTAGCCGAAATCTGTGATCGTGTTCGACTCGGAGAGCCGAGCAGAAGGGAGGATGCCGAATGAATGCCGCCGCCGCTCTAAGGAATCTCTTTTTTAAGTCGTTGAAGGTCAGGGGTTTGCCAAGAGTGTCGTTTTCCCGTGAGGAAAATTTTTGGAAATCCCCACAGAAACCCGAACCTTTTTTTGGAGCTTCAATTTCATAAGTCGCTGTTGCAGAGATATGTTAGGGAGTTGCCGTGCACTTTTCTGCTTAAGGGTATGGAGAGATCACAAAACTTTACTTGCGAAGAGATCCCGCAAATCGAGGAGCTTTTCGCGGCAGCCGAGGAAAAGGCCAAATCCGTCCAGGAGGCGGTTGACCGGCTCGACCGCGCTCGCCAAGCCGAATCCCAGGCCGCCCAGCGATTCGGGCAAACCATGTCCGACGAAGATTCGAAAGCGCTCGAAGAGGCGGCGGCTGAGCGGGCAAGAGCCGAGGGGCAAGTTCAAGCACTGCGAGACAGATTTGAGCTGGAGGCGCACGACCCCAGCGACGAACTGGTCCGGCTCGCTCGTGAGGAAATCACCCATTCGCCGGAGTCCGTTTCACTTTTCGTTTCGGCATTCGAACAGAAGGCCGCCGCAGCCGAGGAGTTGGTTGGACCCGCTCGTGACGGGGTTGCGGATCGCTTCAAAGAGCTTTTCCGAAATTCACAGCGCTACCCGGCGCAGATTCTCGAGACCGCATTGCGTAGCACCGCCGAAGGGCAGCTTCGTGCTCACCTTGACAAGCTCCCGGAGGGGCTTCGGATGTCCGCTCGAGCATTGCGCCAAGGGACATCGAAACCCTCCCGCGCCATGCTGGAGAACTTGAAATCGCCCCTCCCTCGCATCGAAGACTTCGCGGACCAGGGTCTCGACCGAACCTAACCAACAACCTGAAACCACCATGCCACAAGCAACGATCAGCAACCAGATTTCCGGCGACGTAACCGGGGCCTACTCGACCAGCTTCCAGGTGGAAGGCGGCGGGCGGGTCTCCCTTGTGGAGCCGATCCCGGACGGTTCGACCGACTTGGAAGTCGCTCTTGAACTGGACGTGTCGCAAGTGAAGTGCTTCGCTCTCCGGTCCACTCAGGACATTGTGGTGGAGACGAACGACGGCAGCAGCGCCGCCAACACCTTCACCCTCGAGGCGAATGTGCCTTACATCTTCCCGCAGATCAGCGGGCAAAGCTGGACGGATACGGAGGACGGAGCGGTTTCGACCGACATCACCGCGATCTTCGTGACGAACTCCAGCGGGTCCGCCGCAACTCTCAATGTAGATGTGATCTACGATCCTACCGTGTAACCAGCCATGAACCAGAAGCAAAGAATTACTGAACTTCGCAGCCTGAGAGGTAGGCTTCGCAACCTATCGACTCGCAGGAACGCGACGAATCTGTCATCCCGTGATAAATACGGCCGCTACCGTGAAGAGGATGAGCGGCAAATCGGGAAGACAGCCGGGATTGGTGCGGGAGCCGTCGCAGGAACCGCCGCCGCAGTTTATGGAGGAAGGGCCGCAGCCAAGCGGATCGGCTCCCTAAACACGGAACGGATCGGCAAGGTCCGCGATCACCTTAAGAAAGTTCCGATGCCGGGCCGTCGAATCCTCAGCGGACGGGCATTGATCGAAGCTCGCAAAAAACTGCGTTAGAACTATGGATACACAGAAAACAGATTTTCGGGTCAACCGTGAGAACGGAATCATCGTCGGGGTCTCGGTCATCAGCGCGGGCGAAGCGAAGGGGCACGATCTTGTTGTCGATGGCATCACGCTCGATCAGATCACGATGCTGGCCCAGGCAAAGGGCAAAGTGCCCGTCCGAGTCAATCATGGTCTGGCGTTGAGGCCGTTTGCGGACACCTAATCAATTTCCGAATCGACGGCAATCAGGTCCGGGCCGACTGGAAGTTGCTCAAGAAGTATCCGGGCTTCGAGCAGATCATGGAGACGGCAGAAGAGCAGCCGGAAACCGTTGGACTCAGCGTATCGTTTACAGAGGCACCGGGAGGCGGAAAGTTTGCACGGGTTAAAGAACTATTGTCCGTCGATTACGTCACGCAGCCGGCCGCGAATCCGACCGGACTTTTTCAAGCGAAAGGAACCGCATCTGTCGATCTTGCTATTGGCGGCACACTTGCCCGCATAGCGAAAGGCGGAGCGTTAGGGAGGCTCCTAAAAGATCGCAAGGTTCGCGACCGGCTGGCAAAGGTTGCAAGAAATCCCGTGGTCCGAACGGCAGCCCTTGGCGGGTTGGCCGGTGCAGCGGGAGCAACGGGCGATTGGGCAATCGATGCACAGCGAGCGGAACGCGAAGAGGCCCGCCGCCGCCGTCGCAGCCGCGAGCGGGAGGAAGAATTTTCACGCGGGGTACGCGTGTTTGAGTGCGGTAAAAAGGGTCCCGGCGGTCGGTCCATCTTGCGATCCGCCGGGACTCGCACTCAATCCGCCCAACCTCTCCACCTTCAGGCGATTTGCGACGCCGCCACAGAGTTGTCGGCCGTCTCGGGTCCAGTCCGCCGCCCGGAGCGAGCGCGGGCCAGTTCAAGCGGATCGAACCAGGCCCGCAACCAGGCGGGACAATTCCAGCCGGGACCGGCTTCCGACCCGGAAACGATGCGAAAAGTTTACGCCGGGCCGAAGGTCAAACGGGGGCTGGCCACACGTCTTCGGGCGATGCGAGTAGCGAAGGACCGGATACGGAAACAACCAAGCAACTGAACCATGGAAAAGAAGCTCATCGAACAATTTGTCGCGAGACACGCGCCCGACGAAGGACGCGCGAACCAGTTTGCCCGGCACACACGGCAAACCCTCTGTACCTACCTGAACGTTCCGCCGGAAGAACTCGAATCCCTTGCGGAAGCCGGGTTGCTCCAGGCGGCCGAGCCATGGCCGGGAAGCCCATCCCTTCAATTCTCGCAGCGGCATCTTTCCGCCTTGCGGCAGGAACTCGCCCGCACCCATGCGGAAGACACCGTGAACCTTTGCGAGGGACGTTCCGACCGGGAGATGTCGCAGATTCTCGACCTCTCTTGGCGCAAGCGAAGCGAGCGGGTTGTCGAATTGTCTCGGAAATTATGAGACCTGACCGATGGCTGACGAAACACAGAAACCGCACAAGACCCGGTTGGACATCGAGGCCCGGCCGAAGCTGACGGGGACGGCGGCGTTCAAGGGCAGTCTAGGAGACCTCGCTGGCGAAATGGCTGAGCCGGGGATCGTGCTCGCAGCCGGGGGAACGAAGGCGCAAGCCGCCTGGGCGGGAATGCGGGGCATCCTGCTGTCGAAGGTTCTCGGACCCCTAGGTCTCATTACCGGGGCGGTGGTGGGACTCGGGGCCGCGATGAAGATCGTCGTCGGGCAGTCTCAACTCCTCGCACGGGGGCTGAAAGAGGCTCGCGGACTTGAAACCCTCCTCACGCAATTCCGGCCGCTTCTGGGGAGCGCACAGGCGGCGGAAGCGAGGTTGGCCGAACTCTTCAAATTTGCCGAGACGACTCCGTTCCGGATCAACGGGATCGCGGAGTCCTCGCGTATCCTAGAGATTATGACCAACGGGGCGCTCTCGACCAGCGAAGGGCTTCGCATGATCGGGGATTCGGCGGCGATAGCCGGACGACCCTTAAAGGAGGTCTCCTTCTGGGTTGGCCGACTCTACGACGCTTTGCAAAGCGGTAGCCCCACCGGAGAGGCCATGATGCGTTTGCAGGAGATGGGTGTCGTCTCCGGCTCCACCCGACGGGAGATCGAGCAACTGACCGAAGCCGGGGCGAACAGCCGTGGGATTTGGGCTATGGTCGAGAAGGAACTGAAGCGGAATGAAGGAGGCATGAAGCTTCTTTCGCAAACCGCCGATGGCTTGAATTCGACCCTTTCCGACGCCCGTGCCGCGATGAGTCGGGGATTCGGGGAGAGTTTCCTTCAGCAAGAAAAGGATGCGATCCGTAGCGCGATCACGGTTACGGAGGCATTCATTCCCGTGGTGGCCGAACTGGGACGGCTCTTTGCAGCCATTACGGCACCCGCCCGCATGGTCGGGAACGCGATCAAGCAGAATAAGGCGCTCATGGAGGGGCTTGCTACCGCTACGCTTGGAGCGGTCAAAGCTTTCGTGGTCTTCGGGGCCGCCGCCGTGACCGCGCAGGCCGCCGTCACGGGTTCCGCTTTGGGTCAGATGGTGAAGAATTTGGGGGGCCTTTCGGCTTCGCTGAAGACCGCGATCGCTTACAAACTCAATTTCGCGAAGGCTTCGAAAGCTTCGGCAGTGGCCTCAAGCTTGAGCGCACGGGCGATCCGACTTGAAGCCGCAGCAGCAGCCGCTTCAACTGCCGCGAACAAGCAGATGTTGGTTGCCATGGCGGCCAGAAACCGGGCCGCCGCCGCAACCGTGACAGGGGCGAAAGGAATGAGTGCGGCCATGGCAGGTTCGACGATCCGGGGACGAATTCTCTCGAAGGTCTTGAAAACGTTCGCGGGCGTTGGGAAACTGATTGCGGGGGTCTTTAAAGCGGCATTTGCGACCATGTTCACCGGCTTGGGATTGGTCGGAACCGTTGTGGGCGGGGCCGTAGCGGCAACATTGCTGTGGGTTCAGGCGACCAGACGGCAAAAGAAGCACCTTGACGAGCTTCGGAGCAGTCAGCGGGAGGTGAACCGGGAGGCCCGGAAGCAGCTGGGAGCGATCGAGACCATGGAAGACAAGCTCGCAGCCGAGGCGGAACGGATCAAGGAACTTGCGTCCGCCTACAAGCAGCTCGCGGAAGAACGGAATAAAGGGAATGACGAAGGCGCGGAGGTTGCGTTGAAGAATCTTCAGGAGGCGAAGCAGAACCTCGAAGACGTTCAGGGGACGAACCCCACGAAAAGCGAGTCCGACATTTCAGAGATCAAGCGCCGTCTCGACTTGGAGCGTGAAATCGAGAATGTCCTCTTCCGGGCACAGATGGAACGCGCAACCGCCGAAGAGAAGGCTTTGCTCCTGACTGAAAGAAGAAAAGACTTGGAAGAGCGGATCGCCGCCGCCGAAGCCCTTCGGGCGAGGAACAAGGGCAAGGCCAACGAAGACGCCGACCTCGAGAACCAAAAAGGTGAACTGGAGGCGGACCTGGGGTTTCCCACCAAACGGCTTCAGAAACTGAAGGACGCAGGGGAGAACTTTAATTCCATCGTGAAGAACGAGGAGAGCGGACTCTTCGAAATGCGGAACAAAAACCTCGAGGTGGTCCGCAACCCGGAGACCGGCCGGTTCAGCGTCAAGAACAACGATCCGGCCGGGGGGCGATTGATCGGGGGGCCGTCCCCCCGGACAATGAAGTTGCTCTGGGACCAGAAGCGCATAAAAGAGGAGATTGCCAAGATCGAAGCCGAACAACAGGCCCGCCGGGATGCAGCCGCCAAGTCCGCCCGTGATCCGGATCAAATCAGTACCAATCGGGATGCCGAGAACATGAACGCCCTGAAGGCTGAGGTTGTCGAAATCGGGCAGCAGCTACGGACGGCAACGGAGGATGCCGAAAGGTTCGGCCGCGTTCTCGAACAGCAGACGGAAATCGGAAGGATCCGGAACGACTTGGCCGATGCGGTTGCTATGGGAGACATGGAAGGCGCAGACCGTGCGGGGGAAGAACTCCGGGCGGCAGAACGGAGGTTGCAGATCGAGCAGAGAATCCGGCAGCTTCGGAACGAGGGACTAAAGAGGCCGGAAGCTTCTCGTCGCTGGAAGGGAAGCCCACAAATGGTCTAATGATCAAGAAAAATAAAAATTGAACTAACCGATTCCCACGGCTTCACAGCCCTCGCCTTAATCGGCGGGGGCTTTTCATTTCCCAAGGGCAGTCACAGCCGTAACGCCGAACCGTTACAGAAAGACCGCATCCCGGAATCAAGGAACACCCGGAACACCTTTTCTTCACGCACCCGCATTGACATCGAAGAGTTGCCCGAACCTCATAAACATCCGTGGGAAGTGCTGCATTTTCGGATTCCATCGAAAGAGACGTTCAAGCCGGTCTGCAAATGGCCCGCTTTCTTCTGAAGCTGTCTGCGGCCGACTTTGCCGAATACCGCAAGAACGACCTTCACGTTATCCCGCGCGGATCGTGGAACCGGCTCACCCAGGAGGAGCGCAAGCAGGCCGCACGGATCGGGATCGGAATCAGAGGCGATGATTACCATATCGAGGATCGCGGGACTCCGTTGGAAGAACTACCGATTGCCGATAGCGGGCCGCACCCGGACGAAGCGTTTGAAGAGCCTGAGGAGCCGGAGGGGGCCGATTGGGTAGAGAATGCCGTAGAGAGTCCGGAACAGGCTCAGGGGGCCGTTGACGCGGCTCTCCCGGCTGTTTCCGAGGATGACCGGATCGGCTTCGCACTCCGGGAAGCCCTTGACTCAATCGTCGAGTCAGAGCACCCGCGATACGACACCTTCTGCATTCGAATCCTCTCCGGGCTTTCGGAACTCGACGGGATCACGATTGAGTCCGTGGCAGAACGATACGGTCTTCCCTGTGAGGAGGTCCGAGACCATTGCCGGAAGATTTCGAATGCGATGGGACTGCCTCCGAGCCGGTTGATGCACACGAAGCCAGCCGGAAGCAAAAGCCCGCCCGACTCCGGGGAAGACCATGAGGCAATCGAACGCATTTGGTTCGTTGTCCGCCAAGTGATCGACTTGATACTTGCGCAGCCGAACGCCCGGCTGGGAGCCGAATGCTTTCAACTCGCTTCCGGGATCGGGGCCGATGGAAGCGAGTCCGCCGCAGACATTGGACGGAGATACGGGCTCACCAGGGCAGCGATTTCGAAGCGAATGGTGAACCTGACGAAGTGCTTGGGCTTCAAGCCAAGCCAGTTCATGCGCTCGCTTCATTTGCGGGAGAAATACCGGAGGGCGCGGTTGAGGAGTCTGGAGAAGAGCATGGGGCGGGAAATGAGCAAATCCTGATCGGATTCCCGTCACGAAAGCGTCACATTCGCCTACGGGAAGGGTGCGTGACAAGTGTTGCTTGCCGATGGGAGCCGGGTATTTTCGGCACACTGTCCTTGCGATCCCTCACCTTCGAGGGCGGAGGCATTTTGAACGAGTGACTATTACCTTGACTGGATACTGAGAGGCCCAATCCTTCCCCGCATCATGCCAAAGCTAGGAGAAAAATACACTGTAATTCCGAATAGTCAGCCCTACTATGTCATAGAGTCAGTCGAAGACGAAGAAGGGAACCTGGCCGCAGGCCGTCCTATGGCTATTGCTGCATGGAAAGTGTTCTACGAGGAGAATGACGATAATTCTCATTTTGCCATGCCAGTCGGAGTGCACGGAGGCGGCTTCTTTGATGATTTTGCTATCTGGAATTCAGAAACAGATGTCTGGGAAATACCGGAAGACAAGAATGGTCGAGGAATGGACGACTTGGTGAATGCCTTTAGGCAAAACGCTGAACTCAGAACTTCCAAGAAGTAGTCACGAACCAGCCCTTTCCCAGCCTTTTTCTTCTCTTGCGGGTCCTTTTATGGCGGAAAGAAAACACCCGAAAGAAGAGCAAAGTGGTTGCAAGCAACTGCAACCATCCGCAACCAATCGGTTGCAACCATCCGCAACCATTGAACACCAAGGCTTTACGGGACAATAAAATGAATCCAATCCTCTCCGCCATATTTGCTACATTACAAACTGGTGGAAACGCAATTTTACGGAAAGTCGTAAACATTTTATTGGCAAATTATTAGGGATTATTCCGGCGAGCTGGCGTTAGCACCTGGGTTCCTGATTTTCGGTCTGATTCGTGATATTGCATGGCGGATGCATTGGAGCAAATCGCGGAAGCTTCAGGTTGCGGATGTTCTGCATCGAGCTACTTCGTCAATCGCCTCAGTTGCCAAAACCATCGGTGTGGCCCGAGGGCTGCGATTCTTGGGATTTCAACGCAGCCGGGCGACAAGTAAAAAAAGGAAAGACTCAGCTCTGCGACAGGAAAATTGCAACCTGCAAAACATTTGCCCGTGAACCATGCATTTTGAGAATGAGAAAGGGCTTTTCTTTCGATTTCATTGAGCGTTCTATACAGCATTAAATTATTGTTTGTGAAATACTTTTAGATTATCATAAGATCTTGCTTGTGTCTGACTGGCATGAATTCCGCAGTATTCTCCGGCATGCAGCAATCATTGGAGATATCATTCACCGGAGTGGAAAAAACTCCGCAACGTGAATCGCTCATCCAGGAAAAGGCCGAACGTCTGGAGAAATTTAACGAACAGCTGATCAGCTGTCATGTCGCAGTTTCCCAGCCGCACGCGCATCAGGACAGTGGCAGCGGCTATCGCGTACTCATCGAACTTCGGGTCCCGCCGAAAGACCAGTTGGTGGCACACGAGCATTCTAGCCACGGCGAGATCCACGACACGGTCGAGACTGTTATCCGCCGCGCGTTTGATGCTCTCGAACGGCAGTTAAAGGAACATACCGAACGCCTGCGGGGAGACCAGCGCGAGTCTGCGGAGGAAGACCAGCCTGGCACCGTCATCGTAATCGATAAGAAAAAGCGCTTCGGCATCATCAAAACGATGGCCGGACGGGATATCTACTTTGCGGACAAGGCGGTCCTGCACGATAATTTTGACCGAATCGAAGTCGGCACTGCGGTCCGTTACGAAGACCAGCCAGGCTACGAGGGGCCGCGCGCCTCGACCGTAGAGATCGTGGAAAAGAAAGGCCAGCCGATGGCCAAGCCGTGAGCCAAGGTCTGACCCGACCAACTCTTTCCTGCCCGCAGGCCGAAGAACCCAAAAAACCGACCCAATAGTATGGCCAGTAACGAACAAGACATTCCCCAGATCAAAGCATGGACGCACGACGCCCACATCTGGATCAACGAAGTAGCGGAAAAACTCGGGAACATGCCGCCCCGCTCGGCCTATCATGCGCTCCGCGGCGTTCTCTTTGCCCTCCGCGACCGCATCCTCCCGGAGGAGGCCGCACACCTCGGCGATCAGTTGCCCACCCTGATTCGCGGGATCTATTACGAGAGCTACCGCCATGGCGGAAAACCGGAAAAGATCCGGCATCTCGATGAGTTTCTCGAAAAGATCGGACATGAGACCTGTCAGACCGATCCGGCACCCAGCCCGGAAGTGGCACTCAAGGCGGTCAGCGCGGTGCTGGCGAAGCATATCGCCGCCGGCCAATACGAGCACGTCAAGAATGCTCTGCCGCTGGAGATCCAGGAAAAGTTGGCAGCGTAGTTCCGGGGGGGTATCGGGTTTGTCCGGCAGCTCCGGACGACGGGTGTAACCACAAGTGCGGGGAGTGGGAGGGGCTTTATGCCCCGATTTCCGGCGGTGATGCCCCATTCGGGCCTCTGATATCGCGGGATAAACTCGCTCCCACGAATTCTCGAGAGGTCCCCGCACTTCTGGTTACACCCCCTGACGACGCCTAACCCGAATCCGGTGAAACCAGGTAGGAGGCGGCAAACGTCAGCCGCAGTCTTTCTTATGCAAGTTTTTGTCTTGAATGGGTCCCGACCGGTGGGGATTCGCCGAAATTTTTTGTCTCTCCCGGAGTCTATCCTCCAGCATTCAGGGCACCATAGCGGTACCGATTCGTATTCGTTGGCTGGCAAGGGAAATCACTGAAGAGGTCTGCGAAACGCACGAAACTCCGAGAGGCACCCTTCAATCTGCAATGGAACCTGCGACGGAACGTCCCTATTCGGCTCTGGCACGAAGAATGCGAGAGTGGACATTATGAATCAAGCCACGATAACCACATCCGAACTATTCTTCAAAAGCTTCCAGGGCGTTCAAGTTCCGACGCTCGGCTTCGGCACCTTTGAGCTCGAAGGCCAAACCTGTCGCAAGGCAGTGAGGGAGGCACTGGCGATGGGCTACCGCCATGTCGATACCGCCCGCATGTATTCGAACGAGGACCAGGTGGGTGCTGCGATCGGCGACAGCGGTCTCGATCGGGGCGAAATCTTCCTCACCAGCAAAGTCTGGAGGGAGTATCTGGCTGCCGACGATGTACGGAAGCACGTCAATGCGAGCCTCGAACTCCTGCAGACGGATTATCTTGACCTCGTCCTGATCCACTGGCCCAACCCGGAGATCCCCCTTGAGGAAAGTTTCGAAGCCTTTGAGGAGCTGAAAACGAAAGGATTGATCCGTGAATACGGTGTCAGCAACTTTCCACCCTCATGGTTTAGCAAGGCACTCATCACCAGTGACGTCTTTTGCAATCAGGTCGAATACCACCCCTTTCTGAGTCAGGACCCCCTTCTGGAGATAGCCCGGAAGAATGACGTCATGCTGACTGCCTATTCGCCGCTGGCCCAGGGGGAGGCGATTGGTCATCCGGAACTCGAGGACATCGCGAGCAAGCATGGCAAAAGCAGCGAGCAGATTGCCCTTCGCTGGCTGATCGAGCAGGACAACGTAGTGGCAATCCCTCGATCTTCGAGACCGGAGCACATTGAGAGCAACTTCGACATCTTCGACTTTGCACTCGACGACGAAGACCGTGCCCACATCGCCGATCTTCCGAAGGACCGCCGCCAGATTGACCCAGACTTCGCCCCCGATTGGGAAGACGAGTAAGGGGTGGTGACTCGGACCCGCTATCCCAGGGCCACATCAAGGCACATCATCACGGTGAAGCCGCTTATGAAAGAAGCGGTTGCAAGATCGATGCGGCCTTTCGCCTGAGATTCGGGGATGAGTTCCTCCACGACCACAAAGATCATGGCTCCTGCGGCGAAGGCGAGTGCCCAGGGCAGTAGAAAGCGGACCTGTGTCACGAGCAAAGCACCGAGGACCGCTGCCACGGGTTCGACTGCTGCGGAGGCGTGCCCGACGTGAAAACATTTCCACCGGGACAGGCCGGCGCGACGCATGGGCATTGCGACCGCGATGCCCTCCGGCAGGTTCTGGATGCCGATACCGAGAGCGAGGGCGATCGCTGAGGAGAGCGTGGCACCGAGCGTGAAATCGGTGCCTGCGGCAACCGCACCAAAGGCAACCCCAACCGCCAGACCCTCTGGAATGTTGTGGATTGTCATGGCGAGAAAAAGGAGGGTGCTCTGCCGCATCGGACTCTCTGGACCCTCCGCCTTGCGAAGTCCAGGATGGAAATGCGGGACAACGATATCGGCCAACCGCAACGCGCCCGCCCCGAGCAGGAATCCTCCGGCAGCGACGAGCCAGGCAAACGATCCCGCCCGCGCCTCGGCGATTTCAATCCCCGGGGCGAGAAGCGACCAGAAGCTTGCTGCGATCATCACCCCGCCGGCGAAGCCGAGCATGATGTCGAGCAAGGCAGCTGGCAGGTCTTTTTTGAACAAGACAACCACCGAACCGGTCAGGGTCATCAGCCACGTAAACGCGCCGGCCAGAAAAGCCTGGGCCGGGGCCGGAAGTCCGCTGAACCACTCGATCATCGTTTGGCTCAGGATTCCTCGGTGACAATCTTCCCGGCATCCACCCCCAGGCTCTTCAGGTCATTGGAAACCGATTCAACCATCTCCGGCGGCCCGCAGACATAAAAGTGCTGGTCCCAATCCGCGATGTGCTTCTGGAGGAAATCCGAATCCATGCGCCCGAATTCGCAACCCTCCACTTTCTCAGCGGTAAAGGTCAGCAGCAGGACACCTCCCGTGATCTTCTTCAATTCATCGGCCAGGAACAGGTCTTTCTCCGTGCGGTTCGAAAAGAAAAGTTGGTTCGCCTCCGACCCATTCTTCCGGGCCTGATCGCGCAGGATTGCGAGAAACGGCGTCAACCCCGCCCCCCCCGCGAGAAACGTACCCGGACCGTGGTAAGTGATCGCCCCCCAGGGTTCCTCGATCAACAAACGGTCCCCTTCCTGAAGGCGGTCGATTGCGGCAGTCACGCCCTCGTGCTCCGGATAGATTTTGATTGTGAACTCCAGGTGATCCGCATCCGGAAGGGAAGTGAAGGTGAACGGATGCTTTTCTTCGCGCATCCCATCCTGGTCGAGTGCCACCAGCGTCGCCTGACCAGGGGTGTATGAATAGCCAGCGGGCTTGTCCGCCACGATGCGGCGCACGTTGTGATTGAGGGATTCCTTGTGGCGGATTGTAATCGGGATCATTTCGTGTCTCTCCAGTTTTGGATTCTCGCTGTTCTTCCTTGCCTTCGCATTCCACGTGCCAACTACCGAAAACCGAATTTTCAGGCCTTCCGGGACCGCTGCGGGGTATCAGAATGCAATGCGATTCCGCATCGATCGTGCAAAAAGCGAGAAGCTGTCGCCACGGACCGGGCGGGACTCAAGTCAGGGCAAGGCTCTGCTTTCGACCCTTCGGCAGGCTCAGAACAAGCAAGCTCAAGCCTGGGAAAGCCATGCCCCACGTGGGTGGATTGCATAAGCGCCCACCTGAGCCGGACTCGCCGCTTACTGCACTCTCACGATCTCCTGCGTCGCCGTGACCTGCGGATCGTTCCCGGGCGAGCCAGGAAAGTTGACAAATCAGCTGATTTGTCGATGGACAACCGTTGCCCGCAACAAAATCGTGAGTGCGGTATTGCACCGCTTGAAAAGATAGACAACCAAAGAGTGATATGGTTTGGTTTACTGTAATCGCATCCATCCTTTTTCTCGGGATTTTACTGTTTTTTCTATGCGGGGGTCGAAACTACGTTTGCATTCGCCGCAAAAATTGCTGCGGTTCCGGATGTGGTTGTCTCTTTCCGAAGAAGAATCGGTAACGTTGTGGGAACAGGGGCAAGCCTTTGTTGAATATCGCTTTCCAGGGGCTAAGGGCCTGTCAGATAATAACGGTAGCAATCGGAATGGCTCTTAGCTGAACAGATTCTTTCCAAGCCCCTTCCCGACCGTCAGACCGCCCCAGTCCGCTCCCTCCATTTCATGCGGCTTGCCGGGATGCTTCCTCGACTCCGAGGCCGCCTTGAGCTGCTCCTCCACAAACTTCGCCGATCCCAGGACCATCCCATCCGTTACATAACGCAACCGGCAGCGCAAAACCACTGGCAACGGCAGCTTTCCTTTCTCCTCCTCCAGAACCCGCACAGCCTCTTCGCGCGAGATCGCAACCTTCCCCTCCTTGGCCTCCGATCCCACCCCGTAGAGTGCCTGCCGGTATCCTGCAAGATCCTTGCTCACCATCTCAAGCCCCTTCCGGGCCAACTGACCGCCCCCCACGGCCTCCCCATACCCGCAAAAACGATAGTCCTTCGGATCC
>CAZWFJ010000101.1:0-15164 GCA_964633135.1 uncultured Puniceicoccaceae bacterium | reverse complement strand
AGAAATTTACCCAATCAGAAATTTGAGTCCAAGGGAAGTACTTTGTGCCTGGTTCAGCAATTTATTTTTCTTGCCGTTAGGGGAAAATTTTGTGATCCGTGGATGATGCCGACATCCACCATTATCCTCCTTTCCGTTCTTGGCCTAATCATCCTGTTGGTGATTTTTGCCATTAGTATTTATAACAAGCTGGTCCAATTGCGGAATCGGTTTAAAAATGCTTTTGCCCAGATTGATGTGCAGCTGAAGCGTCGATATGATTTGATTCCGAATCTTGTCGAGACGGCGAAGGGATATCTCAAGCATGAGAGGGAGACGCTGGAGGCTGTTATTCAGGCTCGGAATTCGGCGGCCAGTGCCAACCAGAAGGCTGCGGCGGACCCTGGCGATCCTCAGGCGATAAAGGGGCTGCTGGGGGCGGAGGCGGCACTCACGGGAGCAATGGGGAAATTTTTCGCTCTTTCGGAGGCTTATCCGGATCTTAAGGCGAACCAGAATATGATGCAGCTGACGGAGGAGCTGACTTCGACGGAGAACAAAATCGCTTTTGCGCGGCAGTCCTATAACGATTCGGTGATGACCTATAATACGGCGCGGGAGACCTTTCCGAATGTATTGATCGCTGGTCCGGCAGGCTTCCAGGAGGCACAGCTCTTTGAGATTGAGGACCAGAAGGAGCGGGCCGCTGTGAAAGTAGAGTTTTGAGTGCGGGGTTGCTACCTGCGCTTGATTTAAACCAACGAGTTCTGACCCGACCGAGGAGCTGACCTCATGGCCATGGATTTTTTTGGTGCCCAAGATGAGGCCCGAAAACGCACGAAACAGTTAATCGCGCTCTATTTCGCAGCAATGCTGACGATCATTGTCTGCATTTATCTGGTCTTCGCTTTAGCGGGATTCGGAGGCGGCACTGGTTTAGAGAATCAGTCTTCGGCCTATCGATCTGGAGAGAATGCGAGCGAGCGGACGATCGAACTGATCGACCCCGGACTCTTCGCGATGGTTGCGGGAGGGGTGATCCTGATCATTGCGGGAGCTTCTCTTTTTAAAATCATGAGTCTGGGAAAGGGGGGCGCGGCCATTGCGAAATCCGTGGGTGGGCGACAGATTGACATGTCGACGTCCGACCCAGATGAGAGGAAGCTGATGAATTTGGTCGAGGAGATGTCGATTGCCTCCGGCACCCCGATGCCCGATGTCTTCATCCTGGAGAATGAGAGTGGGATTAATGCCTTTGCGGCGGGTTCCGATATTAACGATGCGGCAGTGGCGGTTACGAAGGGCGCGATCCGGGAATTATCAAGAGATGAGCTTCAGGGGGTGATCGCGCACGAGTTCAGCCACATTTTTTCGGGAGACATGAGGCTAAACATCCGGTTAATCGGACCCTTGTTTGGCCTTCTTGTAATCGCCTTTATTGGTCGCATGTTTCTCTACTCAGGCAGCGGCCGAAGCCGCGGCAAGGATCAGGGTGGATTGGCGCTGGTCGGGCTGGCGGTCATGGCGATCGGCTACATTGGAGTCATCTTCGGTCGGCTGATCCAGGCAGCCATCTCGCGCCAGAGGGAATACCTCGCCGATGCATCTGCGGTGCAATTCACCCGGAACCCAGAGGGAATCGGCAACGCTCTCCGTAGGCTCGGTTACACGCAGGGAGGTTCCAAGATCGCCCATGCTCACGCGGAAGACACTGCACACATGTTTTTTGCACAGGCTTTAGGTTCGTCGCTGGCGACTCATCCACCTCTGCCGAAACGGATTCGGGCTGTGATGCCGAACTGGGATGGTTCCTTTCTCCCTCCGCGGAAAGAGAATTTCCGTGATGAGGCACCCAAGCCCAACCCGGCGAAGAAATCCTTCGAAGGAGGAGGAATGAATGCAGCGGCGGCGATTGCCGCAGTGGGAGCACTCCATGACGACCACCTGCGGGAGGGGATTGAGAGTCGAATTCGAATACGCCGACAGTTGGGAGACGTGGCATTCGATGATCCAAGGGAAGCGAGGGCTACGTTTGCAGGGTTGATTTTGTCGCCAGATGAGGAATCGCGGGAGGATCAATTGCGGATTCTGGAGGAGTCCACGAAAAGCGAGTTTGCAAAGGCAGTTCGAGAAAGGGGCGAATCTGTCGAAGGGCTTGCGGCCTCTGACCGCTTCGCGGTGATGGAACTCTGCTGCCCTGGACTACGAAAACTCGTCCGAAAGGACCAGGAGGAATTCGCCGATCTTCTGCGAAAACTGGCGGAAGCGGACGGCAAAATTTCTCTCAGGGAGGCCCTTGTATTGGAAGTCATCCGACGCCAGCTCGACCGCACCCCGTCGAGAGGAAAATCGCAACGTTTGGAGAAGGATGTGGCGAAGCTGTCCCGACCGATCTCTGGACTGCTTTACCTCGTGGCGGATTTGGACAGTGATGACCCGACTATCTCCACGCAGCGATTTGAGGATGCGGTTTCCCCGCAATCTTTGCTTTCAGGTGCCATCCATGCGCCTTCCAGTGCCCCGGCAATCAGCGATCTCACAAAGATCCTGGCCGAGTTGAACGGAGCTTCCTTTGGCATACGCAAACAGGTTATTTCCGCCGCTGCTGATATTGTTCTCATGGACCGGAAGACTTCCGACCGGGAGTGGACCTTCCTGCGTCTCGTTTCGCTTGCTCTCGGTGCGCCGATGCCCCCACTTGCTGGTTACTGATTCGAACCTGTGAGGCGCACCCCAAATCCAGGGCAAAAATTTCTCGATCCAGCATCTGTGGTGCTTCACGACTAGGGACCATGGATTTTTTGCGCGAAATCGGCGTCGATCGAATGATCGAGGTGTTGACGGTGATTCTCAGCCTTTGCTACGTGGGTCTAATCGCTTGCCACCGCCGTGCGGGCTGGTGGTTCGGAATAGTTGCTTCTCTTTTGAGCGTTTGGCTCTTTATCCGGGTGAACCTGTTCGCCGAATCCCTCCTCTATGTTTACTACGTGGTGATGGGACTCTACGGGTATTTTTACTGGAAATACGGCTCGACCCGTCACCCGGCTCCTCCGATCATTACACGCTCTCTTCTTTTTCACGGGATCGTGGTGACTGTATCCCTTTTGCTCACGGTGGGTCTGGCCGAAGTCCTCCTTATAATCGGTAGTTCGAATGTTTACGCCGACGCCGCGACGACGATCTTCAGTTTTGTCGCGACTTGGATGGTGGCACGCCGAATGCTTGAAAACTGGATTTATTGGATTGCGATCGACGCCTTCTCGGTTTGGCTCTACTCCGTCCGCGGCCTGCAACTCTTAGCTGGCCAAATGGCACTTTTCTCCGTCGTAGCCGCGTTCGGTTTCTTCCTCTGGCTACGGGAATACCGCCTCCAAACCACTGTTGCGCCTTCAAGAGGATGACACGCCGGATCTGCATCACTGGCCCCGAGGCCACAGGGAAAAGTTTTCTCGCTGAAGCACTTTCCGCGAGGTTTGGTTGTCCGTGGGTCCCTGAGTACGCCCGTGACTACCTCAATAAGATCGACCGCCCTTACCGGGAAAACGACCTTGAAGAGATTCTTCGCGGGCAACTGGCTCTTGAGAATTCGACGGGATCCGAGTCGGACGATTTCCTTTTCTGCGACACAGGTCCCGAGGTGATCTGGGTCTGGAGTCAATACAAGTATGGGCGGGTCTCGCCCTTCATTGAGAGGCTAACGCGGGAACATTCTTATGACCTGACCCTACTCTTGAGCACGGACTTGCCCTGGACACCCGATCCACTTCGGGAGAATCCTTCCGAGTGTGAGCGTCACGAAATTTTTAAACTCTTCCGTTGCCTGCTGACCCGTATCGGAAGGAAGCATGTTACGATCAACGGCCAGGGCAACGACCGGATACTAAATGCATGCAAACATCTTTGGAACGGGAGAGCCTAGGGGTTTGTAAAAATCTCTTTAAGGAAAAGATTGCAATGCTCCCTGTTCTGCTCCGATTTTTATTGTTTGCCCATTAGAAACCACTCTTGAACAGACACATCTCGATGGAATCCTCAGAAGCCGTTCCAGAAACCAGCTCGCTCCTAATTGCCGAGGATCATGTCCTTGTCAGGGACACGATCATCTCGTGGCTATCCCAGCACGAGGAGTTTCGCGTGGTGAGCACCGCAGACTCGATATCCGGCATATCCGAGTCCTTGCAGTCGCAAAGAATCGACATTGTGGTCCTGGATCTTGCCCTGGGCGATGAGGATGCGCTTCATCAGATCAGCCAATGGAAGAAGTCCCACCCAAATGTTCGCTTTCTCATCCTGAGTGCCTCCCGGAACTATTCGATCGCAAAGAGGGCACTGGAGAATGGAGCGTTGGCTTTCGTGAGCAAGTCCGATCCTGCGGAAGATTTCATAAAGGGCCTGCGTTCCGTTCGCGCGAATCGGTCCTATCTCTCCGCGTCACTGTCCCCGTTCCTGAGCGGAGAAAAGTCGGACCTCGCCCCGAGCCTCACGCGCCGCGAGGAGGATATTCTCCGCGAAGTTGCCTCGGGTCGCACGAGCCGCGAGATCGCGTCACGGCTGGGAATCAGCAACAGAACCGTCGAGCGGCACCGCGACAACATCAAGTCGAAACTAAAACTTACCTCCCGGGCAGAACTAATCCGGCATGCTATCCGACTCTTTTCTTGCGAATCCTGAGATGGCACACGAAAGGGTTCTGCCTAGTAAAAACGTTGCGAATCATATGCCGTCCGGGGATGTTCGCAGCTTTCTTCTTTTCTGCAGACCGAAAGGGTTTCTAGTCTGAAAAGATTCGAATGGTGCCCAACTCGCAGAGAGACGCTGAGGGGTCAAGGTTTCTTGCTCCATTAACAGATATTGAATTCGTCCCCTGCGGCCCCGCAAAGACTCGAATCTTGGTAGTGGAAGATCAAGCAAACGTTGCCGAACTCTTTCTGGATCACCTGAGCCGCTACCGCTGCGACCCGATCTTTGCACGTTCGTTGGAGGAGGCAGATCTCCTCATCAGCCATAAATCCTTCCGGGCGGCGATTATCGACCTGAATTTGCCCGATGGAGATGGCTCCGACCTTATCCATCGATGGCGGAAGACTGGGGCGGTTCCCTACATCATTGCAACAACAGCCGATGGCGACCTTCAGAGGAGCTGCCTTCACTCGAAGGGCGGATACGACGCTTTTTTGCCCAAGCCTTTCGGCATCGCTGACTTCGAATCGTGCCTGCCTGCGGATATCCCGAAGCGACCAGCCTCGGGTCCAATGGCATTGCCCCGCCAACACCGCCCCCGGCCAAGCATCGAGAATCAATTCCTGCGAACCGTTGGCGAAATCGCTTTGGCGGAGAAAAATTCATCTGCCTTTCGGCGGGCCGCCCATCATTTCATCAATGAAGCGTTCGCGCGCCGCTTCGAGGAAGCTGCGAGAGTGTTCTCCCTGGCCGAGGAAGCGGCCCGAGCCGATGACTGGCCCGGAGCTTCCGACCTTTGGCTAACCGCGTGGAAGGATCTCGCCAGATCAGGCTGGTGCTGATTTCGTTCCCCGCCCGCCCCTTTCGATCCTGATCCGATCGTCCGCTCACACCCTCAGCTCCCTGGCAATCTCAGCGAGGATATGGGCGGCCCTGGACTGGCACTCGATCAGGTCCACCTCAATCCGAAAGATTCTCAGACGCTCATCGTCCCGGTTGGCCAAGCGGGACGACAAAGAATCCTTGGCCTTGCGAGCGGACTGACGAACCTCCCGTTCCAGCGGAGAGACCTTTTCGACAGCCTCACTCGTTGATTTTTCAATGGCTTTGAGCGTGGCGACGAAAGCCTCTTGGACATCCTCGGTCAAGTCGGAGAGCAATGCGCGCGTCTCCTCGCTCATGCCGCTCTCCATTTCAATCAGATCCATCCCCAACCCTTGCAGCAGATGGTCGAGCAAGTCCCCGAGGTTCTCGATTTGATTGATCACCCCAACAAACGAATTCAGGTCTCCTTGCTGCTGGCTTGTGAGCCGGCGTTCGGCCAACCGCCCGAGAAAGCGCAGAAAATCCTCTTGCCTTGCATCAATCTCATCATCGGAACCCGCAAACGCGCGGATAGCCCGCTCATCCTGCCGGAGGATCGCTTCACTCAGGCTCTTGTGAAGAACTCCCACCGACCGGAGAAAATCGACCGCCTCCGCCCGGACCTGACTCAAGGCCGTCTCCGGCTCGGAAAGATAAAAATCATCCAGAAAAGGATTGAGCTGCTTACTCCTTTCCACAGGGGGCACCAATTTCTCGACCAAAGCCACCGTGAATCCGATCAGCCCGACGAAGAAAACAACATTAAACAAATTGAATGCCGTATGTGCATTGGCAACCGCCCTTCCGATATCAACGCTCCCCCCGGACGCGGATTCATGGAAACCAGTCATCCACAAGGCGATATCGGATAAATATGGCAGGAATGGCAACCAGATCAAGACTCCGCCCACGTTGAAGAGCACGTGCAACAAGGCTACCCGCAGGGCTTCCCTCGGCTGGCCTACCGTCGCCATCAACGCCGTCACACAGGTCCCGATGTTTGCCCCGAGAACAATAGCCACCGCTCCGTCCATCGTCAAAAAACCCTCTGTCGCCAAAATGATGGTGAGTCCCGTGGTCGCAGCGGAACTTTGAACGAGAGCCGTAAAGGCCAGCCCACAAAGGATTCCCAACGCCGGATGATCCATCCTGGTCATCAAATCAACAAAAGGCTGATAATCGCGCAGCGGGCGGGTCGCTTCCGACATCAGATCCATTCCGAAGAAGATCAACCCGAGTCCCAACACGAACCCGCCAAGATAACGAACTCTCTCGCGCTTCTTCATCAGCCGCAGGGCAAAACCAACTGCCACCAGAAAAAGTCCCCACTGAGTTACGTTAAAGGCAATGATCTGTGCCATGGCCGTCGACCCCAAATTGGCTCCGAGGATCACCCCTGCCGAGTGAGTCAGGGAGAGCAGGCCCACCGAGCCGAATCCAACAAGCAAAACCGTGGTCAGCGACGAACTCTGCACCGCAGCCGTTACCACAGCCCCGGTCATCAGCGCATAGAAACGATTCTTGGTCGCCTTTTGCAGCAACCCTTTCAACCGCCGCCCGGCAACCGCCCGCAGCGAGCCGGTTACTTCCTCTATTCCAAGAAGAAAGAGAGCCAAGCCGCCTATCAGTTGCAGGGCCAATTGGACCCAATTGATCGACGATCCTTCCATTTCACAAAAATAGGCAACCTCCCCAGGGGGTAAAGATCCGAGTTTCACCATGAGCAGGGTCTTTTCGGGTGAACCAGTCCTCCCCTGTCCCGAATGGCAGTAGTTTAAGGGAGTTTCCGTTCAAGCTCATAATCGTGCTCTTAATCATAATCCTAATCCAAGCAACTGATGAGCAATGATTTATGATTTCAAGAATAGAGATTACGATTACGAGTATGATTAAGAGTAAGAGGTCGATCTCTACTTAAACTAGTGCCAGCCCTCCCCTCTCCCACCCCCGCACGCACCTGATTCGAATTTACGCTAAAAAAAGACTTGGCAAGGCTGCCCCACCTCTTCACTGTGGACAATTTTCTGGTGGGGTATCCAAGCGGCCAACGGATGCTGACTGTAAATCAGCCGGGTCTATCCCTTCACAGGTTCGAATCCTGTCCCCACCACCATCGAAGACCTTCCGAACTCCCGTTCACCCCGCCATTGAGTCGTGGCGGATTAGAGAAACCACCACTGCGATGCATGATGTCGGCAATCCGAACCCATCTTCCAGACCCTCAACGGTCTACCTGGTCGGCGCCGGCCCCGGAGATCCCGAACTGCTGACCCGCAAAGCCGAACGACTCATCCGCACCTGCGACGCCCTTGTCTTCGACTACCTGATCGATTCCCGGATTCTCGATTGGGTGCCATCCCACGCAGAGAAGATCTGCGTCGGCAAACGCGCTGGATTCCACTCTCTCGAGCAGGAAAAGATTCAGGACGTGCTCGTCCGGCTCAGCGAATCGGGGAAAACCACCGTCCGCCTCAAGGGGGGCGATCCCTTCGTTTTCGGGCGCGGCGGAGAAGAAGTCGCCCGGCTGCGCTCGAGGGGAATCCCCTTCGAAGTCGTGCCGGCCGTCACCGCCGCCGTCGCCGCCGCCGCCCGGGCAGAGATTCCCCTCACCCACCGTTCCTTCAACTCCTCCGTTGTCTTCCTGACCGGCCATCACGACCCCACCAAGGGCGAAAGCGGGGTCGACTGGGGGCACTACGCGAAGTTGCAAACAACCCTCTGCCTGTACATGGCCATGGGGAGGCTCGCCAAGATTCGCGACGCTCTGATCCAGGGGGGACTCGCCCCCTCCACCCCCTGCTCAATTATCCAGTGGGCCACCACTCCGGAAGAAAAAATTCTCTTCTCGACATTGGCAACCCTGGCAGAGGATGCCGAGCGGGAGGACTTCACCTCTCCTGCCATTGTCATCATCGGCAAAACTGCCGCCCGCGCCCACCACTCTTAACGACGAGAAATGAATGCAGACGAGGACCTTGGTCTGGTGCTACTCATCTCCGAGCGCGGCGATAGCTTTTTGACCCTCGCCGTTCTGTCGGTATCCCGGGGCCTCTACCATCCCCTTCTTCGCAAAAGCAAGCGCAGCACCCGCCCCGACTTGTTCGACACCGCCAGGGCGCACCTGTCCCGGGCAAAACAAGGTGATCTGCTGTTTCTGTCCGATTACCAGATCACTCGCAGGCGATCCGCTATCGCCCGCTCTTATGAAGTGCTGCAAATCGCCTCGCGCTTCGCAGAGATCGTCCGCAGAAATACCCGACACCTGCCAGATTACGAGGAGATCTTCCAAATCGCCGAACAGTTCTTCGATTCTCTGGAAAAAGGTCCGGCCCCCCGCGCCGCCTACCTGAAATCGCTCTACCGATTCGCTAAAACCGAGGGCCTGCCCGTGCGCGAGGACTGGGCCGCAGGACTCGGACCCGACCTGCGAGACGAATTGATCGCCACACTCAAACGCCCGCTTAGCGAGCAATCATCGGAGTCCCAGCTTCTCAAACCACTCTCAGCCTCCCTGGAGGAATGGCTGGCGGGCAAGGCCCATTTCATCATCCCCCGATAAAACGAATCCCTCTGGGCAGGGCAAACCACCACAAAAAATTCTCAACCAGGTCGCTTTACTTGTTGACCCAAACCGGAAACCGAAGCGAATGTCCGCTTATGAAAAGAAGAAAGCTAAAACTCCCGAATGCGATCGGATTACTTTTTTCCTGGTTCTGTTTCCGGGAGCGGCTTACGGCGCTCATACTTTTTCCGCAATTCCTCGGCTCGCACGAATTCACCGGCGTCATTTGCCACTTCCGAAGCTTTCTCAAGAATGGCCAGCTGCAATTCAAGCGGGATTGTTTGTTGGTTGGCCATCGCCTCCATGAGGCGCAATGCGCTCGCGGTGTCACCTAGGGCGGCGAATTCCTCGGCGATTCTCATCACCACCGCGACTTCATCGGGAGCCACGGAAACGGTGTATCGGAAAGGATTGAGGAGATTGAGGGCTTCGACGGAGCGGCCTGAAGTCCGGAGCAAGACTGCAGTCTTCAGGGCCAATGCGAATCCGGGAGTCCGCATAAACGCCCCCTTACCATAGTCTGCGGCAGCATCCTTCCCCTCTGCACCGATCAGGCGATTCATCTCGCGGATCACAACATACTGGGCGAATGGATCGATCGCGTTGGTTTCCTCAAGTTGCTTTTCAAGCGATACCGCAAAAGGACGATAGAGCGGATCGCCGAGAAGGATCGTTTGCCAGCTGAAGAAACGATTACTTCGCACCGCCGCCTCGACTAAAGTTTTCCCGGAGAAAAGGCTGTCCAGGAAGAGTTCTGGATTATGGGTCCCTTCCAGATAGGGTTCGAAGACATTCCCCACGGTAGCCGCAACACCACGCTCAACGAGGGGACCTGACCAGCCTGCATTCCGCTTGCGAATGGTCGCTGCGGAAAAACTGTGGATGTGAAAGGCGATGGCACCCGGTGGAACCGCCAGGTCCAGATCTTTCCAAACCCCCGCAATCGACCGCGCGTACCATCCGAAATAGAGTGCCGGGGCGTCGAAGCGGGCAGTGGCATTCATCACGGGACGGCTGCGGTCGATGTCGAGATCGAAATTAGACTCCTCCAGCAACGTGGCAACACTTTCCAACCATTGGTCCCCGCTTTTGTGTGGTCCCCCGATGTCGACATAGGCCCGGCCTTTCAGTCCTTCCCGCTCCGCCTGCATTGCGGAGTCAATCATTCGCCTCGCAGCGGCGTAGGAGGGACCGTCTAATCTCGACACGCGAACAATTTTGTCCATTGCGAAAGAGGAAGGATCTTCCCGGCCATAAACCGGATTCCGTGTCGGCCCCGCCATTCGGAAGGGACCTGCGGCGAGCATGGCCAGCTCGGAGTCGACAGAGGCCTGGGTCGTTTGAAAAGGCTCCGGCAATCGTTTGCGATCCTCTTCTCGCAGAAATAGATCCTCATGGGAGATCCTGAGGGGGATGCCTTTGCAAAGGACCACAGCCCCAATGCGGTGGCCCATGATCATGGTGTTCCGGCGGGTAAATTCATCACGACCTCCGCGAACAGATCCTTTAATCCAATCTCCCTCGATTAAAGCTTCGGTTAGGGGGTCCCAAACCGTCTTGACAAAATCCATGGCGGAGAGCGTCTCCTCTTCCGGCATGGGAAGAGCGATGACGTTCTCACGGGGGATTTCACGCCTGTCGGCATAATACTCCGCCAGCTCGACGGACTTTCGATCGGATGCGTTGGCAACGATGACGACCGTTTCCGGATCGATAACGGCCCACAGCGAAACGGGAGCGACCCAGCCCAGAAAAAAGAGTAGTAAACGAAACCTGCGAGACATCGAAGCCAACCTTCCCTATTCGCGCATGGGGGACAAGCAGAAATCATTAGGCATGAATTCAATTCAGGGTCTTCGCTCCAGGAGCAAAAAACGGGGACTCTTCGCCGGTAATAATTTCAGCACCACTGACCCATTCGAACCGGGTGCCAGTCGAGACGACCCCCATGCAAATTTCCCAAGGCGATCGGAACAGGATTGATTCGGCCCCAGCGAACGGTTTAACTACAAATTTCCGCTTCGCCTCAGCGTTTTCAGTTATGCCAGCCACCTTTTCACTTTTCGGGAGAAGAAAGAAGCCGAAGACCCGGGGATTCTCGTCGCGCCCCAATCGGGACCCGTCCGGAAATCGGAATCTTCTTCTCTCCCTTTTCGGCGTACCTTTTTTCGCGGCCGGTGCGGCCTTCTGCTGGATGGCGGGGCTTTCTCCGCTCCTCCAAAGTCGAGAGGCACAGAACTGGCAAGAGGTCCCTTGCAAGATTACCCAAAGCCACGTCGAAACGCACAGAGGTTCCGACAGTACCACCTACAGTGTCGAGATCCGTTTCACCTACGAATGGGAGGGCAAGACCTACCACGGCGAGAATTATAGCTTCGGAAATATCTCAACCTCGGGACGATCCTCGAAAGAGGCAATCGTACGGCAGTATCCCGAGGGTTCGGCGGCCACCTGCTTTGTGAATCCACAGGATCCCTACAAGGCCGTGATCAACACCGACCCGGGCCTCTTGCCCTACGGAATGGTGCTTTTTAGCTCAGTTTTTATCGTAGTCGGTGCCGGGCTAATCATCTTCGGACTCCGCCGGAAACCAAACCCCGGTCCGAATGCGGCTCTGCAAACCCGGGCCGACCCGCAGAATTCCGAAGTTTTGGAACTCGCCCCCGTGACCAGCCGATGGGCGCGCACGGCGGGCATCGTCATTATAGCGGTTATCTGGTGTGGTATCTCCAGCCTGCCGATTGTCTTTTACTTCCAGGAAGACGGTGGAGATGGGCTACTACTGATCTTCGGGCTGGTCTTTTGCGGGATTGGCCTCTTTCTCCTCTTCCAGGCGGGTCGCTCGCTACTCGCTCTTCGCAATCCCCTCCCTCGGGTTCGGGTCGGACCGGGGTCCATCGAACCGGGTAGTCTAATGTCGCTTTCCTGGCGGCTCCGGGGGTCGATCAGTCGCCTTTCCAATTTGGCCATTTACCTTGAGGGAATCGAGATCGCAGAATATCGCCAAGGCTCAGGGAGCGTGACAGACCGCAGCGTTTTCTTTCAGCAATGTCTTTACCATACAACCGATCCGGGTTCATTCCAGGCCGGGGCCGTAGAGTATCAAATCCCCGAAGAGAGCGTTCCCTCAATGAAGACGGATCATAACGAAATTCTTTGGCAACTCGTCTTTGTCGGGGACATTCCCATGTGGCCCGACCTCTGCGAGACCTACCGGCTTCCGCTTCGGCCCGCCAATCCATAAACCCGCATCCGCAGCCATGCCCAACCATCTGATCATTGATTTACCGGAGAAAAACATCCGCCCCGGCAAAACCTTCCATGGCAATATCCTCTGGGATCTCGAATCCGCGCCCCGATCCATCCACCTCGGTTTTGGCTGGTGGACCTCTGGACGCGGAGACCGCGACGAGGTTCCCCTCGACCACTGCGAATGGACCACGCCCTCCTCAATCGGAAAAGAACCATTTTCCTTCACCGTTCCCGAATTAGTGGTACCTTCCTTCTCGGGACGGTTGATCTCCGTGGAGTGGGGCATTCAACTCTCGGCCCAAGGAGTCCGGGTCGACGACATCGTCGAAATTCTGACCATCTCCCCCCTCCGGCGGGAAATCAACATCAGCGGTGAAACCTATCAAAGCAAGGGAGAATCCTTTCCGTTCCGAAAAGGTCGCAGCCTTTCGTTACCAAATCGACGCTGAATTCCTCGCCCAATGGCGCAGACAACTGGCAACGCGAAGGCGGATTCGCTGGTCCATCGTCGGCCCGGAGGGCACTGGCAAAACGGTCCTCCTCCAGGACCTGGCCGACGGCATACCCCACGTCGAATGGGTGAAAATTCACCGGGAGGATTCGCCCCTGCGCAAACTACAGGCGGGGGCGAAGCTGTGGAGCCGGGACTCGACTCCCCTCTTCATCGACGGAGCCGAATCTCTCCCCGGCCTGTTCTGGTCCGCCCGTTGTCTTCTCCGTCCCAAAATCGTGGCGACCCTCCACCGTCCCCGCCGCCCGCTAGGCCTACTTTTCGAAACTCGCTTTGACCCCGCCACCGTTCTCTCCTTGGTTGAATATTTAACTCATGCAAAACTTCCCCCAAACGAAGGCCAGCGGATCCTCCGTATCGGTCGTGAACACAATGGCAATGTGCGTTCGATCCTCCGGCAGCTCTATCGCGAAGCCGGAGAGGGGCGAACGTTTGCGAGGACAGATAAATCGGAGTCCGAATCTTAATACCCTCGACCCCGAACCTCTTCTGAAACCACCACTGATTCGCGCGTCATGATTCCCCTGCGAAAAATCCCCCTGCGAACCGGCCCTGGTTGGAGGGAAATCCACCCCCGCCCCACACCATGGAAAATCGCATGGGAAGGGGGAGGAGCCATTCACATCGCCGACACAGCCTTCGAGCAAGTTCTCAATGGAGGACCCGCCGGAGCCGTCGAGTCCCCCCTTGCCTACGCCCCGGAAACCAATCGCCTCTACCGTTACTACTGTCCCTCCCTCTCTAGCCGCGACCGCGAGAACGGCCTCTTGTCCGTAAACCCCGAAAACGGTTGCAGGGAGATGGCCTTCCCCCTGCATCCTCTCCGCACCGCACCGTGGATGCTGCACAAAGTTCCCGACCACCCGTACCTCCTTGCCCTCGTGGTAACCGATGCGAGCCGCCCCGAACGCCCCGGAATCGTCCTCCAACACCAACTCGGCATCTTCCACCTCGCCGAACGCAAGTCTCTCCTCCGAAACCTCCCCACCGGATGCCAACATCCGGTCGCGGCTTCCCCAGAGACCGACCGCCTCCTTTTCCACGGTCCGGATGGCTACCAGATCCTCAATCTGAAAGGCCATCGGCGACGACTCCTCTCCGATCCCACCTGGGGAAACGGACGGGGAGGAGCCGCCTTCCATCCACGCCAATCCGCACTGGTCATTGGCGGCATCCAGATGGCTCTCCACGAACCGGAGGGCACGCATCGCAGGGAATTAGTTCCCGGCGGGTGCTTCCCCGTGTGGACTCCCGATGAACAAAGCCTGCTCTTTGCGACATCCAGCAGCGACCTTCACTGCTACCACCTCGCCGAAGGATCCCGTGAGGAGATTGTCTCCATCCCGGCCAACCGCTATCCCGAGCTGAAAAAGGCCCGCCCCGCAGCCATCAGCCCCGATGGACGATACTTCGCGCTGCCCATAACCCGCCGATCGCCCCTTCATCCCGAAACTGTCCGGGCCGATCTACCCTCCTGGTCCGAGCATCAGACCTTGCTCATCGGCGACTTCTATCAAAAGGAAGTCTGGCAATACCCCGGTCCGGTGGATTACTGCACATGGGCTGGCAAGCTCACCCCGTGAGTTCGACAGCACTTGCATTATTTTCTCTTTAAAAACGCCCGCGAAGACCGAAAAACCGGTTGACAACCCGCCCGAAAACTTCATTCTCCTCCCTTTTTCGCCATGAAAGTCGTCTCTTCTATCAAGTCGCTCAAACACCGTCACCCGGACTGCCAGGTCGTGCGCCGCCGTGGCCGGATCTATGTCATCTGCAAGACCAACCCGCGCTTCAAAGCACGGCAAGGCTGATTCAGAACTGAAATTACTTCCCTCGATGAAAAAAGACATCCATCCCGATTTCGCGCCGACTTGCTTCGTTGACGTCTCAACTGGCAACCGCTTCATAACTCGCTCCACCGTCAAGGCGGACCGTCGTGAGGAAATCGACGGTGTGGAGCATAAAATGATCATCTGCGACATCACTTCGGACTCCCATCCCGTATTCACCGGCGAGAAACGGTTCGTCGACACCGCTGGCCGAGTCGAGAAATTCCAGAACAAATTCCGCCGCGGGCGGCGCTAGTATCTTGTAACAGTTTTTCTTTCGTAGTCGGACCGGCTCTGGACCTTCGTAGCCTTGGCGAAGTCGGTTGCCGTCCGATCCCTTTCGGCTCAATCATCGCTTTGGGGGCCGGGGGCCAAGGCCACCCGACTACGCTTTGATACGAAATTGATTTTGTTACAAGATACTAGGCCGGATCAGGTGGGCGCTGAAGCAACCCACCCACTGTGGGGCATGGCTTCAGCCTTGCCC
>CAZWFJ010000100.1:0-15385 GCA_964633135.1 uncultured Puniceicoccaceae bacterium | reverse complement strand
CTGTGTTATTGCTGATTTTAATACGCTTTTTTCTCATAGAAATTTACCCAATCAGGAATTTGAGTTTAAGGGAAGTACTTTGTGCCTGGTTGACGTAATTCGACCCCTTTTAATGAGATTTTTACAATTAGTCACTCCGGGATAGATCATCTTCGTTGCATTCGCGGACGACTCTGTTTAGGTTAGCCAGAAGAATTTATGAGTACGAAAGACAAAGACTCCGACAATCCTTTCGAGGAACTTCAGAAGCACATCCAATCGATCCTTGGGGATCCGCGGGTTCGTATGCAGGGGGTTCATGCGAAAGCGGCGCAGCCAGCCAGCGGATCCGGCGGGGACGATGAGGAAGAGGAGAAGACCGCCCGGGAGCGACTGAAGCGCATCCGGGACTTCAAACTGAAGCCGCGGGAAGTTTATAGCCAACTGGATCGGTATGTGATCGGTCAGAACATTGCAAAGAAGGTTCTCTCCGTAGCAGTGTGCGACCATTATAATCACATTCGCCGCCAATTCGAGAACCCCGGGGAAGGAATGCGATTTGAATACCAGAAGCAAAACATTCTTCTTCTGGGACCTACCGGTGTCGGCAAGACCTACTTGATGAAGAATCTGGCCAAGCTGATCGGGGTGCCGTTTGTGAAAGCGGACGCGACCAAATTCTCGGAGACAGGCTACGTCGGTTCTGACGTGGAAGATCTGGTAAGGGACCTTGTGAAGGCAGCCGATGGCGATGTGGATTTGGCGGAGAAAGGGATCATCTACATTGATGAGATTGACAAGATTGCGAGCGAATCGACAACGGGTTCGAAGGATGTTTCGGGCCGCGGGGTTCAAATCAACCTTCTCAAGCTGATGGAGGAGACCGAAGTCAATCCCTTCAGCCAGACGGACATGATGGGGCAAATGCAAGCGATGATGGGCGGTGGTGGACGCGGAAAGCCCTCCCGCAGAATCAACACCAAGAACATCCTTTTCATCGTGAGCGGAGCCTTTGACCAACTGGCAAAAAACATTCAGCAGCGAATTGGTCGAAGCGGCATGGGTTTCGCAAGCGAAGTTCCCGCCGACGAGCAGGATCTTTATCGGTATCTCGCCCATGCGGAGACGAACGACTTCATCCGTTATGGGTTTGAACCCGAGTTTGTGGGACGACTGCCAGTGCGGGTGGCTTTCGATGCCTTGTCCTCCGACGATCTGACCAAGATTCTCACCACATCAGAGGGCAGTGTATTGCGGCAATACATCCGTGATTTCGAGAATCACGGGATCCGTCTTGAAGTCAATGAAGAAGCCATCCGAGCCATCGCCGAGAAAGCCCAGGAGGAGCAGACGGGTGCCCGGGGAGTGATGTCAGTTCTGGAGCGGCTTTTCCGAGAATTCAAGTTCGAGTTACCATCAACCAATCTCAAAGAGCTGAAGGTTGACAAAGATATGGTGGAAGATCCCGAATCGACGCTGGTAGGCCTTATTGAGGAACATCGGATTGACGCTTCCGGAGAACGAAAGGCAGTTGCCAGTTTTTGCGAAAGTTTTGAGCAGGAGCACGGCATGCGCATCTACTTTTCGGACGACGCCCTCTCTTACTTGGCAGAGCGCACGGCTGCGGAGGGGAAGAGTCTTGGGGAATTTTGTGAAACCCACTTTCAAGACCTCCCTTACGGCCTAAAAATCGTCTCTCGCAACAGCGGGGAGAAAACTTTTCAGATTGACCGGGCCTGTGCTGAAAATCCCGATCGGGAAATTTCCAACTGGGTCATTCAGAGTTTCAAGAGCGAGGGAGATTCGACGAAAGAGCGTACCTAGTCTTCCCCTTCTGCAGTCATGGGAAAAAACATTCCTGAATCTCCAAAGATCGAATCGGAGGGGGTAAACCGGATGTTTGCCGGGATCGCGGACCGCTATGACCGGGCGAATCGCTGCCTCAGCTTGGGATCTGACGTCTACTGGCGGGCGAGGACCGTTGGCCAGGTCCTTCGGGCGAAACCTGCCCGGGTAGTCGACCTGGCCACAGGTTCAGGCGACATCGCTCTAGCCCTCCGCAGAAAGCTGCCGCCGGAAGCGGAAGTCATCGGTATGGATTTTTGTGAGGAGATGCTCGACAAAGCCCGCAGCAAGGCCCGCGAGATCAGTGGAGTCTCTTTCCGCACCGGGGATTGCCTCGACCTGCCGCTTGAGGATGAATTCGCGGATGCCTGCACGATCGGCTTCGGGTTGCGCAATCTGGAAGACCGGAGCAAAGGCCTGCGGGAGATGCTTCGGATCATCCGTCCCGGCGGGAATCTCTTTATCCTCGAGTTTTCGCAACCGCACGCTTTCCTTCGCCCCTTCTACTACTTCTATTTGAAAAAGATTCTTCCTCTCCTGGCATCAAGGATAACTGGTGATGTAGACGCCTATCACTATCTTGGTGGAACCATCGGCACCTTTCCCACCCGTAACGAACTATCGGCCCAGATCCAGAATGCCGGCTTTTCCGAGGTAACCGCAACCCCCTTGACCGGAGGGATCGTCGCCATTCACCGAGTCCGCAAAGCCTGAAATCACCCTTTTTCGGTCTTACATCGATCTTTTTGCGGAAGCTGGATATGGCCAGCCTGACCCAATCAAAATCCGTAGGTCGTTTCCGGGATTATTTCCGCTCGTCTTCCGGTAAAAATCGACCATAATTTGCTCCATGAATGAATGGAAAACAGAACTTCAGTCGTTTTTGGAAATGATCTTCAGTGCCCCTTACGGGACTAAGCCCTTCTGGGTTACAGTGGGAATCGCACTAGCCGTGCTTTTGATTTTCGGGTGGCTCATCGCTAATTTTATTTTCGCGGCGAAACGGGGATTCATTCTCACGTTCATTGCCCAGGCTCTCCCGGGGGCGGCAGCGATCGCAGGCTGGATTGCAGTGACTCTGTACGCCGTGCCTGAACTCAACGCGGGTGCCATCCGCGACTTTTTGCCCCTGGCTGGAGCGATTCTTGCCGCGTTTTTGACCACAATGATTTTCGCCCGGATTTTGCTGGGCATCTCCGAGGGCAAGGCGTTCTTTTCGATCTTGTTGAGCTATGCCTTTGTCGCCGGTGCTATCTACATGGGTGGATCCCTTGTTAAGACGGTGGATTCCGGTCTCGATAACCTGGAGCATGAAAAACAGGAGCGAGAGTCAGAAGCGGAATCGATTCTGAACTACTGAGCGTGCGCCCCAAAATCACTGGGGTGACGATCCATGCTTTGAACACCGGTTACGGCCCGCCACCGGAACGGAAGCGGACTGAAGGTGAAAAATCAATTAGTGGGTCAGGGCGAATAATGGGCGAAACGGGAGTACCTTCGACCGGCTCAAAGCCCCGAGGATTCCCTGCCCCCGAGGATTCAGCAACAATGGGTGAAGAGCATTCGCCACCGTAAACCGACACCGAAAATGTTTCCTGTGCGCCCGCGAGACCGCAGCCACCACTTCAGCCCAATTTCCGTGCCCTTTTGCCCATCGCTCCACCGGAGCAAGAGCCAATTCGGCAGATTCAAAAGCGATGGACATTCCATTTCCCGTAAAGGGCGGTATCACTCCCCAAGCGTCCCCCAGCCGGACCTCGCCGGAGGGATGAGATCTCATCTGAAACGAAACTCCGGCAACTCCCGCCGCACTTCCCTCCCGAATGGTTGCCTGACTCAAGACCCCTGAAATCTCCTTCAACCCAGCTGCCTCTGCGTAAGCACCCAAGACCTCCTCTTTACCCGCCCGCACCTCCGCCCGTTTGCGGAAAAGTCCGCAAAGGTTCCAGAAGCCCCCCTCTATTGGAGAGAGTCCTACGTAACCTCCATCGCCCAGAAACAAAGTAAGATCCTGCGGCAAGTTCCCAGATAGGTGCAGCTTAAAGCCCATCCACTCGGTCCTTTCTGCAAGCCGTCCGGTTGCCATAACAACTCCTTCACTTTCTGGATCACCGCGCCATCGCTCACCGATTCGAACCTCGCCCCCGTTTGCCCGTATCCGATTGGCGAGCCGGACATCCAAAACAAACCGCGACAGGCCAAGAGCTGGCTGTGGCAGATTACCAACAAACAATTTCCTTCCTTCCAGTCCCTTCCAAACGGCACGCCGGTGTACCAACGCGTCGCCGAAATCGTCCACAACGCCGAGATTCTCCAGAGTCCTCTTGCGCACCCCGCAAACAAACTCTCCGCAAACCCGGTGTCGCGGCAAATTCCCAGCCTCCCATACTGTCACTGGGATTCCCCTCCCTGACAAAGCCACGGCTAGCGACAACCCGGAGATCCCTCCTCCGATGATCTCTACTGCTCTCGCCATGATACCATCCGATACGCACCCCTCAAGTCCCGAACCACTCTACATTGGCGTCCACCTCGGTCAGCCCCCATCAAATCCACTAACTCACGGCCCCTGAATCCTGCACCGATACTGACTCTGCCATCAAGCCAAGAAACCCGATGAAGGCCAAAAGGCCTCATCGCCGCCAACCCCCAAGCTGCCCAGCGCACACGCAGTGGCTCGTTAAGAATCCAGACAGGAATGCTTTGCAACCGTTCTCCGAGTCGCTTCAGGTCTTCATCTTCGAACTGATGTGCGAGCAAGTTCAGCACCAAAACTGCACAACTATCGCCCGCCTCGTAGTCGAGAAGATCCGCACATAACCACCCCGCCCGCTCGGGCCAACCGACCGGACGCCGCCAAAGATCCAGCCCCGTGTAGTCCTCCTCCCGCACCGACGGCAATCTCCGGAAAATATAATGCCCGAGGTCCCCCTCGCCCGCTCCCGCCTCCACGATCATCCGCCCCGGCTGATAGAAGCGGCCCAGCTCACCCGCAATCCAGCGCCAATTTCCCATCAGGCGATTCAGGAAACGAAGATCGCGCCGATTCGCCACCGCCCCCGGATCCTCTGGATCCAGGGTGTCCAAGATTTCCGGACGAACCACACGCATTTGCATAAAAATCACCATGACCCGAATTCTTTGGAGAGCAAGTACGGACACCCTGGCTCTCCTTGCGAAGGCATAGCCGGCACCAAATCCCTGGAGTACTTTCCGTATTTCCCGGCATCTTGTCTGGAGGCATGGCCAGTAGATAATCCGCTCTCCGACTCGATTCGCACCAAAGCCTTCCCGCTCACCGTCCAACCCATCTCGTGATACAAATCTATATACTAGTAAATTTATAACTTTCGAACTTTCACTTCTACGAATTAAATCCGAAATTCACCTAGACCACCTCTGCAAGATAGGACTGTTCTAAACATTCAGTTTTTTCATTGCTTTCGTTTATGAAAAAAACCTGGAATGCCTTAATGAAAACTTGATAAAAAAAGATCGTGGTTATCGTACTCACGATCATCGAATCCGAAAGTAATTCCGGCTCTTGACTTCGCCCCCTTCCTTTCTGAGTCTGGGACACATGACAGATCCTGCCAAAGCACCGCGCCGATGATTGAAGAGCGAATCGATCCACAGACTCTGGCCGAAATGCGGGCCTGTACCGAGGCGCTGGAAGACCGCAAAGCCATTGATCTCCGGATATTGGATGTGCGCGGGAAGTCCTCCATCACCGACTTCCTCATCATTTGTTCAGGCACTTCTGCACCGCACTTGCGAGCGCTCTGCACATCGGCGGAAAAGGCTCTTTTCAGCAGTCCTGGCAAAGTTTCGCGGCACAGGGAAGAGTTCGAGAGTGGCTGGGTTGTAACGGACGGAATCGACTTTGTGGTTCACATCTTCACGGAGGAGATGAGGGAACTGTTCCGCCTCGAGGCTCTTTGGAAGGACGCGCCCGAGATTCGGGCATCCAGCCTTACGGAAGCGACTCCGGCGGAATGAGATACCTGGCGTACAAATGTCCGATCCAACACGCCAGCGCACGGAGTTCCGGTTCTCGTTAATCCTTTTCGGTCTGACGCTTATCGCCCTGGTCTGGTCGGGAGTGCTTCTTTTCGCGGGAGGATTCACCACGAGTATTGGAGCGGGCATGGCCTTTCTCGACTGGCCTCTTTCCAACGGTTCGCTGAATCCGGAGGGATGGACGCGCGAACTCGACCAGCTGGCCGAACACAGCCACCGCCTGGCTGGCATGATCATTGGAATTCTGTCGATCATAATTGCCATTGCGTACAACCGACTGGAACGACGGGTTTGGGTCAGGCGTATTGCCTACTTTCTCCTCCTCTTTGTCATCGTGCAGGGGGTATTGGGAGGACTTAGAGTTCGCCTGGATTCGCTGAATACGGGCAGCGAACACAACCTGGTCGCCCGTGCCTTTGCCGTCGCCCACGCCATGGGAGCACAAGGGGTGGTATTGACTCTCGGCTCTCTTGCGGTACTTTCGGCACCGGCCTGGTTTAGAGTGTCGCTCGCTGGCGAGGGGAAACGCGTGCGGTTGATCGGGGGCGCTACCCTTGCCACCCTGGTCGTCGCTATTCTCATCGGAGCAATCATGCGCCACAGCGGTGCGGCTTTGGCCATCCAGACCTTTCCTGCCGCCTCCGCCGAAGGGAACTGGATCCCCTCCAGCGATCAATTTGGTGTCTGGGTTCATTTTCTTCATCGCACCCTCGGGATGATCGGGGGACTCGGGATCATCCTCTACACGGTACTCAGCTTCGGCCAGCGCACCTGGCACTCCTATGCCCGCCAGTTTGGAATGGCGGCGATTTTGCTCACGATTCTCCAAGTTTGGCTCGGGTGGTTAATCCTTGAGACCCTGCGCAACCCCCACGTCGCCACCCTCCACATGCTAAACGGAGCCGTTCTGCTGACCACGCTTTGGGTTTCCATTTTATGGTCGACCCGCAGTGCGCACCCTGGATCGGGAACGCCTGTTCATCCCACCGCCGAGATCGCTCATGTCCAGTAAAACAAAGAGTCCCGAACCGGGAAATTTCCCGGCCAAGGCAACTGACTCGGCCAGAACCTGCTGGGGAGTTTACCTTGACCTGACCAAGCCGCGACTCGCCTTCCTTTCCACCCTCACGGGACTGGCTGGTTATCTGGCCGCACCGAATCGATTTGAGTGGCATTCTTTTCTGGCGGTGGGCCTCTCCATCTTTCTCTCGGCTGCGGGAGCGCTAACGCTAAACCAGGTGACCGAGCGAAAAATTGACGGGAAAATGGATCGCACCAAAGACCGCCCGCTTCCCTCTGGTCAAGTGGAAGTCGTCCCCTCTCTTGTCTTTGGAATCGTCACTGTGCTGATCGGTTGTAGCATCGCGGCTCTTTTCCTCCCTGTATCCTCCACCCTTTTAATTGTCTCCACGGTGCTGATCTACGTGCTGGTCTACACTCCCTTAAAGCGGCGCACACACTGGTGTACTCATATCGGGGCGATCCCGGGGGCACTCCCTCCCTTGATCGGTTGGTCGACGGCCACCGGTCGCGTCGACGGGCTTGGACTCTGGCTCTTCCTGATTCTTCTCCTTTGGCAGATGCCCCATTTCTTCGCTATCGCCTGGCTTTGCCGCAACGACTACGCCCGAGGAGGGCTGCAAATGCTATCCGTAACCCGCCCGGATGGAAGGAGGCTGGTGCGCGAAAACTTTCTCTACCTGATCCTTCTATTTCCCGCCTGCCTGGCCCCGGTTTTTCTGGGCGAGGTTGGCTGGATTTACGGAACCTCCGCGCTCCTGCTCAACGCGATTTTTCTTTTCGAGGGGATTCGCTTTGCCAAAACGGTGCGATCCGGAGAAACGACTGGCAACCGGCTGTTCCTTTTCAGCCTACTCTACTTACCACTCCTGCTCATCGTTCTCATTTTTGACCGCACCTATTCCTAAGACGACCTATGGACATCTCCCTACCCGCCCTCAATGCGGCCCTCAACGGTTCGGCGGCGATCTGCCTCACAGCTGGCTTCGCCTTCATCAAAGCCGGAAGGAGGGAGGCGCATCGCAACTCGATGATCCTCGCGCTGGTCCTCAGTGCTGTTTTTCTGTTTTTCTACGTACTCGACAAAGTGCTAAAGGGAGGGGTCCACACTGAGTTTGGAGGGGCAGGCGCATGGAGAACGGTCTACTATCTCATGTTGATCACCCATGTCATCCTCGCCATGGTGATCCTTCCTCTCATCTTCCGCACCCTCTACCTGGCGATAAAAGGACGCTTCGAGAGCCATCGCAAATGGGCAAGGATAACGTATCCGCTCTGGTATTACGTATCCGTGACCGGGGTCCTCATCTACTTTTTCCTCTACCACTGGTTTTGACCACCATGGGAGGGGCCACCTGCCCGCATCCCGGCCCTCTACTCCACCGTGACCCTGGTCACCTCTACGCGCTCGGTGGGTCTGCTTTTCTCGCCCCCGGAACCGAATTCGCAAGGAGTATCGCCGATCGTCTCCAGAACCTCCACGCCCGACTGAAGCTCCCCAAAGCCGGTGTACTGCCCATCGAGAAAGGAGCAGTCTCCTAGGCAGATGAAGAACTGTGACCCTCCCGAATCTGGATGCGCTGAGCGGGCCATGGAGAGGACTCCCTTCTGGTGTGGCTTCGCATTAAACTCGGCCTTGATCTTATAGCCCGGATCACCAGTGCCCCACAGGTGGGACTTCGACTCATCCTTGGTCAAGGGGTCCCCCCCCTGAATCATGAAACCTTTCATGATCCGGTGAAAAGCCGTCCCGTCGTAAAAGCCCTCCCGGGCCAGCTTCTTAAAATTCGCCACAGTTTTGGGAGCTACGTCCTCCCAGAACGTGACCACCATTGTGCCCTTGGTCGTCTCGATTTTCGCCATTTCACTACTCATAGGGGGCCGAAGATGGCCAGATGCCCCGTAAAAAGCAACCCTTGGATTCACTCAGTTGGCAGCTCGTCGACCTCAACAACCGGGTCAGTTGTCTTGGGAGAAGTAAATGGGACGTAGAACTGAGTCTAGCTAGGCAAAAACGAACTACTTCTCTCCTCTCTCCTCGGAGTCCTAGTTTTGGGAGCCATCGCCCGCGCCGCCGTACTGGAGTTTTTGAATGCCGATCACCTTAATGGCTATGAGCGACCCTGCCATTGTAGAAGCATCGCCTGTCCCGGTCATCATCGCCATCCCAGGGAAAAGACCACAATCAAAAAAGAGTCGCCATCAGATATTCCGCAAAGATACAGGTAAAAGTATCATGCTTGAATTCTGCCATCAAAAAACCTGGAAGACCCCGGAGTTTACCCATTTCTATCGGTTACCGACGCGGCCATTGCTGTGGCCGTTTCCGGAGGCAGCAACGGCTTTGGCCAACCCGCGCGCCGACGGGTGGAGTCCATGGAAGCAATCGCTCGACGGCATATGGAAATTTCAGCTGTTCGACCGGCCAGAGCAGGTGCAGGAGCGGTTTGCGCGGGATCCGGACAGCCCTCTCGGCACCGATTCCTCGGACATCCGGGTGCCGGGCAATTGGCCGATGCAGGGCTATGACAAGCCACACTATACCAACGTAAGAATGCCTTGGAACGGCCTGCCTCCGCATGTCCCGGAGAACAACCCCACCGGCGTATATTGCCGGGTGTTTGATGTGCCCGCAGAATGGGAGGGTCGCCGGCTCGTTCTTCATTTCGGGGGGGCGGAGAGCGTGCTTTATGTGTGGATCAACGGTCGGCCAGTCGGCATGAGCAAGGACAGCCGCCTGCCCAGCGAGTTCGATGTGACGGAAGCCGTGCGGTGCGGTGAGGAAAACCGGATAAGCGTCGTCGTTGTGCGCTATTCCGACGCCAGCTATGTGGAGGACCAGGACCAGTGGTGGCTCGGAGGACTTTTCCGCGAAGTCTGCCTCTACTCCACTGAAGAGCTTTATATCGAAGATGTCATCGCCCGGGGCGATCTGCAGGATAATCTTATTGATGGGATTTTTCGCGGTAATGTAAAGATCGGACATCCGGTCGATCTGACGGAAGATCTCCCGGACGAATTGATTGTCAAAGTGAGCCTGCATAACGCCGCAGGGGAGAATATCCTGGCAAAGCCCCTGGAAAAGTTCGTCCCGCAGGTCAGTGGCGGGCCTTATACAAAGCAGTTTTTTCAGGTGGATGTGGAACAGGAAATTCCCGCGCCGGAGCTCTGGACCGCTGAAACGCCGAACCTTTACACCGTGGTCGTAGAACTCTACCGCGCCGGACGGTTGGTAGAGGCCACCCGTTGCCGGATCGGGTTTCGCAAAATCGAAATCGCCAATCGGGAATTGCGAATCAACGGCAAAACCCCGCTCATAAAAGGCGTCAACCGACATGAGCACGATGATCGCACCGGAAAAGCAATCGATCGGGAGGCCATGATCCGTGACATCGAGCTGATGAAACAATTCAACTTCAACGCGGTGCGCACCAGCCATTATCCCAATGCACCGCTATGGTATGATTTGTGCGATGAATACGGAGTGTATGTGATCGACGAGGCCAACATTGAGAGCCACGCGCACATCCACCACACCAATCAGGATAAGAGGTATCAGGCGGCATGGCTCGATCGGCTTACCAACATGGTATTGCGTGACAAAAATCATGCCTGCATAATTTTCTGGAGCTTGGGCAATGAGAGTGGGTACGGCCCGGGTCATGATGCCGGCGCAGCTTGGATCCGCCACTACGACCCCACCCGCCCGTTGCACTATGAGGGTGCGATCAACAACTGGCTGGGCAGCTCCTGGCATAGCGGCCACGCTGCAACGGATGTGGTTTGCCCCATGTATGCCCACCCCGATGCCATCATTGAATGGGCGCTGGAACCAAAGAACGATCCCCGCCCCATGATTCTTTGTGAGTATTCCCACGCTATGGGCAACTCCTGCGGTGGTCTCTCCGATTATTTCGCAGCGTTCGAAAAGTATCACGGGTTGCAAGGCGGCTTCATCTGGGAATGGGTCGACCACGGTATCCTCAAGGAAACCGAAGACGGCCGCCCTTTTTGGGCCTATGGCGGCGATTTTGGCGACGAGCCAAACGACGGAAATTTTGTCTGTGACGGAATGGTTTGGCCGGATCGCAAACCGCACAGCCAGATGTGGGAACACAAGAAACTGGCGCAACCTATCAGTCTGCGGGCGATCGACTTGGCCACCGGACGACTCCTCCTGCGCAACAAGCAGGATTTCTGCGGACTCGAATGGCTGAAAGCCGCCTGGGTCTTGCGGGTCGACGGGGAGGATGTCGATTGTGGTACCTTCGACTTGCCTGATTTGGCCCCCGGCGCGGAGACCGAGATTCGCCTTTCCGGCATTAACCCACCTGGTCTTTACAGCGGGCAGGAAGGTCATCTGCTGGTACGCTTCACTGTGCGCGATGCGCTCCCATGGTGCCCCGCCGGGCATGAGGTGGCATGGGAAGAATTTGCCCTGCCCATCACCGGCATTCAGCGCGGTCTGCCTACACCCCAGGAACTTCCTATGCCGCATTTCAATGAAGGCGAGGCGGAAATTTCGTTCGCCTCCGGCTCGCTTGCGGTCGTACTCGATCGAATCAGCGGACGGATTGCCAGTATCTCGGTCGACGGCGAGGAGATTCTCAACGAAGGCCCCAGCCTTAATGTCTGGCGTTGCCCCACTGATAACGACGGGGTGCGCAAACGCGAGGGAGCCTGGAAGAATCGCGCCATGGGCTGGTGGCACGATGCCGGGTTGCCTAAAGCCGAGCATAACCTCGAGAATGTGCAAATCCTCAATGGTCCGACCGGGGAAGACTCTCCAGTCGTTCAAGTTACGCACCGCATCAGCACACCGAAGTTCGAGGAGGCATTCCGACATGTACACCGTTATTCACTCACGCCAGCCGGTGCGTTGCTGGTAGAGAACGAAATCGATGCGAATCTTGATGTGGAAGAACTGCCCCGCCTTGGTGTAACCCTGAGCCTGTTGCCGCCATTCGACCGGTTTACCTGGTTCGGACGCGGTCCCCAGGAGAATTACATCGACCGCAAGACCGGTTACCCAGTTGCGCGTTACAGCACCAGCGTAGCCGATCAATACGTGCCTTACATTCTTCCGCAGGAACACGGAAACCACTGCGATGTGCGGTGGCTCACCTTAACCGACGGCCAAGGACTCGGCGTGAAATTTACTGCCGCTAACCCGGGGTTAATCGAGGCCTCCGCCAGCCATTTTACCGCCCAGGATCTGATCGCCGCCGATCACACCACCGACTTAAGTCCGCGCGATACCGTCCATTTGAATCTCGATATCCACCAGACCGGTCTCGGAACCCGCTCCTGCGGTCCCCATACCTTCGATCAATACCGCCTCCGCCCGGGAAGCTACCGCCTTCATTTCCTCATACATGCAGTGGCTCTCCATAAGCAGATCCGATGAGACGACGGGCGGACCCGCATCGCGGGTTTGTGCCATAATCCCCGAGGAGCGCGAAACCATCTTCGGCCAGCTCTCTCGCCGCTTCTCCCGCCACGAGTGACCGGGCGGCGTGTTCGAACTGGTTCCCGAGGGTGAATTGGAGTTGGCCGCTTCGGCCGATCCCGCAAGCCGCACCGGGGAAGAGCGTCTGGTTAAATTATCGGCCCGGGGTTTCAGCTACCTGACAAAGCCGAACCAGGGCACCACCATTCACTAGGAGGGCAGCTCGGAAGTAGGCAGTTGCTTGACTTCCTCAAGCGCCTTGGATGCCAAGAGCGTGCTGAGGTAACGCTCTCCAAAACTGCACCCAATGGTCACAATCTTTTTCCCGGCCATTCCGTCCTTTTTCGCCAGCTGCATAGCGGCAAACACATTCGCTCCGGTCGATATTCCCCCGAGAATTCCGTCCGACAGGGCCAGCTGCTGGGCCGTCTCCAGTGCGTCCTCGTTGGACACGGCGATCACTTCGTCGATCAGGGAGGTGTCGCAATTTTTCGGGATAAATCCGGCACCAATTCCCTGAATCTTGTGCGGTCCGGGCTTCCCCCCGGAAATAACTGGACTCGCCGTGGGTTCCACGGCGACGGTCAGCAAGTTCTTTCGGCCTTTGATCACGTCAGACACCCCCGTGATCGTTCCCCCGGTGCCGACACCGGCAACAAAGGCGTCGATGTCGCCCTCCAGATCGGCCCAAATTTCCTCGGCGGTCGTCTTCCGGTGAACCTCGGGGTTGGCTGGATTCTCGAACTGCTGGGGCATGAAAGCCTTGCCGCCATATTCATCCACGAGCTGGCTCGCTTTCAAAATCGCACCACTCATGCCCCGGGCACCGGGGGTCAGCACCAGCTCGGCTCCCAGCATGCGGAAAAGCACCCGGCGTTCGGTGGACATTGTGTCGGGCATGACCAAAATGAGCCGGTATCCCCGGGCCGCGCAGACAAAGGCCAATGCGATGCCCGTATTCCCGGATGTCGGCTCAATGACTACGCTGTCCTGCTTGAGCTTTCCATCCCTCTCAGCCGCTTCGATCATGGCTTTCCCAATACGATCCTTCACACTGGCGAGCGGATTGAAAAATTCGCACTTGAGATAGATCTCGGCGTCAATGTCCCGGGTCAGGTTGTTAATCTTGACGAGAGGAGTGTTCCCGACGGTTTCGATGATGGAGTTAGCTTTTGGCATGGTTGTGAGTAGGGTTAGAGAGTGTTGGGATTCTTAATTCATGGTATTAGGAATCGAAAGAAAACAAAGAAAACCCGATTAAGTCAACTGATTCAGGCCGAGGCGAAAGACCTCGCCCATTTGGAAGAAGGCCCCCCCTCCCCTACTTTCGTCGATTCCGCGGGCCGTAGCTACGAATCGGCGCGTTGCGGTTAGCGTTCGAATTGCGAAGACGGTAGGTGATCCTGGCCTTGTCGAGATCGTGAGGACTCATCACCATTTTCACCGTGTCGCCAGTGGTGATTTTGATGAAGTGCTTTCGCAGCTTTCCCGAGATGTGCGCAAGCACACGATGGCCGTTGGCCAGTTCAACCCGGAACATCGTCCCTGGGAGCACCGAGACAATCTTGCCTTCTACTTCTACTTCATCGTCTGCCATAATCATTTTTACTGACTTGTCGTTGTGGAAAAAACTGCCCAGTGTCAAGGACTCCGTGAATTGTCCCTTCGAAAAAAAGTTTCCTTCCCAGCTCGAGCGCGACGACGTCTTCTTCATGAGCCTGGCCTACAACCAGGCAATCGACGCGTGGAAAGCCGACGAAGTTCCGGTCGGGGCGGTCGTAACCCACGCAGGGGCGATCGTTGCCTGCGCCCACAACGAAGTCGAATCGACCGGCGACCCCACTGCCCATGCCGAGATCCTGGCGATCACGCAGGCAGCCCGTTTCCTCGGTGACAATCGACTCAACGCCATGACGCTCTACGTTACCAAGGAGCCGTGCCCCATGTGTGCCGGCGCCATGATCATGAGCCGGGTCGGGCGGGTCGTGTTCGGGATCGGCGACCCCAAAATGGGCTACCTCGGTGGCGCTGGAGACGTGCGGAAAACCTCCACCCTAAACCACTATCCCGAGGTGACCGCCGGAGTCCTCGCCGAGGATTCCCACGCCCTACTCCAGGCATTCTTTGCGGAAAAACGAAAAATAAAAGTGCCAGATGGTTGACGGATGCCCCCACTCCGCAACACAATGAAGGCTCACACCAAAAGAAACCTAACCAACCAGAAACCACTATGGCTTATCAACTACCAGACCTACCATATCCCTACGATGCTCTCGAGCCGCACTTTGATGCGCGGACGATGGAGATTCACCACACGAAGCACCACAACACCTATGTGACGAAGCTAAACGACGCGATCGGCGACACTCCACTCGCCGAGAAGCCGGTCGATGAACTCATCGCCGATCTCTCCGCAGTCCCGGAGGCAAAGCGCACGGCCGTCCGCAACAACGGTGGAGGTCACTCGAACCACTCGTTCTTCTGGAAGATCCTCAGTGCCAACGGGGGCGGTGAACCTACCGGAGAACTGGCCGAGGCCATCAAGAGCGAGCTCGGCGGGTTCGAAGGCTTGAAAGAAAAGTTCACGACCGCAGCGACGGGTCGTTTCGGTAGCGGATGGGCCTGGCTCTCCGTAAAAGAAGACGGCAGCCTGTGCATCTGCTCGACCGCCAATCAAGACAGCCCCTTGATGAAGGGCACGGTGGAATGCACCGGCATCCCGGTCATCGGACTCGACGTCTGGGAGCACGCCTACTACCTGAAGTATCAAAATAGGCGCCCGGACTATATCGCGGCCTTCTGGAACGTCGTCGACTGGGGCAAGGCCAACGAGAATTATCTCGCAGCGAAAAGCTAACGGGAATCAGATTCCAAATTTTCCGATCAAACGAGCGGTCCGGTTCCCACCGGGCCGCTTTTTTTGCACAAACCTCCCGTAGGCGGCAAACTGAGCGGGAACCGAAAAATTGGACAGGTTGCGACAAACTCGGTATCGTTGTCCCTGAGGATGAGCTTCGTTAACCCGACTTAAGCTGTTTTAGGGTATATTTTACGTAAGTCGTTGGTTCTCGG
>CAZWFJ010000099.1:0-15439 GCA_964633135.1 uncultured Puniceicoccaceae bacterium | reverse complement strand
AAGGAAAGTCATCTGGCGATTTCTCGCTCCTGACAACTCCTCCCATGTCATCTTCTATGTTTTGCCTTCTATGTTTTGTGACCCGTTCTGCTACGGGATGTGTGCCTCTACTTTCCCGGCACTGAAAAATTTCGCCCCACGCCACGATTCCCTCTCCTCATGGATTGACACGTGCGGTTCGGCGGCGAATCCTTGAGGATATGTTTGAACTGGAAGGAACGGTAAAAGAAGTTTTCGACGAACAGACCTTCGGGAGTGGATTTCGCAAACGGGAGTTTGTAGTCACGATGGAAGACGGCAAATATCCGCAGGATATCAAGTTCGAGTGCGTGCAGGATAAAATCCAGCTACTCGAGGGCATCTCGCCCAACGACACGGTAACGGTCAAGTTCGACATCCGGGGCCGCGAGTGGAAAGGCAACTACTACGTCAACCTGAGTGCGTGGCAGGTCAACCCGTCCGGCGGTGCCCGTAGTGGCTCTGCGGGCGAAGACTCGACCGACTCCGGGACGGCACAGGAGGAGGCCCCTCCGGACGACATCCCCTTCTGATCCTTGACGGACAGATCAGGGGCAGGATTTTCCTCCGGTTCATTTTCCATGAAGAAACATCGTTTTTATCTGTGTGCCTCTTCTGCCGACGCGGGCTTGACGACTACATCGCTCGGGACGGCCCGCGCCCTCGATCGCCGGGGGATACGAGTAGCCTTTTGCAAACCGATTAGCCAGCGCCCCGCCAGGGAAGAGCAACGCGACCCATCCATTGTCTTTGCGGAGCGGCTCCTGAGCATCAAACCGCCAGCCCCGATCGACCTCACCGAGGCCGAGCAATACATCCGCGAAAACCGCATCGACGACCTGTTGGAGCGGGTTGTCGAGATGATCGAGGGCTTGTCTGAAAAGGCGGATGTCCTCGTCATCGAGGGCCTTCTCGCCGAGGAATCCCAGACCTTCAAGAATCGGCTGAACCGGGATGTCGCCCGTGCGATCGGTGCCGAGATCCTCTACGTGGGCCGCTATACCGGAGACCCCTCCCGCTCCTTCTCCGCCGAGATTGAGATGTCGTCCTCCGTCCACGGCGGCGTTTCCAATCCCGCCATCGTGGGCTGCATCGCGAACCGGATTCCGCTCGACGAGAGTGGATCGACCCCTTCCGGCCTCGAAAACAAGCAATCCATCGATGAGTGGATGGCCTTAACCCGCCAGAGAATTTCCAGCGAATCGTCGATCTTTTCGAAAGGACACCTGGATCTCGTCGGCTGTGTCCCCGAGAACGCGGCACTGCGAGCGGTGCGCACGCGCGATGTGGCCGAATTTCTCCAGGCCGAGGTGCTCTTTCCCGGCGATAAGGAATCCCGTCGGGTCCACTCCATCGACCTCTGCGCCCGGAACGTCGCCAATCTTCTCCATGTCCTCAAACCGGGTGCACTCATCGTCACCCCGAGCGACCGCGACGATGTGCTCATGGCTGTTTGTCTTTCGGCCATCAACAAAGTTCCGCTCGCAGGCCTCATTGTGACCGGTCGCGTACCCATGCGGGAAAATGTCCTCGAACTCTGCCGCCCCGGGATTGAGGAAAGCAAGCTCCCCGTCCTGCGGGTGCAAACCGAGAGTTTTACGACCGCCTCGGCCCTTTCCCGGATTTCTCCCCATATCCCGGCCGACGATATGGACCGCATGGAGCAGGCCATGGACTACGTGGCCCGGCACATTGATTTCCGCTGGTTTCAAGAACGCATGTCCACCGAGATCGAGACCCGTCTCTCCCCCGCCGCGTTCCGCCATCAACTGACCCGGACCGCCCGCAAGGCCAACCGGAAGATCGTCCTTCCCGAGGGCGAGGAACCTCGCACGATCGCCGCAGCAATCACCTGCACAAACCGCCATATCGCCCGTTGTGTACTCCTTGGACGTCCGGACGAGGTGCGCCGCATCGCCTCCGCCCAGGGGCTTCATCTCCCGGATGAACTTGAGATCCTCGACCCAAACGAAATTTCCGTACGCTACCTCGAACCCCTTCTCGAACGCCGCCGCCATAAGGGATTGACCGAGGAACGCGCCTGCGAGGAACTCGAAGATACCGTCGTCCTCGGAACGATGATGCTCGCCCTGGATGAGGTCGATGGCCTGGTCTCTGGAGCCGTCCACTCCTCCGCAAATACGATCCGGCCCGCTCTGAAGCTCATCAAAACGAAGCCGGACGCCCGCCTGGTATCCTCGATCTTTTTCATGTGCCTCCAGGAACAGGTACTCGTCTACGGCGACTGTGCCGTCAACCCGGATCCCAGTGCCGAGGAGCTCGCCGATATTGCCCTGCAAAGCGCCGCGACGTCGCGACAGTTCGGAATCGAACCCCGGGTGGCCCTCATCAGCTACAGCACCGGCTCCTCCGGCTCCGGAGTCGATGTCGAAAAGGTCCGCAAAGCAACCGAACTCGCCCGCGCCACGAACCCCGATTTCCTCATCGACGGACCCCTCCAATACGATGCGGCCGCCATCCCGGACGTGGCCCGCAAAAAAGCGCCCGATAGCATTATCGGCGGACGCGCCAACGTATTCGTCTTCCCTGACCTGAACACCGGGAACACGACCTACAAGGCCGTCCAGCGCAGTGCCAACCTGATCTCAATCGGCCCGGTGCTCCAAGGGCTGCGCAAGCCCGTGAACGACCTGAGCCGTGGTGCCTTGATCGACGACATTATCTACACGATCGCAGTGACCGCAATCCAGGCCGCCGCCGATTCTTGAGCGCCCTTCCCCCCCGGTTGGCCAAAGCGTTGATACAACCCCCCCGAAAAGGGAAAGTTGCACGCTGCCCATTCCCCTGCATCCTCAACTTCATCATGATCGATTCATTTTCCGTTGAAGAAGCCAACCAAACCCTCGCCGGAGCAACCGCCGAAGACCGGGTCAGCTGGGCCATGCGCCAGTTCGCGGGTGAGATCGTCCTCTCTACCAGCTTCGGGATACAGTCGGCCGTTCTCCTTCACATGGTGGGCACCCGCGCCCCGAAACCACCGGTCGTCTTCGTCGATACCGGTTACCTCTTTCCCGAAACCTATCGCTTCGCCGATCGTTTGACCCGCATGCTCGATCTTGATCTGCGCGTTTATAATCCACTCATGACAGCCGCCCGCCAGGAGGCCCTCTTCGGAAAAAGATGGGAAGGCAATCTCGACGAACTGGGACAGTATAACCGCGACAATAAAGTGGAACCCATGAACCGCGCCCTGCGCGAACTCGGTGCCCGGGCTTGGATTTCCGGTCTCCGTCGGGCACAGGGAAGCTCGCGTAAAGACAGGAAGTTCCTCGAACAACAAAACCAAACATACAAAATCTATCCGATACTGGATTGGTCCAATCGCGACATCTATCAATACCTCACCCAACATGACCTCCCCTATCATCCGCTCTGGGAACAGGGCTACGTCTCCGTCGGCGATTGGCACAGCACCCGCAAACTCTCCGAGGGGATGACCGAAGAGGAAACCCGCTTCGGTGGACGCAAACGGGAGTGCGGGCTCCATGAGCTGACGGGGGGGCAGGACTTTCAGATTTGACCTTGAGACTTGCATTCGAAGCCACTCCGTCCATGCATGGGAGGATGGGTAAACGCAAAACGGGAAAGAACCCAAAATCGGCCCGCGCCATTCAGTCGCGAAAGATAATGAAGCCTACCGATCCGGCCCCTCTCCTCGTCGTCGACCAAAAGCCGTTTCTGAAAAAACTGCTCACCCAATGCCGCCGTCTTCGCACCGAGTTGCGCAAGAAACAAGAGCGTTTGCGCAAATTCGAGGAGGTGGAAATGGCCGCCTACGAGCGCTGGTACCATTCGGAATTTGGCTCCTTGCTCACCGAGATCCGGGAGATGAAGGAGGAAATCGGCTCCTTGGAGTATGTCTTCGACCATCTGGAGTGGTATTCCTGCTTTCGTCCCGAAAAACTCGAAGAAATCCACTCGGAACTGATGCGGCGACTCCGCGAGGGAACCCTCTACTCCTTTGTGCCTCCCACAGAGGAGGAAGAGGGCGAAAGTGAGGACGAGGAAGACGATGATGAGTTTGAGGACGAGGAAGACTGGGGCGAATTCCAAGAGGCGGCCGAGGCGTTTCGCAAAGCTTTTGAGAGTGCCTTCGGGGGCGGAGCCAATGCCAGCGAAGACGAACAGTGGCGCAACAAAACAATTGCTGGGCGATCACCCTCCTCGGCAGACGGCGCCGTAAAATCACTCTACCGAACCCTCGCCAAACGCCTCCATCCTGACCATTCCGATCTGGAATCACCCGTGCGGGAGCGCAGGTGGCACGAACTGCAAACCGCCTACGAGGATGGCGACCTCGAGGCACTGCAACGGATTGAGGCTGTCTGCGATATGGAGGTGGGCGGACTCTCCCTCCGCCTGGGACTCGCCCGGCTCCGCGATCTGGCTGCCTATCATCGCTCCCACGTCGAACCGCTTCGCCATGCCTTGCGCCAGGTAAAACGCCATCCGGCCTTCAATTTTGAAGCGGCCGAGCGCGGGACAATGCGAGAGAGGTCCAGATCGGAACTCACCAGAATCCGTAAGCAGCTGCACGAACAGAAGGTTTGGCTTCTTTATCAGATCGAGGAGATTACGGAAATCCAGCCTGCCGAGACCTGCCAGAGCGTCAGCACCCCGCGTCATACAGTAGCCCCCGTAAAGCCCAGTGAAAAACAACGGACGGATAAAGACGTGTGGGATAACTACGACGCTTGGCGGGAGGAGGAGGAACGCTGCCGATCCGCTTCCGAATCCAATCAATAATCCTCTCTCAAGTGACCTGGCTCAGGATTCTCACCGGTAGAGTCCATTGGCCGTCCCACGGGTATCGAGGACTTCACCGATGTGGTAAGAATTTCCGGGGCACCCATGGATTCTGTTGGATAATGGGAGGGAAAGGCTGATCCGACGGCTTCAATTTTGATGTAGCAAAGTCCTTTTCGGCTCGGTTCGATGGTGTCGAATTGTATTCGGGGACAGGAGTTCGCAATGGAAAAGGATCGAAACGGACTGGGATGGTTTGAAGACCTGCGGGTTTTTGTTTACGGGACCCTGAAGCCTGGGGGCTTTTACTGGGGGCAGTTTTGCGAGGGGAGGGTTGAATCCTGGTGGCGTGCCCGGGTGCGCGGGAAGCTGTTTCACCTTTCGGTTGGATATCCGGCGGCGGTTTTCGATGAGGAAGGATGGGTGCAGGGGGTGGTTTTGGAGTTGCGGGATCCAGAGTCGTTGGCGGGCCTGGATGCATTGGAAGGATTTGATCCGGCCCACCGGGGGACCGGGCGAAACGAGTATGATCGGCTGCGGGTGGAGGCTTACCGCGAGAACAGCGACCGGGCGGACTTGGTGTGGGCCTACGGGATGGATTTGCGGGGGATCGAGCGATGGGATGGTTCCTGGATCGAAAGCGGCGATTGGGATCCGGGAGTTTTCCCCGGAAAATGATGTGGCCTCTTTGGTGAGTGTTGGTATCGGCTTGTCACGGACCGTTCTGTGGCGAGACTTCTGGCCTGATGTCTAGTTCCGATCAAGGCGAGTCTGATCCGTTTGTGGCGGTGCGCGATTTTCTTTTTGGCCTCCGGAATCGGGGGTCGAAGTATGGAATTTCACGGATGGTTCGGTTTGCGGCGGCGGCGGGCAACCCGGAACGACGGTTTGCGTCCATCCACGTGGCGGGGACGAATGGGAAGGGATCGGTGTGTGCGCTGGTCGAGTCGGCCCTGCGGGCGGGGGGATACCGGACTGGACTCTACACCTCGCCCCATCTGGTCCACCTTGGGGAGCGGATACAGATCGGGCGGCAGCCGATGGCGGAGGCGGAGATCAGTGGTCTTGCCGAAAGGCTGCGGGAACTTGCCGGCGGGCTGCCTGGGGAGGGGGATGGAGAATACCCAAGCTTTTTCGAGTTTATGACCCTGATGGCCTTTGTTCGTTTTGCGGAGTTGGAGGTGGATTGCGGGATACTAGAGGTTGGGCTGGGGGGGCGTTTGGATGCGACCAATATTGTCCGCCCGGAGATTACGGCGATCACTTCGATCGGCCTCGACCACACCGAGATCCTCGGGGATACGATTGAAAAGATCGCATGGGAGAAGGCGGGAATTCTGAAGCCGGGCATCCCGGTTGTTCTGGGGCGATTGCCCTCGAAGGCGGAGTCCGTAATTCGCAGCAGGGCGGCGGAGCTAGATTGCCCGGTATCGTCGGTCGTGGAGCGATTTTCGAGCCGGGAGCTGCCGTTTACGAACCTTGTGGGGGAGTACCAGCGATGGAATGCCGGAGTCGCCCAGCTGATCCTGGAGGGAGTCCGGGATCGTTTTCCTCTCGATTCCAGGGCCATTGACTGCGGGTTTCGGGAGGTCCGCTGGGCGGGTCGCTGGGAGGACCAAAACATCGGAGGGCGGCGGATCATTTTTGACTGTACGCACAATCCCGAGGGGGCGGTGGAATTGGCGAAAAACTTGCGGACCGAGATCGGCCCCCCTTCCGGTGCGATGGATATCATTGTCGGCAGCCTGGGCGAGACCCGGGCGAAGGCGGTTTTGCGGATCGTGGCCCCGTATGCGAGGAGGATTTTTCTCGTGCGCCCCTCGCAGCCCCGGGCACTGGATTTTTCGGAAATGAGGGCAATAATGCCGGATGATTTTGGAGGAGAGGTTCTCGAATCAAGCGTGGAGGCACTGTTCCCGGGTGGGGATGTCAGTGGACTGCCGGACGGGCCGGATCCCGTCCTGCTAACGGGTTCGATCTACCTGTTGGGCGAAGTCCTGGCCCGCGTCCAAGTGAACTCCGCCCGGACCGTCTCCCTGCAGGATCGGATTTGTGGTTTTTGAGAAATCATGGGTGTCCTTTAATCCCCCATGGGTGTCCTTTAATCCCCCGGCTTCTCGAAGCCTTCCAGCCAATGCGTGGCAGGCTTCCTCAGGAAGTCTTCGAGAGGGATCCCGTCGCCGCCGATCAAGAGGCAACGCGCCGGTTGATAGGCGTCCACAAAGGCGGACATTCCGGGGAGGCTGTCCCTGCGAAGTCTGCTTTTGACTTCGAACGCGGTCAGTTTCCGGTTTCTGCGAACGACGAAGTCCACCTCCCGGTTGCGATCACGCCAGTAGAAGACCTCAAGTCCTTCCGCCCGCGCGGCATTGACCAGATGGGCCCCCACTGCCGATTCAACCAGCCGTCCATAAAAGCTGCGGTCTTTCCTCGATTCTTCGGGCGAAAGACCTTCCATAGCCGACATCAGAGCGGTATTGAGAACTTGGAGTTTGGGGCTGGAGGATCGCTGGCGCACGGTCTCGCCCGCAAACTTCGGCAGTCCGGTCAACAGCCCGGCGGCTCCGAGTAATTCGAGATAATGCGCCAGCGTGACAGTGTTGCCGGCGTCTTGCAGCTGGCCGAGCATTTTGGTGTAGGAGAGTATCTGGCCCGAATATCGACAGCCCAGCTCGAAAAGCCTGCGTAGAAGGGCGGGTTTGTCCACTCGTGTGAGCAGCAAAATATCCCGGGAGACGCTCGTTTCGATCAAACTATCCATGAGATAGCGTCGCCAGCGAACCGGATCGTCGCGTAAGGGGGCCGCTCCAGGATAGCCGCCGAAATACAAATAGTCCTCCAGATCATAACCAAAGGCAGCTTCCATTTCGGCCAACGACCAGTGAGGCAGGTGGATCGTCTCAAAACGCCCGGCAAGGCTCTCTGTCAGACCGCGTTGCAACAGCAGCGGTGCCGACCCGAGGAGCACAACCTTCAGCGGACAGTCCTTGCGGCTATCCTCGTCCCAGAGTTGCTTGACCGTTTCCGACCATTGCCCGACCTTCTGGATCTCATCCACCACGAGAATTCCACCCGACCCAACCGCTTCCATCCGAGCGGCCTCCCATTGCTGTCGCAGCCAGATCCAATCGCGCAAGGTGGGCTCGTCCGCACTCACGAAGCGCACCGGCAGCGACTGGCTCCGCGTTACCTGATTCACCAGCGTGGTTTTGCCAACCTGACGGCTCCCGGTCACCACCTGAAGGAATCGGCGCGGTTCCTCCAAGCGCTTTGACAACACTCCAGCCTGCTCCCGCTGAAAGGGCATCCCCAAATTACTCATAGAGATGAGTAAAATTACGAGCTACGATGATTATTCAAGACAAAACTGCTGGATTGGGAAAAGTGGGTGTCCTTTACTTTTTGGTGTCCCTCGTTATGGATTCCGAGAGGTTTGGCCTGTCTTGTCGGCGGCGAATATCGTGATATCGGCGGAGGTAAGTCCGGTGATCTCCTGGGCACGTTTCAGGGCATCGCGGGTAGAGATATTGGGATTGGTTTCGTTATAGCGAAAGAAGTTTTCCTCGCCGAGTTCGGCCATCAGTCCGGAGCGGCGAAAAATCTCATCGACTTCGCAGTGGGCACCGCTGACGAGAAAGGCGCATTGATTCTTTCGGGCGAAGCGAATCAGCTCGAGTATGGTCAGGGCCGCAGTGGCGTCGAGGTGGTGGGCGTTGCGCAGGCGAAGGATGATCGCGCGCTGCTGGGGGTGGCTGACGAGGCGGCGCATTTGCTCGAGGAAGAGATCGCTGGAGGCGAAGAACAAGTCTCCCTCGACGTGTACGATGGCGATTTCCGGACGTTCCTCCCGGATCTGTCGTTCGAGGAGATTGCCACTATCGTCCAGTGAAATCTCATTGAGGACGGGCCGGGCAGCCTTGCGGACAAAGAGGAGCACGGAGGTCACGGCACCGATGGCGATAGCCGTATCGAGGGGGAGGGCAAGGCCGCAGAGGAAGGTGGCGAGGAAGGTGGCGAGGTCACTCTTGGTGGTGCGGGTAATCACCAGGATTTCGGCACGGTTGATGAGCGAGATTCCCACGATGATGACCAGGGTCGCGAGGCTGGCTCTGGGGATATAGCCGACAAAGTTTCCGAGGGCGAAGAGACCGCCGATGAGCAAAAGTCCGCTGAAGATGCTGGAAACGGAAGTCTTGGCACCGCTGCGAAAGTTGAGGGCGGAGCGGGTAAGGGATCCCGAGACGGCCATGCCGGACCCAAAGGCGCAGGCGAAGTTGGCTGCACCCATGCTGAGCATCTGCTGGTTGATGTCGATACGGTCACCTGCCTGGGCGGCGAGGGTTTTGGCGATCGAGGAACTTTCGAGGAGAGAGAGGAAGGCCACTGCGAGAGCGGCTCCTGCGAGCTGGTTCAGGTCGGCCCAGTTCAGCGAGGGGAGGGAGAGGGGCCAGGAGGCGGCGTTGATGGGGGCGAGCATCTCGGGGTGAACTCCCAATGGCTGGATCAGGGCGACCAGTATCCCGACCAGAAAAAGGGTAATGGCCACGGTGGGCAGCCCCCTGGCAAAACGTTTCATCGGGAGGTAGATTCCGAGGGTAATGGTGGCGATCAGGATCGATTCCCACTGTACTCCGGAGATGCCTTTTAGGAGGTTCCAGAGAGATTCGGCGAAGGTTCCGGCGCGCGGCACGTGGAGACCGAGCACGGTTTTCAGTTGGTTGACGATGATCAGAAAGGCCGCCGAGGTGATGTAGCCGGTGATCACGGCCCTGGAAATGAACTGAGTGATGGCTGCGATGCGCATGAAGGCGCCACAGACCATGAAAATCCCGACCATGATCAGGAGGATTGGCATGGCGAGGATGGCCTGCTCGGGGCTGTAGCCCAGGGTAAGGAAGGCACTCAAGAGCATCACCGCCGTGGCGTTGGTGGGACCCAGCATGACAAAACGGGAGCTGGCAAGGAAGGGGCCGGTGATGGAGGACAGGGCGGAGCAAAAGATCCCCATTTGCACCGGCAGGCCGGCGATCAGCGCGTAGGCCATGCCCTGGGGGAAGTCGAGGAGTGCCACGTTGACGGCGGCCTTTCCGTCGGCCCGGGCCTTCCGCCAACTGTAGCTGCGGAGAGTTTTTCCGAGTGGAAAGGGCTGTAACCCGGACGAACGCAAAAAGTGGCTGACTCTTCTGACTGGATGCACCCGTTGAATATCCTTTATGGCTTGGCCTCTTGGGGAAAGGAGGGATTCAGCTTGAGCAGGTCGCCTGGGTGAATGGGGAAGGCGCCGAGGTCAGAGGGGGTTTGATCGTTGAGAAAGATCTCGCCCGTAAACTCCCGGTCGATCTCACCGGCCCAAATCCATTCGCCGATGCCGGTCATTTCAAGGCGGGTACCTTTGTCCGGGGAGAGACCCGGGCCGTCACCGCGCAGATAGATCCCGTTCTGGATTCCGACAAATGCGGAGACAATAACCTTGGCCACTCCGTGTCCTTCGGTCTTCGCGGGGGGTGGGGTATCCGATTCGGATGGGTCAGTCTCGGTGGTATCCTCCGGAAATTCGAATTCTCCCGGATACATCTCTTCTTCTTCCCATTCCTCGGAATCGTCGAAATCCCCCAATTCGTCGGATTCCGAAGCGTCCTCCGTGCCATGGGAGTCGTCACCGGTTGGGCGGAGTTCTCCGGGGGCGGGGATTGGCTCGGCAGGTTGGGCGGGGGTTGGCTCGGCAGGTTGGGCGGAACTCTGGGACGCATCCGGGGTTGTCGCCGGGGAGGGATCGGATTCATGAATCCCGTAAAACTGGGTCCTTCGCAGCGCGTCCAGCTTGAGCTCCACGCGATGAATCTCCTCCGACAGGCGCGAGAGACCCGCTTCGAGAAACTCGCGAGTGGCGGCGTGGATCGAGAGGACACGCACTTCATCGCGAAGATGTTCGAGGTCGTTGGCGAGGGTGGGGAGTGGTTCGATTTTTTTAAGAATTTCCGCAGGGCGTTCATCGGTTTTCCGGAGATTCCGCTCAATGGCCTCGTTGAGCTTCTCTTCGACCAGTTGGGGCAGCCGTTCGGAGACCAGGCGCAGGGGGTTCTCCTGTGTTCGGTGGGCGTTGAGCTCCTCAACGAGTTCGTCGGCTTTCTCGATTGCTCCCCGGAGATTGACGCTGGCCTGGGTCGAGCGGGCGCGATTCAGGTTCAGGAGGGCGAACTGGTCGAGGATAAAGGGTAGAAGAGTCAGGAGGCCGCCGACCGCGAGGCAGAGTACCACCAGCAGGACGGTTGCGATTGACCATGGATCCGGGCCAAAAAAGACGATGGATGCCGCCAGAGCCGCCAAGAGCACGTTCCCAGCGATGAAGGGACTCTTCGGCGTTTTCCGATATCTGATGGCTGATTCGCTCATTCCTGATTTATCCTTCTGAATTGGTCGAAGAAGCCGAAGGTTGCAATGTTCAATCCTCACGTTTTTATCGAGTGGGTTCCCATGGAGACTTTTTCGTCGCAAAAATTCGGCTCCCGTGACCGGGAGGGACTGCTGGCCTTTCTGCAATATTGCCAAGCTCGTGCTCGGGTGGACGGGGAGGCGAGGATCGCCAGTATTTCGCTGCGTGTCATGGACCTTGATCCGCTGGCCGTTCTGCGATCGATTCATGAGCCGCATCAGCCACACCTTTATCTGGAGCGAAGGTCCGATGCGGTATCGGGAGCGGAATCCGTCGCCGGACTCAACGTTTCAGGGCCGAATCGCTTCCGGGCCGTGCGGAACTTTGTCCGGAGCTGGTCGCAGCGGACTCTGGCTACGGGGGATCTGGATGGTTGGTTCTCAGGGCCGCTCTTTTTTCAGGCCTTTGCCTTTCTGGATGATGGCGACCCGTCGGCGACCGTCTTTGTCCCCAAATGGCAGATATGCCGGACCGAGCGCGAATGCGTGGCGGTGGCGAATGTTTTGGTCGAGCCGGAGACCGCACTGGAGGGCGAGGCGGACCGGGTCTTGCGTGCCCACCAGTCGTTTGCCAGCCCGACAAGATCCGGCGTCCTCCCGGCCGAGGCTCCCCGTCTGGGGACCGTGATCGTACAAAAAGAAGAACCCGAGCTGTATCGCCAGCGGGTGGCCCGGGCGCTGGAATCGATTGCAACGGGGGCCGTGTCCAAGGTCGTGCTTTCGCGATGGATGGACTTGCGGACTGAAGAGGACTTTCGCCCACTCGAGACCCTCAGAGGCCTGCGGGAATCTTATCCGGACTGTTTTGCGTTTTCGTATTCCCGGGGCTCGGGGGCCAGCTGGATCGGAGCCACTCCAGAGCGGTTGGTTCGGTTGAGCGGGGGCCGGTTTGAGACCGAGGCTCTGGCAGGGTCGGCAGTGCGAGGCCAAACGCTCGACGAGGACACCGCTCTGGGAAATGATCTGTTATCGAGCGACAAGGATTTGCGCGAGCATCGGCATGTCGTGAGGGCGATTTGCGAGGCGGTGGAGGAAATGGGCATGGTCCCTGAAGTGGGCCATCATCCCCATCTGCTGCGGCTCTCCAACGTCCAGCACTTGAGGACCCCGATCACGGGCCAGGCCAGCAGGGGCCATTCCCTCATCGACTTCGTGGAGAGGCTTCACCCGACTCCGGCGGTCGGTGGGGAGCCGCGAGATCCCTCGCTGCGGTTGATCCGGGATCTCGAACCCTTTGAGCGCAAGCTCTACACCGGCTTTCTCGGGTGGGAAAAGCCCTGCGGCGACGGCGAGGCGGTCGTGGCTCTGCGGACCGCCCGTATGGAGGGCCGTACCGCCAGGCTGTTTGCCGGCGGCGGCATCGTCGAGGGATCGGACCCCGAGGGCGAATTGCGCGAGACGGAGTTGAAGCTCGGAGCCATGGCCAGCGCGCTCGGGGCATGATTTGCAAAGGGGGATCTGCGTAGCGGAACGGGGAACCCGTTTCGAAGCGACCAGCGCCAGCTGGCTCCTCCCGGAAATTCCTCGCCTGCGAGCAGGGGAAGGGGACCAGCGCCAGCTGGTGGAGGGAATCCTGCTGTTCTACCACGGTATTTTTATTTGGACTCATTGCTCGAAGTTCCGCCTTGAAGGGACCTAGCCAACCCATGCCTCCGATCCCTCGGAAGAACCCGTAAATCCGGCACTCCAAGCAGCAAATGCGGCCGCCGATGCACAAATAAATACCATCAAGCTAAAATTTAATATGCCTATCAACATGCTCGATATTATAGGACAGTCCTAAAATATGGTATACAAAAGAGACGTTTGCTGCGTGTGGCATGCGGATGCCATCGACTAGCCGTAAACTCGCGGAGAATCCTACTTTCTATTATCGGTCTGGCCGGGCGGTGACATCCGGGGATTTGAGACGGAAATTATAGGACAGTTCTAAAATTAGGTATACGAACAATGAATTTTCTCGAAAGGGGCATACTAGTGACAAAGAGGAGGCGTGGTTTTTCGAACAATCTTACTGACCGGCTGTCGCCGTTCCCCTCACCTATTGCTACGCGACGGGAGGGGAATTTTGTGAGGGGGGATCTGCGTAGCGGAGCGGGGAACACGTTTGGATTGACTTTGCTCCGCTGCCGCCTAAATTTCGCGATGGAGCAAAGAATGAGTCACGATTGCAGAGAGGATACCACACCCGAACTAGGGGAAGGCAGCTTGGGCTGTCAGGCGATTCTGGCCTCTATGGGGGAGATTGCGAACGTTGGTTGGTGGGAGGTCAATTTTCGGACGCGCAAGATCTTCTGGTCGGATCAGGTCCGGGCGATTCACGAAGTGCCGCTGGATTTTACTCCCAGTTATGCCGAGGCGTTAAGTTTTGTGGCTGAGGAAGACCGGAAGAGGGTGGTCTCGGTGATCCAGGAGGCACGGGTGAAGCAGACGGATTTTCGGTTGTCGGCCCGGATGCGAACTGCCAAGGGCAGACCCTTCTGGATGCGTGCCATCGGCAAGTCGGTCAACGAGGGCGGGGTCTGCGTGGGGATCAGGGGCGTTTGCCAGGATGTGAGCATTGAAATGGATGCGCAGAGGACGTTGAGGGAGAAGGACGATCGTCTCAAGCGTGCCCTCACCCTGGCGCAGATCGGACTCTTTGAATGGAACTTGGGCACGGACATGGTCTATTGGGATAAGGGATGTTGCCTGATCAATGGGATCGATGCCGAGGAATTGCAGGTTCCGATCGACCAGATTCGTTCGAACGTTCACCCGGAAGACCTTCCGAGATGGAAGGAAGAGATTCAGGCACTCAAGGAGGCAGGAGACACGCTGGATCAGGAGCATCGGCTGATCGGAGCGGACGGGAAAACACGTTGGGTCAAGGTTCGGGCCGAGATCGTCCAGCCAACTGGCGAAGATCCCCGGTTGGTCGGGATGGCCATCAACGTCACCGAGATGCAACTGGCGAAGGAGGAAATTCTTCGGGCGAAAGACGAGGCGGACCGGGCCAATCGGGCGAAGTCTGATTTCCTGGCGATGATGAATCACGAACTGCGTACTCCCTTGAGCACGATTATCGGCCCGGCAGAGCTGGCGTTGCAGATCGCGGAAGACCCGAAGGTGAGACGCCACCTGGAGATGGCCATGCAATCAGGTCGGCATCTGCTAGACCTCATCAATCGGGTGCTCGATTTGGCCCGCATTGAGGCCGATGGCGGGCCTCGCGAGGAAGAGCGCATCGCCATCCGGCCTTTTCTCCATGATTTTCTGAAACCTCTTTCGGCTACGGCACGACGCTCGGGGATCTCGCTCAACCTGGAGTTTGATTGTGAGGAGGAGGTCGTCCTGGACCCGGTCGTCCTCCGCCAGGTGCTCTACAACCTGGTTGGCAACGCAGTGAAGCATTGCGGGGGCAGGCAGGTCAATATCAGGGTGCGAACGGGGGAGGATTTTCTGACGCTTGAGGTTCAGGACGACGGGTGCGGAATCGGCGAGGGGGAGACGGAGAATATCTTCCGAGAGTATCAGCGCGGTTCCAATGGAAGCGCGGGGATGGCGGAGGGTTCGGGACTCGGGTTGGCGATTTGCCGCCGTCTGGCGGAAATGGTGGGCGGATCCATGGCGGTCAACAGCGCACCCAACCGGGGGAGCACCTTCTCCTTTCACATGCCGCTGAGCCGGTCGGATTCTGTTCGGGAGCAGCAGGAGGCTCTATACCGCGTCCCGAAGGATTTTATCCCCCGGAAAAAATTGGAGAATGTCCGCGTGTTGATTGTCGAGGACGACGAGGCGAATCGGTTTTTTCTCGGGGCACTGGTTGAGTCGATTCATCTCCACTTCGATGCGGTCGAGAGCGGCGAAGAGGCCGTGGAAATCTTCCGCCCCGGAATCCACCGCGTGGTCCTTATGGATATTTGGCTGCCCGGTATCGACGGCAAGGAGGCCACCCGCCAAATCCGCAGCAAGGCAGGGGATGAGTCCGTATACGTCATCGCCCAGACAGCGGGCCTGCTGGAAAAAGATGGTAGTCGAATCATCCTCAAGGAGGTCGATCACTTGATCTCCAAGCCCGTCAGCTTGAAAGGCGCAATCGAGGCAATCCAGCGCGGACTATCCCAATCCCAATCGTAATCGTAATCCCATGCGTACCCGTAATCCCAAGTCACGCGTACTAGCCCAACTTAAGCTGTTTTAGGGTATATTTTACGTAAGTCGTTGGTTCTCGGCTCATCTT
>CAZWFJ010000098.1:2484-15604 GCA_964633135.1 uncultured Puniceicoccaceae bacterium | reverse complement strand
GCCCCTCCCCGAGGTTCGCCTTCAAGTGCTGCTCCAGCACCTCCCACTTCATCGGCTGCCAGGGAGTGGGCTGTGGATACAGCAGCCGATACCGCCGCACCAGCTCCTCATCCGAGACCTCCTTCGCCTTCTCCGGCACCTCCACCAAAAGGTGAAAATGGTTATTCATCACCGCATAGGTGATCACCCGCACCCCGGAAAACTCGGCCACCTTCCAGATCATCTTCCGGAAAACCTCCTTCTCCACATCTCCAAACAAATCCTCCCCGTTCACCGTCCGGCTCATCAGGTGGAAGTAACTCAGGTTGTCCGGTAACACATATCTTTTTTTGGCCATGCTAAGCAGAATTCTCGAAATTCCTGGCCTGAGGCAAGAATATTAGGACAGAGCTATAAAATTTTTGTTTTGGGTGCTTTTGAAATTTACTGGATCTTCAGGGGGGACTGTTCTGAAAGCGTGAGGCCAGCAGGCTGCCTGCGATCAGTTGGAGGGGGTGGTAGAGCAGGAGGGGCAGGAGGATCAGGCCTAGCGGGGGCATGCGACCGGCCTCGCTGGCGGTGAGGAAAAAAGCTGTGGCCATGGGAGCGCCAGTGGCCAAGCCCTTTTGGGTGCAGCAAAAATAGGCTGCAATTTTTTCGCTCTTTTGCAGGCGGATGGTCGCTGAGATCCCGAGAAAAAGTGCCCCCAGGATTACGAAATAGATGACGACCCCGGCACTGGTCGAGGCCAATCGCCGGGCGTTAAAGTCGCCCCACCCGCCGGAAGCGGCACTCTTGGCGAAAAGTATCCAGACGATGGAAACGATCAGAGCCTGGCTCAGGGGGCCGACCCGGTGGCTGGTCCAAGGGACGATTGCGGGCAGCAGGTTCCGGGCGGCTTGCCCCAGTGCCATGGGAAGAGCGATGAGCTTTGCCACTCTTATCAAGGCATCGGTAAAGGACAAATTGACTTCTCCCCCTCCTCCGGCCCCGGTGTTCATCCAGAAGACAATTCCCAGGGGGACCATGATGATTCCGGCAAGGTTGGAGAGGGTTACCCCGAAGAGGGCGGACGCTGAATCTCCCTTTGAGGCGGCAGTCAGTGCGACAGCAGAAGAGATGGTGGTCGGGAGGATTCCGAGGTAGAGAAAGCCGAGAGCCGTGCTGCGATCGACGGGACTCCAGGGAGCCCCGAAGAGGAGCCAGGCCAAAGCGGGGGCGAGAAGAAAATTAAAAGCGAGGACGAGGGTATGAAATTTCCAAAGGAGCAGTCCTCTGGCCAGCTCGCGGACCGGCAGGACCATGCCTTGCAGGAAAAAGATACCGAAGACGGCGAATCTAACGTATTTTTCTGGCTCCCAGGGTCCGGCGGCCCGTCCCGTCCCGGGGAACAAGAGGCCCATGGCCACGGCGACGAGGATCATGGTCGGAAACCAATTCTTCTGCCACCATCTCTTCAAGGAGCATCTCCGCCGAATCGTTTCTGTGCGTCCTCCAACTGGTCTATCCATTGCTGTTTCTGGACTGATTCTACGTCGGCCACCTCGAATCCATTACGCGCGACACCGATCAGTTCATCGACCGAGAATCCACAATCGTAATGGAGTGCGGCGTAGTCATCGATCAGGCGATTGCCGAAGAATGTCGGATCATCCGAACTGACGGTAACCCGGACCCCGGCGTCGACCAATCGGCGAATTGGATGGTCTGGCATGGAGTGGATGCCATTTACCCTGAGCTTCAGGTTACTGATCGGGCAGACATCCAGGGTCACCTTTTTGGCAATCAAGAGTTCGACGGTTGCGGGATCTTCGATAGCCCGCACTCCGTGGGCGATCCGATCGACCTGAAGATCGCGCACGACCCTAGCAACAAACTCCGGCCCGCAGAATTCGCCCGCGTGCGCCCGATTCTTCTTCCCGGCCGCACGCATGGCGGCCCAGGCCTGAGAGGTCCACTCCTCATAGGGGAGATCCTCCGGCCCGTGTAAATCGAGGCCGTTAAGTCCTGCCCAAGCTGGAGCCTCATCGATCCATTCCCGGACGAGTCCATGGTAATCGTTGTGCAAAAGGCCTGCGTATAGCCGGACCTCCAACCCTGGAGGAGCTTCTGCGCGAATGGCCTCGATCACCTCCAGCGGATGTGTCCCCGGCAGACCCGCAACCAACGCGAGGTGGAAACTCAGCTCGAGGTAACAAATTCCCTGAGTCTTGCACTCGGCGTAGACGGCTCGGGCGGCGTCCCGGTAGCGCTCAATGGAATTGAAAAACGGCAGAGCGCACCGAAGAAGACCTTCGTTAAAATCGTCAAAGCTGGCATAGCGGAAATCGTGCGCCCAGTAGGGAGGGTCTCCATTGGGAAGACCGCCGACATGCTGTTGATAAATTGACCAAGGTACGGCTCCCTCGATATGGAGGTGGGTTTCCGTTTTGGGAAAAGCTCGCAAGAACTCCTCGAAGGAAGGCTCCATCTGATAGCGCATGATGAGGGGGTAAGTTTTCTGCAGAAAAGGGCACCGGGGAAAACCTTCTCCTCGGAGCTTTCGTTTGCTTTTTAGATTTCCGGATCGCGGGGAAGGGACAATGGAAGGCTTTCGTCTTCGACAACAAAGCGGAAGCCGACCATACGGTTTCGTTCGCCTGGTGTGATTTCAATGGGAGAGAGTTCGATGATTTGGTTTCGAATCGTGCGGAGATTTCCACCGATGTGGACGGCCCGGTCGGACCCTTCGGAGGGGCGGGCCATCTCCGAGACATTGCCGAGCAGGTGATAAAATCCGGCGGCATCGGGAGCCAGCGATTCCACGGGACGGGTCTGGTTTTCCCCGGAATCGGCAGAAAGAATCTCGAAGGTTTCGGCGCTAACGGCCGCCTCGGCTGCCTTGCGAAATTCGGCTACGGTTGGCAGGCGGACCTGGCGGGCCAGGATCCAGCCCACTCGTTCGAGAAACTGCTCGACCTCCTCAATCGACACGGTCTCGACCGGCAGGTCCATGCCTGCATTTCGGCTCGGGTTGGCATCCATGATCAGCTCGTAAAGATACTGAGGCACTTCGGAGGAGAGCAATCGCACACCAGGCTCGCCCCGGATCGGAAGCAGGTCCGCCTGAATGGATGACTCAATCTGATCCAGCAACCGCTGCTTGCGCTCCAGGTAGGAAACCCGGCTGGCGAGTTCGTCAATCGGCAAGGAACTCAGGGAATATCGGATTTCGAATTGGCTCAATCGGTCCGAGATTTGCCCGATCAAAAGGCTCGCCTCCTGGAAGTTTTCTTCTTGAAGGGATCGATTCAGGAGTTCCTCCAAGTCTCTCAGGCGCTGATAATTTTCGAATGCGGAAGCGTTCTGCATACGAACTCGCAGTCTTCCCTCTTGGCTACGGGAGGCATAGGGGCTGCGAGGATATTCGAGGTTCAGGTTTCGCTGCAAATCCCTCGCCCGTGAGAGAATGGCCACGGCATCCTGATATTGATTGTCGAGGATCAGGTCATTTGCTTCCGAGATCAATTCCTGAATCTGCCGGCGCAACTCCCCGGAAAGCACCTCCGCCTCCTTCTCGCGCAGACGGTTTGCCCGCAGGGGCTGGGCCAGACGAAGATTCGGATAGTTCCGGTTAATCTCCTCCTGCAGGCGAGCGGCCGTGGCAAATCGCTGCACAGCGTCCTCCAGACGCCCCTCTGCTGCGAGGGTGTCGCCTTCCTCTTCCAGCGCAACGGAGCGGTCAAAAATCGGCTGAATCTCCCTATTCTGGACCTCCCGCTGGAGGCGGGCGAGGTAGACCAAATCGTTACGAGAACTCGTGCCGTGCTGGTCGCGAATTCTTTCTCTCACCGACAGAGCTTCTCGAAGTGAGATCAAGGCATCGCCGGGATTTTCGGCTTTTCTCGCGATTGCCTCCAGCCGCTCCGCATCCCGCGAGAGAATCTCTCCCATGTATTCGCTGTATCGCCGCTGAAGCTGATTCAGACGATTCTCGGCCGCAAAATCCCGGGCAGGCAAGGCGGCGATGTATTCCTTTTGGCTGTTGATCGCCCGCAGCAAAACATCCATGTCGTCTCGATCGACGACTCCCTCGATCAGTCGTTCGTCAAATTGTTCCTCGAAGGACCGGCTTTCCTCCAGGTGTGCCAGTGCGGCCGCATTGATCGTGCTATTCCCGTCGGCAGAGCTTGCCGAACGCGGCCCGAGATTCGAGAGCACGAAAAAGAGGCTGAGGATGATCACGGCGAAGACAAGGACGATCATCCAGCTCAGCTGGGTCGGAGAGGTTCGTTTGCGGTGTGCTGACATGATTCGGAGAAAGAGGGATTAACATCCAGCTTTACGCCGATTTCAATCCTTTTGCGCACCGCAGGATTGCGCCGGGCGGCGGGATTGGCCTAACTGAACTTGTTTATGGACTTTTTGTCACAGAAAGCCGTCATCTTGGGGGCGGGATTACTCGGGGGGTCGCTTGGGATGGCGCTGAGGAGTCGGGGGCTTGCGAAAGAGGTTCACGCGTGGTCTCCGAGCGGGAAAACACGAGCGGCCTGTTCTCAGGCGGATTGGTGTGATCGGGTACACGAATCGCCGCAGGAGGCCTGCCAGGGAGCCGATCTGGTTTTCCTTTGTGCCCCGGTCGACACGATCCCCTTCCTGATGGAGAGCATTGCTCCGTATTGCGGTCGCGAATGCCTGGTCACGGATGTGGGCAGCACCAAGGCGAAGATTTGCAAAGCTGGCATTCTTCATTTTGCTCCCGAGCATCCGGCCACGTTTGTCGGCTCTCACCCGATGGCTGGATCGGAGAAATCCGGCCTGGCTTATGCCGAAAGCGGCCTATTTGAGGGCAAGACCTGTTTGTTAACTCCCGTCGACACCTCTCCTGGCCCCCTGGTTCGATTGAGAGGACTCTGGACGGGACTGGGGATGCGGCTCTTCGAATGCACCCCGGAAGAGCACGATCGGATTGTGGCCCATGTCAGCCACCTCCCCCACGCGATGGCGGCGGTGTTGTGCGCCGGCCTGGCCGATCTTCCCCCTCAATGGAGCCAATGTGCTGGTGCCGGACTCAAAGACACCTCCCGCATTGCTGCGGGAGATCCGAATCTGTGGGCCGCTATCTTCCGCGAGAACGAGACGGCCTTTCGTGAATCTCTGGATCGCCTGGAGGCGAGCCTGGCAGAAATGCGAAAATGCCTCGACGAACCGGGAGAGACCCGCTTGCTCTCATTCCTTGAAAAAGCGCGTGACTATCGGCTACACCTCGACCGGGAGCATGCATAAATCCACTCCCTCATTGAATTCCATGCATACACTTTCGATCGAACCCTTCCGCAGACCCGCCTCGGGAATGGTCCGCCTTCCCGGTTCCAAAAGCATTTCAAACCGTGCATTGATTCTGGCATTTTTATCGGAAAAGGAGGTCCGCATCCGCTATCTATTGCGGAGCCAGGATACGGACGTACTTCGGAATGCTTTCGATACTCTCGGCGTAGCAACCTTGGACGAGAGTGGCGGCACCCTCATCGTCAAAGGATGTGCCGGTCGACCCCCGAAACCCACCGGTTCACTCTACGTGGGCAATGCCGGCACAGTGGCCCGGTTCCTGCCTGCGGCACTCTCCCTCCTGCCGGAGGGAACCTTTTTTTTCGAGGGATCCGAGGCCATGATGAAGCGACCCATGGCAGGTCTGCTCGATTCTCTTGCCGCACTGGGCACCTCTGTAGGATATGCAGGAGAACCGGGCCACTTCCCGTTTCACCTGCACGCGAACGGATGGATGCGCAATGAACTCACCGTCGACGCCAGCCGCAGCAGCCAGATTCTTTCGGCCCTCCTCATTGCCGCGACCCGCGCCCCTCACCCCATGACCATTCGTCTCGGCGGCGAGACGGTCTCGCAGCCCTTTGTTGAAATGACCCTCCGCATGATCCGTCAGTTTGGGGGAAACGTGGAACGGCAGGGTCTGGAGTACAACGTCGACCCGGGCCTGCCAGGTCCAGAATCGGGCGACTATGCGGTTGAACCCGACGCCAGCGCAGCCTCGTACTTTTTTGCGCTGCCGCTGGCGACTGGCGGCTCGACCAGGGTCGGAGGCTTTCCGTCCCAATCCCTGCAAGGAGATCTGGCCTTTCTGGAAGTTCTGGAAGCAATCGGCCTTTCCCGGAGTCAATCAGACGGATCCATTCATCTGAAATGCTCCTCGCAGTTGCGCTCCCCCGACGTTGATTTCAACGCCTTTTCCGATACCTTTCTCACGCTAGCCGCGCTGGCACCGCTCCTGCCTGGGGTCACGCGAATCCGAGGCATCGGGCACACCCGCCACCAGGAAACCGACCGGATTGCCGCCATGGCCACCGAATTACGGAAACTGGGCCAAGGAGCGGAGGAAACGCAGGACAGCCTGACGATTATCCCCGACCTCTCCGCTATGGTCGCCCGCACCCAGGCCGGGCCGCTACCCATCGACACCTACGACGACCATCGCGTGGCCATGAGTTTTGCTGTGCTCGGCTGCCACGACCTGCACGGTGACGGGCGACCATGGATACAAATTCGCAATCCGGAATGTTGCGCCAAGACTTTTCCGACATTTTTCGAAGAGCTTGCCCGGATGCGCTCACGGACCCATGCTCACGGAACAGACTCATGAGTAAACCTCTTTTTCCATCCGCCCGCGATCTTCCGATCATCACCCTTGACGGAGGTGCCGCCACCGGGAAATCCTCGACTGCCCGGGGCGTCTCGGAGTGCTTGCGATTTCTCCACGTCGACACGGGTTCTCACTACCGTGCCCTCACCCACCTTCTCTTGCGGGAGCGAATTGAACCGGAGGAGGGCGAGGCACTGGCTTCGGCACTCGAGCGGATAGACCTTTCGGCGGAGATCCACGGTACCTTTGCCCATTTGCTGGCCAATGGCGACCCCGTCTCGCCGGCGGCCCTTCGCTCCCCCGAGGTCAATCGCTCGGTTTCGGCCTACGCGGCGCTTCCTCCGGTGCGAAACCGATTGCTGCGCTATCAACGGTGGCACCGTGATCTCGCCTTCGAGGAGGGCTTTCGGGGCCTGGTCATGGAGGGGCGCGACATCGGCTCTGTCGTCTTTCCAGAGGCCCCTTTCCGTTTTTTCCTTGAGGCAGACGAAAGCACCCGCATTCAGCGACGCCACGAAGAGGGGCAACAAGACTCGATCGCGGACCGGGACCGGGCCGACCGTGGGCGGAAGAACGCCCCGCTACTTTGCCCTGCAGGTGCAATTCGCATCAACACTGCCGACCACTCCCTCGAGCAGGTGATTTCGAAGATCTGCGCCCAAGTGAACCACCCCTCCCGATCCTCAGCCTAAAACCCTTTCCGATCGCCGGACTCCGCACCCCCATGGCCCAAGACCTCTCCTCTTCATCGCCCGCTCCGGTCAAGCCTCTCTATCGGATCGGATGGAACCTTTGCTCGGCAGTTTTCGATTCACTTTTTCGGATCGAGAATTACGACAGTTTCCACGTACCCCAATCCGGCCCCTTCCTGCTGGCATCCAACCACGTCAGCTATCTCGACCCGCCCGCCATTGGAGCCTCCTTTCGCCGGCCCATCTACTATTTTGCCAGAGACACACTCTTCCGTGGTCCGGCTGACCGGATTCTGCGGGGTGTCAACGCCGTTCCCGTCAACAACCGTGGCGGCAGTGATCTGGCCGCCGTGCGTCGCGCTCTCGAAGTTCTCCAATCGGGAGAGGGACTGCTGATCTTCCCCGAGGGAACACGTTCACCCGACGGAAATTTTCTCCCCGCCCGGCGTGGAATCGGTCTCCTTGCCTGCAAAGGGGGGGTCCCCGTCTTGCCAACCCGGATCTTTGGAACGTTTGAGGCCCTCGGCAGAGGCCGGAAACCCAAGTGGGGCCAGCCCATCAAAGTCCGTTTCGGCCCCCTTCTTCCTCCCGACGAATTCGACCCCGGACGAAACGAAAAGGAACGCTTCGACCAGGCTGCGGCGAATATCCTTTCTGCGATTCGCCAGATAAAAGAACCGCATCCCCAGGTCGTTTAAGGATCGAAGGGAGAGGAGGGCAGCTCGCTCGCGCCGGGGATCGGTGGATTTCTGCGCTAGATCCTCCCGCTTTGAGAAAATGGAGGCACAAGTGCCGAGAACCGTTGACCCGTGCCAACGGCTGTGCAGCATCCCTTGAGACCACCAATCCACAACCCTCATTATTCTCCGCATGATCCACAAGAAAGCCGCACCCAAGCCCGACGAGGAAACCCTGAATCCGACCTTCGGGTCACGCTACATTTCTGGAGAGATCCCGCGTTATGAAATGCCGGAGGGGGAAATGCCCCCCCAAACGGCCAAGCAGATCATTCACGACGAATTGATGCTCGATGGAAACGCCCGGCTCAACCTGGCCACCTTTGTGACCACTTGGATGGAGCCGGAAGCCCGCGAACTCATGGAGGAGACCTTCGAGAAGAACATGATCGACAAGGACGAGTATCCGCAGACTGCCGAGATTGAAATGCGGTGCGTAAACATCCTTTCCAAGCTCTATAACGCCCCGGAGCACGAGACCCCTTGCGGCTGCTCAACGATTGGCTCGAGCGAGGCCGCAATGCTCGGCGGCATGGCACTGAAATGGCAATGGCGAAAGCGTCGAGAGGCAGCAGGGAAGCCGGCAGACAAGCCAAACCTTGTTCTCGGAATCGACGTCCAGGTTTGCTGGGAAAAATTCTGCCGATACTGGGAGATCGAGCCCCGCTATATCCCGATTGAGAAGGGCCGCTACATGATTACCCCGGAGGAAGTCGCCAAGCGTTGCGACGAAAACACCATCGGCGTAATCGGCATTCTCGGAACCACCTTCACCGGCCAATATGAACCAATCCAGGAGATCAACGATGCACTCGACAAGCTCAATGCCGAGACTGGTTGGGACATTCCCATCCACGTCGATGCCGCGAGTGGCGGATTTGTCGCACCCTTCCTCCAGCCGGATTTGAAATGGGACTTTCGCCTGAAGTGGGTGAAATCCATTAATGTATCCGGCCACAAATACGGGCTGGTCTACCCCGGAGTGGGGTGGATCGTTTGGCGCGATGAACAAGAGCTGCCCGAGGAGCTGGTTTTTAAGGTCAACTACCTGGGCGGTGATATGCCGACCTTCGCGCTGAATTTTTCGCGCCCGGGCAACCAAGTGGTGGCGCAATATTACAACTTCATCCGTCTGGGGAAACAGGGATACACCCGTCTCATGGAGTCCTCCCGCGAAACAGCAAGGTTTTTGGCGGCGAAGCTGGAAGAAATCGGGCCTTTCGAAATTCTCGGCCCCGGAGAAGATATCCCCGTGCTCGCGTTTCGAATTCGGGAAGATGCCCAGACCAATTTCACCGTTTTTGATATCTCTGAACAAGTCCGCCATCGAGGCTGGCTAATACCGGCCTACACCCTGCCCGAAAATGCAGAAAATATCGCCGTACTGCGCATCGTGGTGAAAGAGGATTTCAGCCGCGATATGGCCTCGCTATTGATCGAGGATTTCTGCCGAATCCTCAAACACTTTGAGCAACTGCCCGATCACCGCCCCGGTAAAGAAGATCCAACCGAAGGAAAACACCGCCCGAAGTGTTAGCACTTGAAAGAAAGATCCTCTCTGGAATTGAGCCGCCAGATCAGCGATACGAAACAACGGCTATCCCGACGACTCGTCACAGGGCACTTGCGAGGAGCAAGGTCCGATCCGCCCGTCGTTGACCCACATCCTCGCCGATTCCCTCAACTCCCTGGCATTCTTGAAATCGAGCTTCATCTTGATCTTCTCCCGGAAGGTTTCGACCGTCTTTCGGCTCCGCCCGAGAGACTCGGCGATATCATTCGTGGAAAGGCCCGTGCCGATCATCTGAAAAACAAACAGCTCCCGGTCCGAGAGCGTGGTGATCGGGTTGACGCCGTGCGGAGTCGGCTCCCGCAGGACCCGGCCCAGAATCCGGGAGGTTGACTTTCGGCTGAGGAAGAGTTCGCCCGCGAAGACCGTCTCGACCGCCTCCAGCAGTTTTTCGGCGGCCTGCTCCTTGGAGAGAAATCCGTCGGCTCCGGCGCGTATGACCCGCTCGGCGTAGATACTCTCGTCCTGGATGGTGATGACCAGGATCTGGAGATTCGGATGCAGAGCGCGGCATTCCCTGATGAAGGAGACCCCGTCGTCGTTCCCCAGAACGAGGTCGACAATGGCGAGGTCCGGTTGAGCCTCGGCAATCAAATCGAGAGCCTCCCGCCGTCCGGAAGCCTCCCCGACCACCGAAAAATCTTCGTGGCCTTCCAGCACCGACCGAAGGCCGATCCGAACCAGTTCGTGGTCATCTATCAATACGATCTTTTTCACGCAGCCAATAGAATGCCTTATTCTCGCGATTCGTCTATCGGGGCAGAACCCCTATTCGGTGTAAAAATCGCCCTTTTCTTCCTTTTTTTGCTCAAATTCCCGCACAACCGCCCCCGCAGTCGCCGCGCATTCGCCCGCCAGAACTCCGATTTCCGCGAACCGAGATTCGGAATCGGTGCCCCTCGCTCCCGCCTGCAGGGCCTTTGCCTGAAACGAGAGAAAGGTCAGCACCTGCGACAAACCGTCGTGGAGATCGCGGGCGATGCGCTTCCGCTCCCTCCCGGTGAGAGTCCGGAGCGCATCCTCACTCTCGAAAATCCAGCTCAGGTCCTCCGCGACCGAGAGGAGGCACGGACCCTCCTCGAGGCGAACGGGCATGCGGCAGCGAATCCGCAGGACCAGCGGCTCGCCCTCCTGGTCCCTTCCCTCCACCCAGTCCGACGGCGAGGGCGCGGGGGCCGGGCGGGTGCGCCGGATCGTTTGCAGGAGTGCTTCCGGCTCTGCCGCCTTTTCCAAGAGGTGCCGGGCCGCCTCGTTTCCCCGCAAGAGAGTCTCGTCCGAGAAGACGAAGACGCAGTCGGCGAGCGAATCAAAAATCCGGCTTCGGCATCGGTTCGCCCGCTCCAGCTCCTGGTTCTGGGCCGAGTTGGCCGCCACGGACCTCCGCAGTCGCCGCATCGTCGCGGCTGGGGCCAGTCGTCGCAAGATCCCCTTCACAGGAGATCCTCCTCTTCGGCCTGCGAGAAGATCCAGCCGTTCTGCGGTGGTCTGGCCAGGCGGGCGCTCAGGCCGAGGCTCTCCGCACGCCGCCGGATACTCGCCAGACCAATCCCCGACTCGGAGGTACTCGTTTCGGAGAGTCCGTTTCCATCGTCCAGAATGTCCGCGCCGGATGGATACAACCGCACGACCACCCGCCGCCCTCCCGAATGCCGCCACGCATTCCGCACCGCCTCCTGGCAGATCAGAAAAAACTCCCGCAGGGACTCGGGTTCCTCTTGAACCGGCAACTTGCGGCCCTCGACCACCACCTCGAAACGGAAGAGCGAGGCAAACCCCTGGGCGAGTCTCGCCAGGTTGTCGTGGAAATCCGCCGCCGAACCGATCAGCGATTCGTCGCCAGCCACCAGGACCGCCCCCCAGTCCCGGCAACGCTCCACGAAGTGCCGCATCTCCCCGATTTTCCGCTCGGACGGCGAACCTCTCTCCTCTGCGGATTCCGCCTCCTGCAGCTTGGCGTCGAGAGCCTTCAGCCGCCCGTCCAGCCGTTTCGCGAGCAATCCCGCCGCCTCCTGTCGCGCTGTCTCGGGAGCCTTTCCCACCCGCTGTTCGGCTTCCCTTCGGGCCGTTTCGTCGGCGACGGTGATGAGCCGGCCCCCTTCCTCGGGCAGCGGTGTCACGTCCCGGAGGCGGAGGACGCGGCCCCCACGGTCGAGGATGCGGGCCACCGAGCCAGCGGCGGCTCGCTCGGCCCATTCGGCAAGGGTCGGAGTGCTCGGCAGGGACCTCTCTTGCAGGCGCAGCGCGTTTCCGTTTGCCCACAAAACCCCTCCGTCGCTTTCCATCCACACGAGGTCGGCGGTGGCGTCGAGCACCTTTCGCAGGTCGGCCTCGACCCGTCGGAGTTCGCGGCGTTGCTCCCGGAGATCTGCAAGGGTCCGCCGCAACTCCGCCCGGGTAGCCATGGCGGAAACGAGCGGATTATACAACCAGCGCGAGGCGCTGGACCGCTTGCCCAACTTGATCTCGGCAACCCCTGAGTGGGGGGTGACGGCGAGCGAGAGGAGTTCATGGCGGAGGTTCGCGGTGCGGCTGCTTCCGGTCCAAAGCCCCGTCAGGTAAAAGAAAAAGTCCCGGTCGCCCTCCAGCGTTTCCGGGATGCTCATCGAGACCCGGAAGTGATCCGTGCCCAGCTTTTCGTACTCGATCCGGTATCCCTTCAGCAGGCGGGGCGCCATGAAGTTCTTCGCCACCCAGAGTACCTTGTCCCAGGAGAGGAACTCGCCGTAGAGATGGGCCGTCCGCGTCCCGTGCCGCTCGCGCATGTACCGCCGCCCTGCGGCGATCAGCATCTCCCCTCTCCCAGCCGGAGCCACCGCCGCACGAAAGACGGACAGAAAATCCACCCAGCCCACCGAACCCCAACGCCGCCCGGCCACCTGTGGATCGGGCAAGAGGGTAAGCAATTCCGCCCGTTCCACCCCGAACAACTCGCCCGCCTCGAGGATCGCCCGAAGAAAGTAGCTGGAAACCTCGTGCGCCACGGATGCAGAGCATTCAGCAAATCAGAGCGAGCACAAGAGGCAAATGAGTAGTAAAATGAATTGTGTCGATAATGAAACGTTTACAGGGAACGATGTGCTTCCAGCGATCGGGGCTTTGCCTTCTCGTAGTAGTCGACGTGAGGAGACCCTCGGACGCTGTTCCTCCTGGCCAATTTTTTTGCCACTTTTGTGGAAAAAGCCCGTCGAACGCGGTGAAGCCTCTTCGTAGTAGTCGACGTGAGGAGACCCCTCGGACACTGTTCCTCTTGGCCAATTTTTTTCCCACTTTTGTGGAAAAAGCCCGTCGAACGCGGTGAAGCCTCTTCGTAGTAGTCGACGTGAGGAGACCCCTCGGACGCTGTTCCTCCTGGCCAATTTTTTCCGACTTTTGTGGAAGAAGCCCGTCAAACGCGGTGAAGCCTCTTCGTAGTAGTCGACGTGAGGAGACCCTCGGACGCTGTTCCTCCTGGCTAATTTTTTCCGACTTTTGTGGAAGAAGCCCGTCAAACGCGGTGAAGCCTCTTCGT
>CAZWFJ010000098.1:0-2384 GCA_964633135.1 uncultured Puniceicoccaceae bacterium | reverse complement strand
AATTTTTTCCGACTTTTGTGGAAGAAGCCCGTCAAACGCGGTGAAGCCTCTTCGTAGTAGTCGACGTGAGGAGACCCCTCGGACGCTCTTCCTCTTGGCCAATTTTTTCCCACTTTTGTGGAAAAAGCCCGTCGAACGCGGTGAAGCCTCTTCGTAGTAGTCGACGTGAGGAGACCCCTCGGACGTTCGGAGGGGGTAAGCCTCTAGGGGGGTCTCCTCACGTCGGCCTCTACGGAAATACGGGAGTCTCCTCACGTCGACTACTACGGAATACCGGAGTCTCCTCACGTCGACTACTACGGAATACCGGAGTCTCCTCACGTCGACCTCTACGGAATACGGGAGTCTCCTTACGTCGCCTGCTACTGGATACGGGGTCTCCTTACGTCGCCTGCTACGGAATACCGGGGAGGGGGGTGATTGGGAGCCGAGGATGAGGAATCAGGAAGCTCAAATGAGGGAAACGCTTTGTCAGGCTACGCCGCATCTTGAGAGCCATCCAGCAAAGGGACTTGGTTAAGCGAATCGTTATGGTTTTTGGGGGGCAGAGCGGCAGGTAAAGCACTCGCTGAAGCGGCGCGCTCCAGCACGGGGCTGCTTTTACAACGTTACTTCCCTCACCCAGTCTTTATTCGCGATGTACCAATCGACGGTCTGCTTGAAGCCTTGGTCGGGGGTGGTCTGGGGTTCCCAGCCGAGAAGCTTGCGGGCTTTCTCAATATTGGCCCAGGTTTCCATCATGTCGGCCTTGTGGAAGGGTTTTTGATCGATGACGGCCCTTTTTCCGAGATGTTGTTCAAAGCATTCGATCATGGCCTTGATACGGATTGGGTTGTTGCCGCCGCCGAGGTTAATGATCTCATAGCCAACCTCTTTCAATGCCGCGATGGTGCCGCGTGCGATGTCGTCCACGTAGGTAAAATCGCGGCTCTGGCTGCCGTCGCCGAAAAGCTCAATCGGCGTGCCTTCGTCGATCCACTTGATAAAGCGAAACGGGGACATATCGGGGCGTCCGGCGGGGCCATAAACGGTGAAGTAGCGCACCACGGATACGTCGATCTGATAAAGGTGGTGGAAGGTATACGCCATCACCTCAGCCGCTTTCTTCGAGGCAGCGTAGGGGGAGATGGGGGTATTTACCGGAAGGGACTCCACGAAGGGCATCTTCTGCCCGGCATAGAGCGACGAAGTGGACGCCAAGACGAACTTCTTCACCCCTTGGGTTCGCATACACTCCAGCAGGTTGAGTGTCCCGTGGGCATTGGTTGTCAGGTAAACATGCGGATTCTCGATCGAATACCGCACGCCCGCCCGCGCCGCCAAATTCAGGACGGCATCAAACTCGTTCTCGGCGAAGACTTTCTTGAGCGCGTGCAGATCCTCAATGTCACCTTCCACGAAGCGGAAACCTTCTCGCTCGTTGAGTTGTCGCAAGCGATAGTGTTTCACCCGCACATCGTAATAGTCGTTCAGGTTGTCGATCCCGATCACGGAGGCACCGGAGTCGAGGAGTAGATCCGCCGTCTTGGCACCGATGAAGCCGGCGCATCCAGTAATGAGGTAAATCATTTTGAAATTATGAGGGATCAGGAAGTTCGAGAGAGGAAGGGAAAAGGTGGCGGCCCGGGCGGCTCCCCGCTCGACGATTTTCTGCTAAAGGGGAGTCATGAATTGGCTCCTGGTTGTTCTAATCTCGGCCGGAGAGGACTTCCTTCTCATAGGTCCGCACTTCCTGAATCCACTGGGTCTCCAGGGGAACCCCGCAACGGCGGCAATGCTCATCCCACACCTCGCTCCAGGGGAGAGTTTTCGCTGCTTCGAGGAGGGCGAGGCGTCCGCCGAAATCGGGGTCGATGCGAGGGTTGCGAGAGCTTTTTCAGTGTCGACGCCAAGAGCGGCGTAGCGTTCAAGTGCTTCGGAGTAGGACATAGTGCGATTTCTAATGGCTGAAAAAGGGGGATGACAAGGAGATTCGATCGAAGGGGCGTGGCTCAAAGTGACTCATGGGTTCCATTCTTCCGTTCGGCCTGGCAGTTCCAGCAGTGGGTAAACACGCCGTCGACGCCAACTCCGCACTCATGGCAAATCCACTCCTTCGCTTCCGATGCGGGGGCTGATAAGAAATCCTGGATCAAATTCCTGGCCGGAATGATGTCGGATTGATTGAGCACACAAACGGTCGGATAGAGGGCGGGAATGGGAATCTCCGTAATGTTGGATCCGCTCCAGTTCTTAACGAAGGTGGGAATGCCCGACTCCCGGAGAACCCCGTCGATCATCCCGACTTTCACAGAGTCCCAGTTTGAATAGACCGCATGCATCTTATTTCACAGGGCTTTTTCATTTAGCGGCTGGAAGCCGCCAAACGAAAAGAAATCGCATAA
>CAZWFJ010000097.1:0-15781 GCA_964633135.1 uncultured Puniceicoccaceae bacterium | reverse complement strand
GCCGTTGTTGGCCGGTCTGGCGCAATTTTTTTCTGAGTCTTTCCAACACCGTTCTCCAGCCAATTGATAGGCCTGACCTAATATTGAGATGACGTGTGGTAGGATTTTGGAATAAAGATGGAAGGGTGGCGAAAAAGAAAAGAAAGTTGCCGGACAACCTGAGTTACTTTCACCTGATGAGCGGACGGTGAACGGAGAGGTTTTGTTTGGGGATGTGGAGAAGGAGGTTTTCCGGAAGGTGATCTGGAAGGTGGCCAAGTTCTCCGGGGTGTGGGTGATCACCCATGCGGTCATGAATAACCATTTTCACCTTTTGGAGGCAAAAGGAATTCGGAAGAAATTGTGCGGCCAGCGGCGAAGCGAACTCAGACCAGCAAGGGAACCTCTCCGATCGGCTCTTCGACCAAGGGACGATCGGGAGTTGGATGCAGCGGATAACGGAAGAGTCGACCCTCGTAATTGCGCAAAACGATCTCGTCTGCAGTAACTTTCTCCACGTAATCCGGATTTATCGGAATCTTTCCTCCACCTCCGGGAGCATCAATCACAAACTGCGGAATCGCATACCCGGTGGTATTTCCCCGCAGCGCGCGGATGATTTCCACACCTTTCTCGACCGATGTGCGAAAGTGGGTACTTCCCGTGATCAAATCGCATTGATAGAGATAATAAGGTCGAACCCGCATCATCAGGAGGCGGTGAATCAGCGATTTGTAAGTCTCTGGATCGTCATTCACGCCATTCAGAAGTACGGATTGGTTCCCGATTGGCGTGCCCGAAAAAGAAAGTTTTTGGCAAGCTTCGTAAAGCTCCTCGGTGCATTCCTTTGGGTGATTGACATGGATGCTCAGCCAGATCGGCCCATGTTTCCGTAGCACGTCGCAAAACTTGTCGTTGACCCGTTGCGGCAGAAAGACGGGGATACGGCTTCCGATTCGGATAAACTCAACGTGGGGGATGGCGCGCAGGCGACCGAGCAGATAGTCTAATTTGGTATCGTTGAGAAGAAGAGGATCGCCACCGCTCAGAAGAACGTCGCGGATTTCGGTATGCTTCTCAATGTATTGGAGACCCGCCTCGAAGCCCGGGTGAAAATTATAGTCTTGGGCGTTGGAGACGAGGCGACTCCGGGTGCAGTATCGGCAATACGCAGCGCAACGGTCGGTGACGAGGAAAAGGACGCGATCTGGATAACGATGCACGAGACCCTCTACTGGCATTGTCGACTCCTCACCCACCGGATCGAGCAATTCTTCGGGCGCGATCCGGGTTTCCCCTGCCCTGGGAATCATCTGCAACCTGACAGGGCAATTGGGATCAATCGGGTCGATCAAGTTGAAGAAGTATGGGGTGATTGCCAGGGAGAGCTTGAATTGGGCGAATCGCGTTCCCGCACGCTCCTCGGGGGTCAGCTCAATAAGGTTTTCGAGTTGATCAAGGGAAGTGATCCGATTCTGCAACTGCCAACGCCAGCTTTTCCACTTCTTTTCGGGCACATCGGACCAAAGACCCTGGCCCTTAAACCAATTTTCGCGACGATCGTCTGGATACATAGAGAGACTTTTCTGGTGCTGAGTAAAAAGAAAACAGGCTACCAAAAAAAAGAGGGATGTCAAAGCGAGGAGCGCATGGTTTTTTCTTTGCGCTGGGCCGATCAAGCGATCACAAAGATTTCCATGGAATACGAAGCTGCAATTTTTGCTCTTGAGGATGGGAGCTGCTTTCAAGGGATGGCCTTCGGTGCTCGGAAAACGGTCGTTGGTGAGGCTGTTTTCAACACCAGCATGACGGGCTATCAAGAAATCCTCACGGACCCTTCCTATCTGGGGCAAATCGTCACCATGACGGCACCGCAAATTGGAAATTACGGGGTCAACATCGCGGATGTGGAATCTCTTCACCCTCAGGCCAGCGGATTGGTAGTTCGCGAGATCAGTCCGGTACCCAGCAACTGGCGCTCCCAGATGAGCCTGCCGGAGTATCTGGCTGACAATGGGATTCCCGGAATCAGCGGGGTCGACACCCGCGCCATCACGAAAAAGCTTCGAACTTCCGGGGCGATGAAGAGCTGCCTCTCCACTGAGGGAATCTCTGGGGAAGAGGCCGTGGAACGGGCGCGCAGCTGGAGTGGCCTAGTGGGACTCGATTTTGTGAAAGATGTCACCCGCAAGACCCAAGCGGCCTATAAAGGGGACGAGAGGGACTGCGCCCCATTCACGGTTGTGGGAACCCATCTGGGAAAAAAGAGAGAACCTCGCAAGCGTTACCGGATTGCAGCAATTGATTATGGTGCCAAAGAATCGATTATGAAATGCCTCTGCAACCACGGCTTTGATGTCACGATCTTCCCGGCGACCTGCTCGGCCGAGGAAATTCAAAAATTTGACCCCGACGGTGTATTTCTCTCCAACGGGCCGGGAGATCCTGCCGCTGTTACCTATGCCCACAAAACGGTCCAGGGACTACTGGATGAATACCCGGTATTCGGAATTTGTTTTGGCCACCAAGTCATCACTCACGCGATCGGCGGCAAAACGTTCAAGCTGAAATTCGGGCATCGCGGGGGAAACCAGCCGGTCAAAAACATCGAAACCGGCCAGGTGATCATCACGGCTCAGAATCATGGATTCGCCTCGGACCCCGAATCCATCGCTGGCCGTGCCCTCGTGACCGAAATCAATCTCAATGACCAGACGGTCGCGGGTCTTCGCCTGAAGGACCGTCCGGTATTCTCTGTGCAGTATCACCCCGAGGCGGGTCCAGGCCCCAACGATGGGACTGCCAACTTCGAGCAATTCTACCAGAATGTTGCGGCTTTTGCCGAGAGCCGCCGCAGCTGATCAATAATCGCGGAGCGTGATGAGTCCCCAAAGGAGAGTCACGCTGTCGCCACTGTAATTGTCGCGCGTGGTAATCTGGTCCACCGAGGCATCCGCAGTGGTCATGCTGGGTTCCTTGAAGGTCCCCTGCTCCGAACTCACAATTCCAAAGAAATTGTAATTACCGTTCGGCTCCAGCATGTTCTCACGCTGAGCGGTGGTTGGGCCGGTGTTACAACCGGAGAGGGCTACCAAGAATGCGGCAGAAAGCAACAAAGCAATTTTTTTCATCGGAAGGTAGATTCAATCAATTTTACGCGGCTGGCAACAAAATTTTGCGATGGGGCGGAAAATGGCGGGTGTCCGAAAAAACTCCCCGAAAAAACTCCCCCGGGGCCGGACTGCGGAGCATAGTCGTCAGTGATGTCAACATCGGAGAAACGTAAATTGCCCATCGGCATCCAAAGCCTGCAGAAGCTGCGTGCGGAGGGGTGTTACTATGTCGACAAGAAGCCGCTTGCGCTGCAAATGGTGGCATCCGGTTCGTATTATTTCCTCTCCCGCCCGCACCGCTTTGGCAAGAGCCTCTTCCTCGACACGCTGAAGGAACTCTTCGAGGGCAATCGGGCCTTGTTCGAGGGGCTTTATGCGGAAGAGCACTGGGATTGGGAAACGCGGCACCCGGTCTTGCGGATGAGCTTCGCCGACGGTGTGCTGCGGAGCCGGGAGGAGCTGGATCGCCGCATCTTCGCTTCGTGCTGCTGACCGGGGTGAGCAAGTTCTCCAAAGTCAGCCTGTTCTCGGGACTGAACAATCTACGGGTCATCACGATAGAGGAATCAAGCAAAGCCGGGCGGCTCGACATAGCAGTGCATTTCAAGGGGCGGGTGTTGGTGTTCGAGCTCAAGATGGTCGAGGCCGGTGCGACGCCCGGCGGCAACAATGCACTCTCGCAGCTTGACGAGCGCGGTTACGCCGAAAAATATCGCACATCGGGAATGCCGGTGGACTGCATCGGCATTGAGTTCAGCCGCCGGGAGCGCACAGTCGTGGCCTGGGATTATGTCGGAGATCAGTGAGCCGGGCCTGCATTGCCTGTACGACTCCGGTCTCTCCTGGCAAAAAACCTCCCAGCACCCTCCCTCCCCTGGTGGTAATAAATAAGATTACTAGATAGGTTACGTCTGGTCGTAACCATTGACATCCCTCCATCTAGAAAGCCTCTTATTTGCATACCTAACTTTAGGACTGTCCTATAGTTTCAGTCCCGCACCGCCGCCGGCTACGATCTGACCGAAGTAATGATAAAACATAAAATTGATTGAAGGGTTTCGTCTAGTGGTTGCTACCCGGAGCACCCTTCCGAGAAATCGCCTTATTTGCACACCTTACTTTAGGACCGTCCTATAGTTTCAGGCCTTGGCAGGCGAATAGGATTTTCGTGTCGTTGCCCACATTGGCGTTGGGTGGGACCGCAAATTCGAATTTGCCAAAGGGATCCTTCCTGCTAGAAGGGAAGGATGGAATCGCTCACCGTACCGCTTGGCAACCGCTCATACCCGATCCGGATTGGATTTGAACTTGAGAGTCTTCTCGAGTCGACCCACCTCAACCGGGAGCGTCGTGGTGGCCGGGCTTGCGCTCTTGCGGTCGACGCCGGGGTTCTGGCTTCTCATGAGGGTGAGCTGGATAAGTCCTTTGCGGATCTTCCCCGCTGGGTGATGCCTGCGGGAGAGACTAGCAAGTCGATGGCGAAGGCTGAGGAATTGCTCGAATTTCTGGCACGGGAGGGGCTGGACCGCTCGTCAATCCTGATTGCGATCGGGGGTGGTGTTCTGGGAGATCTGGCGGGCTTTTGCGCGGCGGTGTATTTGCGCGGGATCGAGTTTTTTCAAATCCCCAGCACATTGCTGGCGATGGTCGACAGCTCGGTCGGGGGGAAGACGGGCGTCAACCTGCCCTCTGGCAAGAACCTCGCCGGAGCCTTTCAGCAACCGATCGGTGTCTGCGCGTGGCTGCCATTTCTGAGGACCTTGCCCGCGCGGGAGTTTTCCGCTGGCATGGCCGAGGTCATCAAGTATGGGCTGCTTGCGGATGCGGATCTTTTCCACCTCCTTGAGAAAAGTGGTCGTCTGACTGCGGATTCGCCGGTGCTCGAATCGGTGATTTCCCGCTGCTGCAAGATCAAGGCAGAGATCGTCTCGAGGGACGAAAGAGAGACCGCCACGGAGGGCGGGCGGGCACTCCTGAACCTCGGCCATACTTTCGGCCATGCCATCGAGGCGGTGGCGGGCTATGGGGAGTATTTGCACGGGGAAGCGGTTTCGATCGGGCTGCAAATGGCGGCTCGTTTTTCCGAGGAGAGCGGCTTTTGTGGTGCGGACACAGTGCGCCGCATTCGCAGCGTGCTTCTCGAAAACGGCCTGCCCGACGAACTTCGTGCTCCCCTTGATACGGAGGAACTCTTGGCGGCGATGGGTCGCGACAAGAAGGTCCGCAACGGCAAGCTGCGCCTGGTCCTCCTTGACCGGATTGGTTCGGTCCGTGTGCAGGAGACGGCGGACTCCTACCCGATTCGCGAACTTTGGAGGGAATTCGGGGCGGGATCGTAAGGTTGCCCGCCATTCTGAAGACATGCGCTCGATGGCCGCGAGCACTAGTATCTTGTAACACTGAATATTCCGGATATCCGTAGCAGGGTTGGCTTTGCCGCCCTGCCCCGAAGGTTCCTAATGCTAAGTAACTTGCGAGTCGGGCGGCAGAGCCAACCCGACTACAAAAGAAGATGTGTTACAAGCTACTAGGAATTCATGGTAAAGGAGACCAGCTGAATACCAGCTTCCTTCAACGCGTTTAGCACATCGATCGATCGTTGGTGGGGGGAGTCGGGATCGGCGTCGATGGTGACAACGGTCTTAACCCCTGCCCGGTCGGAAGAAAGCTTCAGGCGAGCGAGGGTATCGCGCAGGAGGGGCAGTTCGCGACTATCCAATCCGCCCATGGGCTGGCGATTGAGCATGACCTGGCCGTTTGGCATGATTTCGACCAGGTGCTCACTGGGCAACTGGAGATTCTCGGCGGGGGGAGCCTCCGCCGGTAGGGTGATACCGAGATCCGCCTCCTGCTGAATCGGGAGAAACATGAAATAAATCAGGAGGAGGAAGACCACGTCGATCATGGCGGTGATCTCAAATTTGTCCTCCGATTCGAGGACGGTGTTTTGTTTCCTGGCCATCTACTATTCCTGGTTCGTGGCGAAAATCAAATCGGTAAGACCGGCCTGGGTCGTTGCCTGCATAACTTCCTGAACATAGCGATGAGGTGTGCGGGCGTCCGCACGGACGTAGACCAGAATCTCGGGGCTAGTTTCGATCGCGAATCGAATCGCTTCGACCAATTCGTCGGGAGCCATTTGGCGAGCACCGAAAAAGATGTTGCCGGATTCATCGATCGAGATGGTCTGGCGGATTCCCCTTTCTTCCGGGACCTGAGCCTCCACGGCGACCGGCACCTCAATCTTGATGTTTTCCTCCGTAATCTCACTCGTGATTGTCATGAAAAATGCAATCAGGAGGAAGACCACGTCGATCATCGGCGTGAGTTCGAATCCCTCATCGGTGCTAGCGGGTGTCCAGGTCTTCAAACGGGCCTCCGTGTGTTCGTGGGGTTATCGATTCCGCACACTCAGGATCAGCCCTGACTCTTGCGCAGCGCAGCGACGAACTCGTGATGGAAGTCACCAATAATCCGGCTCACGCTGGAGGTAATCTTTCCGTATTTATTCTTAAAGAAGAAGAAGAAGAACATGGCGGGAATCCCGATGATCATCCCGGTGGCGGTCGTGATCAGGGCTTCGGAGATGTTATTGGCGAGAGCCTGGGGCTGGCCAACGCCCTGGGCGGCAATCGCGTTAAAAGCTTTCACCATACCGCTAACGGTACCGAGAAGTCCGACCATGGGCGAGAGGCTGGCAATCACCGAAAGGTAATTGATGTATACAAAGGGACCGGACAGTTCTTCGACTGAGGCCTCCTCCATGGCTTTTTCCATGGACTCTGGATCGACAAAATCCTCTGAAATCCGCTCCAGGCCCGCCTCACAAATATTGGTGAGCGGGGAGGGGTTTTCGGCGCAGATTTGGCGTGCTTCGTCGATTTGAAAGGCCTTGGCTTTCTCGGCCACCTGCTCGACTACATCAACGTTCAAGAGCTTGGCAGGCCGTACGGCGATAAAGTTGTAAACGATCAGGCCGATCCCCGCGATGGAGAGGGCACCGAGGGGATACATCGCCCAGCCGCCCACTTTGATCATCTCGATCAGGCTCCGCCCCGTATCACCGACCTCGACTCCCTCTTCGGTCGTCTCCTCGGCAACAACTTCTTCGGCTTCCTCCTGGGCATAGATAGCTCCGGTGAAGAAGGAGCTGGCGAAGGTCGCCGCGAACAAAATCAGGATGAGTTTGGATTTCAGGATTTTCATGTGTCAGATTCTTATAAATTAAGTGTTTGTAGGGATATGCGGGATCGTGCTCAAGAAGGTTTTCGGAAAATACTTCCCAGGTGCCGCTTACAGTCGCCCGGTCCAGACCGAATCGGGATAGAAGAAGCGGAGCTGGTCACGAATTTCAGCGGCGGCGGTTTCGCGATCATGGTCTTCGTAGAGGTCGGCGGTTCGATACAGCAGTTCGGGAGTCCAGGGGTCGTTGGTGGTGGAATAAACCAGACCTTTCGCCATGGTCGAAAGAGCTTGTTGTTTCTCGCCTCGCTTTTCAAAGAGGATGCCCCGGATCATCTCTCGCAGCGGGAAGTAAGGATTATCGGGACTGACGGATCCGAATTCCTGCAAGACGCCGTCGACCATGAAATCGCGGCCCTCTTCCAGGTGGATGTAAGCCTCCCAGAGGAAAGCCTCGGGAGTGGCGGATGGGCTGGAGGCCAGCTGGACGTCCGTGTAAAGATTCCGTGCCCGTTCCCATTCTTGTCGCAGGCGAAACTCGTTGGCCAGATCGAGGTAAACGGGGACAAAGTCGAGCTGCCCCGGACCGAGCGGAAACTGCTGCACCATCTCGTAGGCCCGTTCAACCTCATCCTCCTCGGCCAGCGCGGATGCGACCTGAACGGCCTGGGTCCGAAAATAGCCAGTCAGTCGATCGCGGGGAAAGGATTCGAGGATCGAGGCCGCCTCGTTGATATACCCGGCCGCGATCAGCTCATCAAGCAATCGTGTTATGAGTCCGTGAATTCGGACAGTCTGCGGATCGGCCCGGACAAACTTCAAGAGGGGATAGACCTCGGCCCGAATGAGTTCGAGAGCCTCATCGGTTCTCCCCTCTTCCATGAGTTGCGAATAGAGTTCGGCATCCAGCTCGGGGCGATAGGCAACCTCGAAGGTTAGCTCATCCTCTGGAATGGTAATCGGGCTTTCCAGATTAGGGTAGCGCATCACCATGCCCCCGACCGTAAGATCAACCAATACGATGGGAGAAAACTGGCTCGGTCCCTGAATCTGCGTAGCCTCGACTGGCTTGTCCCCGTATTTTTCGATTGCCTCTTCGTAGTTCTCCGAGACACCCGACTTGGCTGCCTCCTGCGAATCGGTTTGTGCATCGGCATCCACCTCTTGCCCATGGAGGGACAGAACCGTGGAAGCGGCCCAAATTCCGAAGAGGAATCGTTTGGCTTTAGATATTGTTCGCATACTCAACCAGCTCACTATAAACCTCCGTATCGCGGAAGCGGTCGTCGCGCAAAGCTTCCTGAAGTGTCCGCCTCGCATCTTCCCTCTCGTCCATTGCCACCAACGTCTTGGCGTCCATCAAATAAGCGCGTGCCGCCCATTCATCAAAGAGGGCATATCCGAGAAAGGTTCTCTCAAAAAATCCGTGGGCTTGCGGGTACTTTTCCTCTTCAAAATACGAAACCCCGACGCGATAGAGTGCTTCGGCATGGGGTTCCCCTCTCCAATCGGGGGTTTTCAGAATCTGGATCAACCGCTCTCTGGCATCTTCGGTCCGCCCGCGCTCCGCGTAGACTCTTGCCTGCGCAATCAGTGCCCGGTAGATCCGGGGATCGGCGGGGAAGTTCTCCTCGGCGGTCTTGTAGAGTTCCAGAGCCTCGTCGATGTTCCCCTCGGCCATGAGCATATCGGCCAGGTTCAGGTAAGCGTCGACCTTCTCCTCGACATTCTCCTCGTAGTCGATTGCGGCACGATAGGCCTTTCTGGCCAGCTCTGGATCGAGTCGACGTTGCTTATCGCCGATCCAGATCAGGACTTTGGGACTCGCCAACTTGAGGTCGGACTCCTGGATGACCAGGGGGGAATCGGGGGGGCTGCCCAGGTTTTCCAGAGCCATCTGCAAGCGCATGGCGAGGGTCCGCTGATCAGCTCGCCGGGCTGCCTGGAACTCGCGGGAGAAAATGGTTTCCGGTGTTTCTTCCGGGAAGGACTCCAGTTGCTCCCGGAATTGCGCCAGATAGGGTTCGAGCGGTTCGGCACTTTTCGCCAGGGCCTCGCTGAACTCGCTACTTTGCCGTAGTTCTTCGTACAAGCTGTCGTCGAGGTCAGGATTGTCCGCGAACTGCTGGTAAAGAAATCCACGGTTGTTTGCGATTCTCTTCCTGAATTCGGCATCGGACTGGAGCTTTTCCAGGAACTGAAGGGAGGCGGTAAGCCGGCGTTGAATCTCGTCGTATTGCTCGACGTAGGTCTCGATCATCGGATCGACGCCGAGGTTCTCGGGGTCATCTCCGTAGGTCAGGATCGCATCGCGATATTGTCGCAAGGTCTGGCCGGGCTTGCCTTGCTCATTGTAAATCTCGCCGAGCAGAAAGATCGCCCTGGTCAGCTGCCCTACGTCCCCGAAGCGATCAATGTATTCTTCGTACGTTTCCTCCGCCCGAGCGAGAAAGTCATTTCTCTGGAGTATTTTGGCCTTCTGGAAATAGGCACTGGTGATAAAGCTGATGCTACTCGTATGCTCGGGAACCAAATCGTAGTACCGGATCGCTACCAGAAGTTTTCCCTGTGAGGCAGCAATTTCGCCGAGGAAAAATTCGGCCTCGCCCCGGAGTCCGCTATTGGGGTAATCCTCGATAAAGCTGAGAAACTCGCGGACGGCTTTCTCCGTATCATCCGCCCCGTAGTAGGTCATGGCCAGGCGGTAAGTTGCATCCTCGCGATAAACACTTGTCGGGAAGCTATCGACTAGCACCTGGAACTCCTCCCGCGCCTCTTCGAATTGTCCCTGGAAGAGATAGGCCAGACCGGTCCAGTAGAAGAGACCGTCTTCGGCCTCTTTGCCCTTCAATTCGTTCTTGAGAGCGGAAAAGCGATCCCGGATCTCCTCCAATTCTCCTTGGGTGAGAAGGTGATTACCAAGGAGGTAGACGACCTGAGCGGCCTCCCCGGAATCCGGGAACTCATTTAAAAAGTCATTGGCCGACTCCATAAACAAGCGATCTTCGTCCGCTTCCCTATAGGCATTGGTCAGGGTGAGGAGGACTCGCTTACGGAAGTCATCGCCGGCTGTCTCGCCCTCGAGAATTTCCTCTCCCAGTTGTCGCGCGAGGCCTTCCATGCCCAGCCGGGTAGCGGTGATAAAGGCGGCAAATTTAAACTCCTGCGCGATGGGATCTTCCGGGTAGTTGTCAACAAACCGGAGGTAGGCCCAGATGGCCTCATAATCCCGCTCCGCTAAATAGTAATTCCGGGCCACCCGGGCCATGAGCTGCGAGGTGTAGGGTTCGATCTGGCGAACCGCCTCCAGCTGTTGCCGCGTGTTCTCAAGCTCGATAATCTCATCCGCCATCCGATCTTCTGATCGACCCATCTCGCGCATCCGCTGGACGCGCGCCGATTGTTCGGCTTCTCTTTCCTCGAAGTAGCGCAAGATCTGGTCGCGATTGAGGGTCGCGTTGTAAAGAAGGGCGGCCTCGGCAAATCGCCCGCGGTCGGCCAGCTTGTCGCCTGCCTGCATCAGGGCGACATTGAGCGAGACACTGTAGCGGGAAGGATTGTCAACCGTGATCAGGGGGAGAAGCTCGAGGATTCCCTCCGCATTGTCCTGCTCAATGTAGGCCTCCAGGATCAGCCCGGCGGCGAGGGCACGCTGCTGGTCGGTCTCCGATTGGTCCAAGAACCGCTGAAACCAGGGCAATGCCCGGGTCCAATCCCGCACGGCGTGCAGAGAGAGGGAAATTTTCTGGAGAACCTCCAGCTCCTTGTTTGGACGGATACGGTTCAGCAGGGGCGGAGTGAGCACCTTTTCGTAATCGGCGGCTGCCTTTCCAAACTCGCCGAGTCCCCGGTAGGCATCTCCGCGAAATTCGAGGATCTCGATCTCGCGATCCTCGGTGACGCCGATCTCGAGGGCGTTCGTAAACGAATCGATTGCCTGTTGCAAAAGCTCCTGACTCGGCTCTTGGCTGAATTCCTGCAAATAGCTGAGTCCGGCGAAGAAATAAACCGGCCCCAGAGAGGATCGTTCTTCTTCGGTCCCCTCCTTCAGCCGGTCGACGATCTCGAGGAGGTAGGGCCGGGCCTCGATAAAGCTGTTCTGCTCAGCCAGTTCGGTAGCCCGCTCCTGCAAGGCCGTAGGACCCATCTGCGAGGGATCCTCCTGCGCAGTCAGACCGAACGGGATCAGAACACCGAGGAGAAAAAGTAATCTGAAACAGGGGTATTTCAAAGTCATTAAACCGTCAAGAGTGTCGAAGTTCCCTGCGGTGATCAAGCACGAAACAGATTTCCAGGGCGTTTTTTTTACTTTTTCCTCAAGGAATCTCCGGGGAGGGATCCTCCGCGAACAAGTTTCCCTGCCGCTCAATCACGGGAGGAATGGGGATCTCCTTGTGCAAATGGCGGGGCGGCTCCTTGACGCGCCGGGCCATTGCCCTGCGCTTGTCCTCGCAGATGCGGGAGGCGATCTCCCGGATGTGCATCCGCAGCCACATATTCGTGCTGCTGCCCTCGCGGTAATCGGCCGGGCCGTAGCTGTGGATCCGCCCAGCCTGCAGGAGGCTGTCATTTTGAGCGAACTCCGCCTCGCTCTCAGGATCGTAAACCGCGAAGGTGAGACCCCCGCTGCGGCGAACCACCGAGAAGACCGGGACATCGCTTGGCCCGTCGGCGAGGTAGATCATGTTGTGGATCGGAATCCGCCGATCCTCCGGCAACACATTGGCGTTCACATCGATCCCGGGATCCTTGTTGGTACCCTTGTTGATCTCAAAAACGAAGCGGGTCTTGATCGTGTTGTCGACCATGACCCCGATTTGGCTGACCTCGCCCCCCTCCTCGATATCCAGCTCCTTCTGGCTGGCGTAGCCCGGGGGGAAGGGCTTCTCGATAAACTCGCAGCCAAAAATCCCATCCACATAGGGGGCGATACTGCTCCCCCGTATCATCTCGGCCAGGCCAGTGCTGATGATGTAATGCTCGAGCGTAACCCCCTGCTTCTGGAAGACCGGATCTCCCGAAACCAGATTCTTTGCCGTCTTGAAGAATTCCGGCAGCCCCGGGTAAAAGCGCAGCTCCCGGCCCAGTTCTCGCAACCGGCGGTTCGACAGACCCTTGAGCGGCCCGTTTTTCACATAGCTCAGGAGATGATTCAGGTAGACCGTGTCCTTCGACACATGGCATCCCTGCTTCGCATACAGCTCGGGAAGCTCGTTGACTTCCTTCCAGAAAGCCTTCTCATCAATTCCGTGCGCCTCAAATAATGGAGTCTGCATATAGCCCGGGATTAGGGTCTTGTCGAAATCCCAAATGCAGGCGATCACCGTTTGACCGTGTAAGTTTGCTTCTGACATACTGATTTATTACCGGGTTTTTCGATCCAGTCGAATTTCTGTACTGGCCGAACCTCTCCCGCACGACAATTCTTTTTCCTGCCCTGCCGGTTTACACCATCATCTATGCAAATTCTTCCCAGTACCGAATCCATCCGAGAGCGACTCGCCGAAAAGGACAGCGAGATGGCCGACCCCAGCATCTTCGGGGATGGCCGCAAAGCGGCCGCCTGCGCCCGCGAGCACCAACGCCTGACGCGCCTGCTCAACCTCTCCGAAGAGCTGCGCAGCCTTGAATCGCAAATCGGGGAAGCCCGCGAGATTCTCCGTGACTCCAGCGAAGATCCCGAGATCCGCGAGATGGCCGAGAGCGAGCTTCCGGACCTCGAGCACCGCGCTTCCGACCTCGAGGAGGAGATCACCCTCCTGGTCGTCCCCGCCGACCCCGCCGACTCGCGCGACACCGTGATGGAGATCCGCGCCGGGGCCGGAGGCGACGAAGCCTCCCTCTTCGCCGCCGACCTTTTCCGCATGTACAGCCGCTTCGCCGAGACGAGGAATTGGAAGATCGAGCCGATGAGTTCCAGCACTTCCGAATCCGGGGGCTTTAAAGAGATCATTTTTCTGGTCTCCGGCGAGGAGGTCTACCGCATCCTGAAGTTTGAGAGCGGGGTCCACCGGGTACAACGCGTGCCCACCACCGAAACCAACGGGCGCATTCATACCTCAACCGCCACGGTCGCCGTCCTCCCCGAGGCCGAAGAGGTTGACCTCATCATCAACCCCGAGGAACTGGAAATATCCGTCACCCGGGCCAGCGGACCCGGCGGCCAGGGGGTAAACACCACCGACTCCGCCGTCCAGATCCTTCACAAGCCCAGCGGCATGATCGTAACCTGCGCCGACGAGCGTTCGCAGATCAAAAACAAAGCCAAGGCACTGACCGTTCTTCGCTCCCGCCTGCTCCAGCAAAAAGAAGAGGAGGAGCGCGCGAAATATGCCGCTGACCGCCGCAGCCAAGTCGGCTCCGGCGACCGGAGCGAGCGCATCCGCACCTACAACTTCCCGCAAAGCCGCATCACCGACCACCGGATCAATTGGACCAGCCACGATCTCGACGGCATCATGGCCGGGGCGCTGGACGATCTCCTCGACGCCCTCCTCCGGGCCGACATTCGGGCCAAGGCCGAGGCCGCCCTCGCCGACAACCAGTCCGCAGGCCGATAAACCGCCCCACCGAAAGATTTCGACCAACATCGCCATGCATACCGTGCTCGAGATCCTCCGCAAGTCCGAAGCGCTCCTCGCCCAGCGCGGCATCACCGAATCCCGGCTCGACGCGGAGCACCTGCTGGCGGACACCCTGGGTTGCCAGCGGATGGACCTGTACCTCCAATTCGACCGCCCCCTGGACGAAGAAATCCTGGCCCGCCTGCGCCCCCGACTTGCCCGGCGTGCTCGCCGTGAGCCTTTGTCCTATATCCTCGGCCACCACCCCTTCCATGAACTCGAACTCACCCTGCGCCCCGGCGCGCTCATTCCCCGCCCCGAGACAGAGGATCTTGTGCAAATGGCTGCAGACTACCTCTCCGAGTCCCCCCGGCGCATTCTCGACCTCGGCACCGGCTCGGGCGCAATCGCCCTCTGGATGAAAAGCCGTTACTCCTCCGCCCGTGTCCTCGCCACCGACCGCTCCGCCGCCGCACTGGAACTCGCCCGCGAGAACGGCCAAAGCCTCGGACTCGATGTCGAGTGGATCGAATCGGACTGGTTCAGCTCCCTGGGGGGCACCTTTGAGCTGATCCTCTCCAACCCCCCCTACCTCACCGAATCCGAGTGGGAACAGACCGCTCCCGAGGTCCGCGACCACGAACCCCGCGAGGCTCTCGTCGCCGCCGAAAATGGCTTGGCCGACCTGCGCCGCATCGTCACGGGAAGCATCCCCTTCCTGAAGCCGGGAGGCCTCCTCGCCCTCGAAACCGGGATCAACCACCGGGACGCCCTCCTGGGACTCGCCCGGGAAAGGGGCTTCACCCATGCATGGGGCGAGGACGACATCCAAGAGCGTCCCCGCTACTTTTTCGCACGGCGATAATTCCGGCGGCCCGACAATCCCCTCACCTCGCAAATGGACACTCCGAATCCTTGACTCCCGGCCCCAATTCCTCCGGTATCATCCCTCATGAAAAAACATTCCCGCTCCCCCTCGCTTCTAATCCTCGTTCTGGCCCTCGTAATCGCGCCGCTCACCTCGTCCCGCGCCGAGACTTTCTGGGGCCTCAACATCTCTTCCCCCCTACTCGTCAGCGCCAACGCCGGCCTCTATCTAGGCAACGAACTTGAGCTGGGGAGCCTCGCCCTCCGACCGGTTCTCGAAGGCGAAGCCGGTATCGGCGGGGGCAAACTTATGATCGGTTTCGACTCGATTGGCGACGGCCTCGGGCTTGGCCTCAAAGGCAGCGTACTGCGCACCTGGTTTGAACCCATCGGAGCCGATCGCGACAATACCTACTTCGGCCTCGAACTCCAGGGGAGTCTCCAATCCGTCGTCCTTTCCGTAGGCGGCTATCGGCGCGTAGAAGGCGATGGCGATGGCTGGCTGGCAACCATTTCCCTCGGCCTGCGACTCTAAAAAACACTTTCTTGGCAGGCCCGCAGGGATTCGAACCCCGACAAGCAGTACCAAAAACTGCTGTGCTACCATTACACCACGGGCCTCCAAAGAACAGAAAACAAAACGCTCTTTCGCACCGGCGTCAAGCAGTCAATTTTGGCCTGGATCACCAACGGAAAACAAATTTTTGTGAGGGGTAAGTTGAAGTGCCTTCCAGCCGCTTTCGCTCCTTAGGGCCTGGAAGAAAATAAGTATGGCGATATGCCCACGGTATTTTGTTCGTCGACAAGGTGCGGCATTGGAGCATATTTCCATCTCTGACGAAGAAGCAACGCCGCCATTGAGCAAAAGAAGCAGTCGGAGTTCTGTCCTCTTCCTCAACGGTGTTGGAAATTCATTTGATATAATGGAGCATGAGAGGTCTTAGTTCGCGCACTGCTTGGGTATATGGGGTTTTCTTGATCATGGAGATACGTAACCATCGGATAAATTGCAGACAGCACTGAGTGAGCGGGACCCGAAAAATTGGACAGGTTGCGACAAGCCACTAAGGTAAAAGC
>CAZWFJ010000096.1:0-15956 GCA_964633135.1 uncultured Puniceicoccaceae bacterium | reverse complement strand
GGAGGAGCTTCGCGATAAAGTTGGTGGTCGAGGATGAACCCGCAGGGACTCTCGGCCAGGAACAGGGCGTTGCCGAACTCGACAGCCCGGCGTGCAGCCTTCCAGGTGGGTTTTCCCCCTTTTTCTTCCCTGAGGTTCTCCAAGGCAAAGTCACGGACTTGATCCTCCAGATACCCCTTCCGCAAGACCGAGTCGATCCTCGCCAACTCTTCAACCAACTGGCGGTGGTCGATGTTCGGACCAACCGCACTTAAGGCTGGACGCAGCCAGCCTTGAAGAACTACATTTTCGGGTGAAGACGGTTCTTTTTTTGATGTCATACCAAATTATAGACACCGTTTTTCGGGCGAATCGAGGTTTTTTACCTCTTTTCGCCCACTTTTTTTTCAGATCAAGTCCATCATAATCAGATGCTTGCAACCCTGGGACAGGCTCTAACTAAGCAAAAGTAGAAGCGGCATCTTGCCGCTTGCTAAGGGCCTGTCAGAAAATAACTGTAGCAATCTGACTTGCTCTTTTGCCCGTTGGCGGCGTTGCTCCTCAGTCACAGATTCCAATATGCTCCCTCGTCGCGTCTTGCCAGCGAACAAAATTCCGTCGCCATATTGCCACACTTATTTTCTTCCAGGCCCTAAGGAGCGAAAGCGGCTGGAAGCCACTTCTACTTACGGGCGCATAAAAAATTGCGCCCGATTGGCACTTATCATGCTAAACCGAGGTCATCATGTTTGAGAATGCTGAAACCGAACACCTGACCCGCCTTGGCTACATCGGTGCCATTGAGTGCTCGGCCAGCGGGTCGATCCTTCAGGCCTCCAGTGACGACCTCGAAGTTTTCGGGCAGATCCTCGGCTACACGACCCAGATCGCGAACATGATCGGAGAACCCTTTGGTCTCGACGCTGTCGAGGAGGTTCACCTCATCGGCACGAAGACCACCGCCATCTGCATACCTCAGGAAGAAAGTAACCTCGGAATTCTCTGTTCCAGCCGTGCGAACACTGAGCAAATTTTGAGCGAACTCATCGACCAGGGGTAAGGCATGATCGAGAAAATAATTAAAAACGTATTGGAGCTGCCGGATGTTGACGGGGCTTGCATCATGGACAAGAGGGGCGAGATTCTCCACAACGCGCTTCCAGAGTACCTGCTCAATGACTTTCTCGACGACCTGTCGCGCCGGGTGATGTCGATGTTCGAAGCGGTGGACACCCACTACTTGCCCTGCGACGACTACATGCTGAAGTATCCGCAAAAGTACATTCAGCTCCGGCGCAGCCGCACCGCCTACCTGTTAGTGATTGTGGAACCCACGGTCAATCTGGTCTCCCTTCGCATGGTGACCAATCTCGTCTTGAAGCACATCACCCCGAAGGTGATCGGGCAACTCCGGGCCGACTCGATTGAAGAACCCCCGCCCGCCGCCGAGTCCCCGCTACCCCCGGAACCGGCACCCGCCTCCGAGCCTGCGGCAGCCTCCGAGCCTGCGCCCAGCCAGTCTCAGAGGAAGCGGATTCCCCGCCCGAGGCCCGCCCGATCCTTTCGCGGCACGCAGTACTGAACTCGCATCACAACCATTCCGTTCATCAGCCATGGTTTCATGGACTCCTCTCGATCCGAGAAAACCGACCTTTTATGATCCACGTACTCGCTCATGAGACCCGTTCCCGGAGCCGCCTCTCCCTGCTCTTGCGGGAACTGGGGCAGACGGCCGATCTCCACAACGACCTGGAAAGCCTTCTCCGCTCCTCCCGTGATGACGAAAAAAAGTCGGATCCGGTGCTCTTTGATCTTCATTCCACCACCGCAGATGGCGAGGCCTGCTATCCGAGGCTGAAGAAGGAATTCGAGGGCCGGGCACTGGTTGGGTTTGAGGAACTGGATCCGGACGCTGCGGACCAGGGGAGCAAGCGTCCGCAGGACCTCGCGCACTACCTTCTCCTGCCGCCGCAGGCGGAGCGGGCGAAAGCCCGGCTGAAAACCGTCCTCGCCGAGTGTCGCCGCTCGCCCAACCGCTCCATCTCGCAGCCCGCCCACTTTTCTCAAAAGGGCTTTCGCAGGGCCTTCAATCCGGTCTCGGCACCCCGTTCCTTTCCCCGAAAGCCGGCGGCAATCGTCCCCGCTGCCGAGCACAAACCGTTTCGTTATCTCATGGCCCAGAGTCCGGCTTCCCAGGATTTTGGGCGCAAGCTTCTGGCGGCCCTGTCTTTCGAGAGGCTCCTGGTCCTCGCTGGTAAAAGTGGCTCGGAATTCGTCCTTGTCGCCCGGGAAATCCAGTACCAGCACCACGGAGACCGGGAAAGCCTGAGTGTTCTCTCCGCCGATTCCGTCGACTCCGGCCTCTTGCACGAGATGGAAAAGCGGGCAAAGGATGCCGGCACGCAGCGCCTCTGCTATCTCGAGAAGTGCGAGGATGCGCCTCCCGAGGCAGCGCGCGCTCTGCAGCTTTTCGTTCGGAATATGGAGAACATGCGCAACCCGCACCTCCGTCTTATAATCGGGCGCGAGGAGGATTGTGACTTCCTGCACGGAGAGACGGAGGAGATCCTGGCCGGCCTCTGCAAGAAGCGCACCTGGTTGCACTTGCCCCCCTTATCGGACCGTCCCGAAGACATCCGTCCGATCGCAATGGGCTTTCTCTCCGCTCTTACCTACGCTCATCCCTTTGTCAACGTGAAGGAGATCGACTCCGAGGCACTTTGTTACCTCGAGGAGAACCGCTCAAGGTATAGCTACCAGAGCCTGGTCCAGGCCCTTCGTCACTCCATTGCGCTCGGCCAGAGTCGAGTGCTCACCGCCGATACCATTCAGAATTTGTCTACCAGAGACATCACCTCCGAGCACTTTGTCGAAAGCATCGCCGACGAATCCTATTTCCCGCAGGAGGAAGCTTGTTTCTCCTCCTGACCCGGACTCCATTTCCAAACCATCCATATTCCATCCGTAAATACACAAACCTATGAGGAAAATAATCCGCACCTGTCCTGTTCCTTCGGTCGTCCGCCGCTTTACTCCGGCCATCCTGTTACTCTTCCTCGGAAGTGCCGGGATCGCGCAGGCCCAGGAGGAAACCACCGAGGCGGTTGCCGCCCTGCCCCAGGTCACCGGCGATATTCTCTGGTACCTGCTGGCCGCCTTTCTCGTCTTTTTCATGCAAGCCGGCTTTGCGCTCCTTGAAAGTGGTCTCACCCGCGCCAAGAACACCTGCAACATTCTCATGAAGAATGTGCTCGATTTCAGCTTCGGTGTCATCGGCTTCGCCATCATCGGCTATTCCATCATGTACGGTGCGAGTGTCGGAGGAATCTTCGGGTGGAGCCCGGGCTACCTGTTCATGGGCGACGCCTTGCTATCGAACGCGGATACCGCCGCCAGCAATCTGGTTGCCGCCGAGTGGCTTTTTCAGGTCGTCTTTGCCGCCACCGCCGCCACCATCGCATCTGGAGCCATGGCGGAGCGCACAAAGTTCATCGCCTACATTCTCTACAGCCTGGTCATCACCTGCCTGATCTACCCGGTCGTTGGCCACTGGATCTGGTCCGGAGGCGGCTGGCTCGCCGAACTCGGTATGCGCGACTTCGCCGGTTCTACCGTGGTCCACTCTGTCGGGGCCTGGGCCGGGCTGGCCGGTGCTCTTGTGCTCGGTGCCCGACTCGGCAAATACGATGAGAGTGGGAAGCCGCTTCCCATCCCCGGCCACAACATGCCCCTCGCCGCCCTCGGTTGCTTCATCCTGATCTTTGGCTGGTTCGGCTTCAACGCCGGCTCGACGCTCGGTGCTGTCAATGACATGGCCTACATCGCCATGGTGACCCTGATCGCCGCCTCCACCGGTTGTATCGGGGCGGCCCTGACAACCTGGCTGAAATTTGGCAAGCCGGATCTGTCTATGACTCTGAATGGCTGCATCGCGGGCCTGGTCAGCATCACCGCTTCCTGTGGCAGTGTGACCATCATCGGTGCCATGCTCGTCGGCCTGATCGGAGGGATTATAGCCGTCTTCTCGGTCCTCTTTCTCGAACGAATTCTTCGGGTCGACGATCCCGTGGGAGCCATCACGGTGCATGGCATCTGCGGTGTTTGGGGAACCCTCTCGGTCGGTATCTTCGGATCCACCGCGATCGACGCCGGTCTGGTCTCGGACGGGATCCTTTACGGAGGAACGGCCCAGCTTGGGATTCAGCTCGCCGGCGTTCTGGCCGTCTTCTTCTTCGTCTTCCCTATCTCGTGGGTGTGCTTCAAGATCATCAAAGCCACCACGGGCCTCCGCGTCAGCCCGGAGGAGGAACTCGAAGGACTCGACATCGGGGAACACGGAAACGAGGCGTATCCAGATTTCCAGGTTTACACCGATCTGCCCGAGGAGGATCTCGCCTGATCGATCCTGCGGTAAAGCACCTCGGTGGGGATGAGTCGGCGGCCCTCTTTTCCGGCTGGTTATTCCACCACGGGGGGGGCGATGGCGGAGTTCCACTCCTGGATCAGCTGGTAGATCTCCTCTTCGGTGCCCCCCCGGCGGGGATCGGCGTAATCGAAAAGGCTGAAAAGGATGAGGGGTCCGCCGATCAAGGATGCGTTCTGGAGTTGGTTTTCGACCCGGGAGGTCAGGGCGGGCTGGGCGGCAAAAGGTTCGTCCTCCGCCGAGGTCATCTCAAACAGCTCGACCACGACGCCGAGACCAGGGGGCGGCACCGCAAAGCGGGTAGCGAGGGCCTGGTAGTAGGGTTCGATGAGAGCGGCCCCGAGGAATTCCACGCCGATCCCGTCTTGAATCCAGAGTCGATTGATCTCGGTCGCGGTCATCAGGTCGGCGAGATTGTTGGCGTAGGTTTCCGGTGCGGTCCGTTTCCGGAAAAAGGATGAAATGGCAATCGTTCTCTCCGGGTCTCTCTCCCGGATGATCCGGCTGGCGCGGAGCAGGTATTGGTGAAACACCTGCTCGTCGGCGGGTTCCCGCCAGTTGATGTCATCAATCTCTTCGCTGAGATAGTAACCCGTCCAGCTCTCTTCCTCTCCGAACTGCTCAAGGAGTGCCTCCTGGATGCGAAGATCCCGGGTGTTGAGCACCCGCAGGTAGACGTCCCGCACGTCGTTGCGGACTTCGATGTTCTTCCAGTATTCGGGGTCGTGCCCCAGTCCGAGTACGAGGTTGATGTCGCGTCCGCGCAAAGCTTCGAAGAGCTGGTTCAGCACGGGGTGGATCTCGGTGTGAGCCTCGGGAGCTGGCTCGAAGTAAGCGATCTCGCCGGCGGCCGTCCATTGGACGATAATCGTGTGTAGACCGGCCCCTTCGATGAGATCGAGCACCTCGGCCCACCCTTCGGGAGAGAGCTTTGCCCACTCGCGGGAGAGCTGGATAAAGGTGCCGATAACCCGGCTTTTGGCGGGGGCGGGGGCGGGGGAGGGAAGGTCTTCGGTGGATTCCACTAGTTCGGCGGCTTCGGCGGGGTCTTCTTGTAACACCCGGGCGGCTTCCGGCTCCCGCTCCATCTCCTGCTGCAGGAGTTCGTCAAACAGCTCATCCTGCTCCGGGGTGAGGCTTGTGGTTTCGGTGGCATCGGGCGGCGGCCCGGAGGATGCCGGGTCGGAAGGTTGCGATGCCGTAGAGGAGAGCAGGACGAGCAATCCGAGGAGACAAAGAGAGTGGATTCTGGCGTTCATCGATAAAAGCGGATTCCGGCGGCCCAACCATCGAATCGCGTGCCAACCGGTCTGGCATGCTCATTGAGGAATCGGCCCCAATTGTAGTGGAGATAGAGGTCGAAGTACCAGTCGTTGGACTCCTCTTCGGACTGGCCCTGGGTGTAGCGCAGGTTGGCACCCAGCCCGGCATAGTAGTACGAGCTGCGGTCGGTGTATCCTCTCACCAGATACCGTATGGCTCCCTGCACCTGGGGGAACGTGATGCTGATGTTCTCCCGCACGCGCCAGGAGATGCCGAAACGATCCTCGGTGAAGAGCGAGAGTTCCTCCTCTCTCCATTTCGGGTTGAACAGCCATGCCGCCTCCCCGTAGAGGACCGCCGTGGGCCACCAAACCTCGTTTTCCCTCGGGTAGTCGCCATAGGCATAGGAAGCCCGATTGCGCCAGAGCCAGCCTTCGCGCGCCTCGTCCCCGATCCGGAAAAGAAACTCGAGGGAGGTCACGTAATTGAGGGTTTTGAACGGCTTCCACTCGCCTCCGATCCCGCCCTGCCACGTGTCATTGTTCGGGCGGATGCTTCGGTCGTCAAACTGGCCGATCACGCGGAGGAATAGATCAAATGTCCGGTAGTCGCGAAATCCGATCACTGGGGGTCGATAGGAAATCTGCGCCCCCAGCTCGGCAGGAAGAGCGGAGTCCCGGGTGACAAAGACATCATTTCCCTCCGGGATGAACTCGTTGTAATTGGCGAAAGCCTGAAACCCCCAGGTCCTCTCGATATCGGCAATGAGAGTCTTGTAGTCGATGATGGACTGCTCAATGGCCTCCTTTTCGTCGGGCGAGGCAGAGGGCAGGGTCTCGCTTTTCAAGGCGATGGTTTCCCTGGCGGTGGCGACGGCGTCCGAATTTTGGATCGCCTTGACAAAGACGAAGGTGAGGGTCTCCCACGAGCGCAGATCGAAGGGGTTGCGGCTCACCGCCTCCGTAAATACCTCGACGGCGGGTTCCCACTCCTTTCGCTTCTCCTGCAGATAGCCATACTCGACGAGAGAAGCCGTCTCCGGGTCTGGCTTGAGCTCGAAATACTCCTGGAATGCTGCTTCCGATTCCTCGTACTCGCCCAGGTGATAGTGGGCCAATGCCTGCGAGCGATGGAGTTCGACGCCGCTGTAGATGGGGAAAAAGGTTTCGCACGTCGCCAGGACCTCGCGATACTCTTGCAGGGCCAGGCGGCTGTTCGCCATCAGGTCGATGGACTCGTTGAGAATGCGGGTGTTTTCGGCGGTGGGCGGCAGCTGGCTCACCTTCTCTTCGAGAACTCGGGCTGCCTCCAGTGCCCGGCGTGTTTCTCCGAGCATAAACAGGGATCGCACCCGGACAATCTCCCATGCCACCCGATCCGGTTCGCGGGCCAGTGCCTTATTGATCGACTCCAGGGCATCGCCGAAGTTGTCCTGGTTCTCCGCCATGTAGGCCCGGTTTGCCCAGTAGTCCGCCTCCCGGCCCTCCGGAAGGCCGGGCTTGTCGGCAGCCTGGGTGATAAAATGATAAGCGAGGCCCTGGTATCCATTTCGCAAGAACTGGAAGGAGAGCAGGGTCAGGAAGGTCGCTTGATCCGAATCGAAGATGTTGCCAATGGCCGCAAGGCTCCGCTCGGCATTATCGCCCTGAAGAAAGGTCTGGGAATAAAGCTTTTTCCAGTTCTCGTCCTTCTCTCCATCAATGGCCGCTGCGTCGAGCCATTGGCGGGCTGAATCCATATCGCCCTCGTTGATCGCCTGATGGGCCAGCTGCATGGCAGCCCGGTAGCGCGCCTGTGCATCTTTCGAGCTGGTGGCAATCTTCAGGAACCGCTCTTTTGCCTCTGCAGGACGCTCCGCTTTCATCAGGGTGTAGGCGAGATAGAATTCCGCCTGGTCCCGTTCGTCCGGTTTGGCAAGCCGGGCGGCCTTCTCCAGGGTGCTGATCGCGTCTTCGCGGCGGCCCTCTTTCCAGAGAGCCGAGGCATACTGCAGGTTGCTCTGGTAGGTCCGATCCAGCCGGGTCCAGATTTGCGCACTCTCAAAGGCCGCTTCCTGGTCGCCGGAATTCAGCGCTTCGTAGTAGAGGCTTTTCGCGGCGAACAAGCGATCCCGGTCCGATACGTTGGGCAGGGCGAGGAGGTAGGTCCACGCCTTCGCGGCGGTTTCGCGGTTGCCCGCTGCCGTTTCGAGGTTTCCGATATACAAGACGAGCGGGACGTGGCGCGGGTAGGTCCGCAGCAAAGGATAGGCCATTTCAAGACCCTTGGCGATTTGCCCTGATTCCGCCAAAACGGTGAGGAGTCTGCCCTTGAGGTTGTTGTCGTAGGGATCATTCTCAATCGCCTGGCGCAATATCCTCTCGGCCTCGTCCCAGTCTTCGGAGGCGACGGTGGGTTCCAGCTCCACCAGAAGCTGCTGGTTCTTGAAGTTCGCTTCCTGCCGCTCCAGCCAACTGTACTCGTGGTCCGAGGGTGGGAGTTCCACTGCCGGCAAGGGGAACCCAAAACCGCCAAGAAGGTAAAGGCCCAGAAAGAACCTTGCTGTATGGGAATTACACATGCTGGCCCTGAGTTGCGAGAACCTCATCGATCTCGGATTCGGTGGCCTTGCCCATGCCGATCAGGATCCGGCCAAGCTTTTCCCGAGTGCGCTTCTGGATCCGGAGAGCCTCGGTGAGTTCGTTCCGGGTGAGACGGCCCATTCGCACAAGCCGCTCCCCGAGTCGTTCGCTTTTCGGATTCGGTGCCGGACGATTCTCGGCGTATGCCCTGTCGATGGCAAAGTCGATGTCCCGGGTCGATGCCCAGGCCATGCGGATGGCACAGCCAAATTTTTCGCCCAGCTCCCGCTCGCGCCGGTCGCGGTTGCTCGTCGATTCCTCGTCCCCTACGTCAACGATGTCGGTGGCGACCACGAACAGGTTGTTCTGAAACGAGACCGGAAAAATTCTTGCCTCCCGCGCCCATTTCTCCGGAATCTTTTGCAGTAACTCCGGGTCTACGCGATGGGGATCCAGCTCCACGAAGGCGTTGCCGTGCTGGATCGCGAGCACTTCGATCAGCTCCTCCTCCCAGAGAATCTCTTTGTCGACGAGGATCTTGCCCAGCTTCTCGCCGGTTTTTTCCTGGATTTTCAGGCATTCCTCGAGCTGCGATTGGGTGACAAGGCCCTGCTCCACCAAAATTTCCCCAATGCGCCGGTGATAGGATTTGAGCTGGCCACGGCTGGGAAAAGCATGATCGGTCTTGATCCAAGCCGGGGTTTCCCCCCGCACCTTCGCACGAATGAATTGGCGAGAGGCGATCCAGGCCGCCCGGAAATTCACGAAGTTGCCGACGAGCATCCGCACCGGAGCCAGCAAGCCCTGGAAGAGGTTGTAGAAGCGAATGGTGCAAATCATCCGATTCAGGAGGCGCCAGGCAAAGAGACCGAGCACGACATAGAGCAGGTTCGTCACCCAATCTCCTTCGGTGAGGATGAGAGGTAACTGGAGGGCGGGAAAGAAGAGACCCAGAAGATAGAAGATCCCCAAAAAGAGGGCCACACAATATCCGAGAACCACCGCAAAGCTGTTCAGGATTCCCTTGCGGTCTCGCATGAGCCAATAGTTGAGCATCGGGTGCAGGGTCCAGCCGATGCGCCAGCCCTGCAGCCCTATGCCAAGAGTCCATCGCGATTTTTGGCGGGCCGAGGCCGTAAACGTATGCGGAAAATATTCCTTGGTGGCGATGAGTTCCTTGACCTTCTTGACCTTCTTGCGGCGGAGAATGAGGGTCCGGTATTCCTTTTCCACTTCGATATACTGCTGCAGGAAAATCTTCTTCCCCTTCAAACCCCGAAGCGAAAGGCCCATGATATAGTCCTCCGTCAGCGAAGTGACGTCGAAGATCTGGTTGCGGCGCCGCAAGGCCAGGTATTCGATCGCTTTGCGGGACAAGGCCGTGCCGACTCCGGCCGACGGCAGAACGCCCGTCATAAACTCACGCATCCGCATGTCCTTGAGGTGGCTCTCGGCGAATTCATCCATATAGACCCCTCCCACCAGCTGGTACCATTTGCGCGAAAGCGGCACGACCGGGGTCTGGATGAAATCCATCCGGGGCATCAGGTAATTGTAGAATTTGACCGAGGCGGGATGCACCATGTCCTCTGCGTCGTGCATCAGGAATATATCGAACTTTATCCCGGTTCGTTCCTCGTAAAGCAGAATGCCCTGATACACCCAGTTTAGGCAATCCGATTTGCAGGTGGGTCCAGGGGCGGGGGTCACCACAATTTCCGTGTTCGGGGTGTAGCAGCGGGCGCGCTCCGCCTCCCGAAAGGTGTCCGGATCGTTGGGGTAGGTCCCTACAAAAAGTACCCAGTTGTCATACTGAACCGATTTGCGGAAGTTCAGAATCATGTCCGCAATGACGTCCGCCTCCTTCCAGGCAGGAACCATCACCGCCACCGGCTTCTCCGGGACTGCATCCAATTGTTCCCATGTTACCGGCTTGATCTTGTTACGCTTGAAAAGAAATCGATAGGCAGCCCGTCCGTAATACGATATATCCACGAAAAAATCATCCAGACCACTCACCAGAAAGACCAGAATCAGCGCGATCATGATCACCCGGCAGATCAGCCAGATCAGGAATAAAATGGATTCGAGCATCGAAAATAGGAGAAAATCGAAAAAAGGGAATTTCTTCGAAATAATTTAAGATAAAATTTACATTCAGAAAGTCAAGAGGTTGTCTCTATCTCGGGAGCGAAGTGGGATGTCATCCGAAGTCGCTCATCGAAACGGGTTCCCCGTTCCGCTACAGGAGGGGATTCGCCTCAAAATTCCCCTCCTGCCGCAAAGCCTGCCGACATCATAATCATAATCATAATCATAATCGAGATTTGGATTACAGCACCTAGCGGAGGGGTATTTTTATTTAGACTCGTTGTTCGAAGTTCAGACCTCACTAAATTCAGGTTTCTGGCAGGCTTTAGGGCGCAAGTTGGATTCCTTCCTTTCGTCCGAGCAAAAGGCGGTTTTTCCGTCGGGAGCCGTCCGGCATCGCAAGGCCTTCGGCGTTTAGATTCGCAAGATCGAATTCCCAGGGTAGCCAGGCACGAGCCACCCTGGGTTATCCCGGCCAAAACAACCGTACCCTGAAAGGGTTACCCTCTGATCGAAACACCCACAATCAATGGCGTTGCCGACAGATAGCGAACGCCGCCATTGCCCCAAAAAACCAGCCAGAGTTCTGTCCTCCTATAAACCAGGTAAACATTAAGTATGCTTTTCGTCCGGTTCCTGACAGCAGATCTCAATTTGAGAACTATTATAATAAAAACGAAAACTAATGTTTCTAATTTACACAAATCGAATCGAATTTATTCCCCTGGTTGATTCTGTTTGATAGGGATTATCTGGTCTTGTTTAGTCTTTGCCATGAAGAGGAAAAACGTTTCAGTGCTTGGGATAATACGGCCTATTTTTACCTGATGAGTCGGACGGTGAATGGGGAGATTTTGTTTGGGGAGATGGAGAAGGAGGTGCTGGGGAAGAATCTGTTCAGCCATTCCGATTGGTACCGTTATTTTCTGACAGGTTTTTAGGAGCGAAAGCGGCTGCCTTTCGATAGGCTCAAGGTCGTTGGAAAAGCCACTTCTACTTTCCCGGCACAAGAAATTGTACCCCTTGGCAAAAAATTTTGCCATTTGGTCTTTGACCGCAGGGAAGTGCGCAGATAAGGTTTGTCTTCCACTTACTTATTTTCTTCTTACCGAACACCCATGAAAACCTTCGCAAAACTCCAGAAACTCGCCGCAGTAACGGCTTTATTCACGTTTTTGATCGGGCATTCCGTCTTGGCCGAAGACGATTGGCAGACCGATTTCGACGCGGCACAAAAACAGGCAGCTGCGGAGGAAAAGCCACTCCTGCTGAATTTTTCCGGCTCTGACTGGTGTGGATGGTGCATCAAGCTGGACAAGGAAGTCTTCAGCAAAGAGGAGTTCCAGTCCTATGCCGACTCCGACCTGGTTCTGGTCGAACTCGACTTCCCCCGCAGGAAGCCCCAATCGGACGAGCTGAAGGAGCAAAACAGGGCTTTGGCCGAGAAATACGGTGTCCGGGGATTTCCGACGATCCTCCTCCTCTCTCCAGACGGCGAGTTAATTGCCCAAACCGGCTATCGCCGTGGCGGCCCCGAGGCCTACGTTGAGCACCTGAAGGAACTGCTGAAGGAGTCCTGATCCCCTCGCCCGGGTGCCCGTTTGGGGGACTGATCCGGATGCTGGACGAGGTGCTACAGGTCGCTCTTCTCCGGTCCGGTCCGTAACTTGAATGCGGTCCGCTGGTTCGACTGTTATTCACTGAACTGGCACTTAACGTGCTGATCCGGAAGCATCGTGTGTGGGGTTGCCATTTCTGGTTCCCCGAACTCGGAAAGAACGATGCGATATTGGGCGACAATCTGGATCTTCGGACTCTGCCTTGTCACCTCGGCTGCGGATGAAATCCGGGTTGCGGTGGCCAGCAACTTTGCCGATACAATTCGGGAAATCTCCGGGGCCTATGAGGAAGAGACGGGTCATCGGGTCCTCCTGAGCTTTGGATCGACCGGCAAGCACTATGCTCAGATACGCAACGGCGCGCCGTTCGACGTTTTTTTTGCGGCGGATGTGCGGCGTCCCGAGTTACTCGAGGAGGAAGGGGTTGCGCTGCCCGGCACCCGATTTACCTATGCCATCGGCAGGGTTGTGCTTTGGAGTCCCGTTTCGGACCTCGTCGATCCTGCGGGGAAGGTGCTGGCGGATGGCGATTTCCGGTATCTATCCATCGCCAACCCGAGACTGGCACCCTATGGAAAAGCTGCGGAGCAGATCATGAAAGAGCAGGGAGTGTGGGGCACCCTGGAGGGCAGGATGGTGCGCGGCGAGAACATTGCGCAGACGTATCAGTTTGTGCGGAGCGGCAATGCCGAACTGGGCTTTGTCGCCTTGTCCCAGATCAAGAGTCCGGGAGCGTCCGCCGAGGGTTCTTCCTGGCTCCCCCCCCAATCGCTTTATGATCCGATCGAACAGCAGGCGGTCTTGCTGCGAGAGGACGCTGTGGCCCGGGATTTCCTCGATTTTACCAGGAACAGCGAGCGGGCGCGGAAGATCATCCGGTCGTATGGATACGAGCTTGGTGATGCCGACTGAAGACGATTGGACGGCGCTGCTCCTAACGATGCGCCTGGCAGCCGTAACCACGGTGATCTTACTTCTGGTCGGTACGCCGGTCGCCTGGTGGCTCTCCCGGACCCGTTGGCGTTACAAGTTTATGGTCGAGGCGGTGGTATCATTGCCTCTCGTGCTGCCTCCTACCGTGCTGGGGTTTTATTTGCTCGTCGCACTCGGCCCGCACGGGCCGATCGGGCAGCTCATGGAAGCCTTCGGGGGGCGGCCTCTGGCCTTCACGTTTACCGGGTTGGTCATCGGGTCCGTTTTCTACTCTATGCCTTTCGTGATCCAGCCCTTGCAGAACGCTTTCACCGCCCTGGGTCGAAGGCCCATGGAGGTGGCGGCGACCCTGCGTGCCTCTCCCCTGGACCGCTTTTTTACGGTGGCCGTTCCGCTGGCCCGCCCGGGGTTCCTGACTGCCACCGTGCTCGGCTTTGCCCATACCCTGGGCGAGTTTGGTGTGGTCCTGATGATCGGTGGCAACATACCTGGCAGCACCCAGGTAATCTCGATTGCGATCTATGATCACGTAGAGGCACTCGAATACACCCAGGCCCACTGGCTCTCGGGGGGACTGCTGCTGTTCTCATTTCTGCTCTTGATGGCGGTCTACGCCCTCAACCGCCGCTTCACCGTGGTCCACCCATGAACATCGAAGCGCGGTTCAGAATCGACCGGGGCGATTTCAGCCTCGACGTGGATCTCACTATCCCGGGATCCGGGGTCACGGCACTGTTCGGACCCTCTGGATGCGGTAAGACCACGTTGCTGCGGGCGATGGCGGGCCTGGAACGAGCACCGGACGGATATCTCAGAGTCGGCGACGCGGTCTGGCAGGATGCCGGGCACTTCCTGGCTCCGTACCAGCGACGGCTGGGCTATGTTTTCCAAGAGCCAAGCCTTTTTCCCCATCTTACTGTGCGACGGAATCTCGAATACGGCCTCAAGCGGCTTGAAGCCGGGGATCGGAAAGTCTCGTTGGAACAGGCGGTCGATTTGCTCGGGATAGGCCACTTACTCGAACGCAGACCCCACCAGCTTTCGGGTGGGGAGCAGCAACGCGTTGCCATTGCCCGAGCCCTCTCGACCAGCCCCGCCATGCTTTTGCTCGACGAACCACTGGCCGCTCTCGATTCGCAGCGCAAAGCGGAGATCCTGCCCTACCTCGATTCGCTTCACCGCAGCCTTTCGATTCCAGTGCTCTATGTGAGCCACTCCCGGCGGGAGGTCGCGCGTATGGCCGACCATTTGGTCCTGTTGCGGGATGGTCGTGTCGAGAAGTCCGGGACGGTCAGCGACTTGTTCGCCCGCCTCGACCTCGCACTCGCCCATGAGGCGGATGCGGAGACGGTGATCGATGGCATCGTCAGCGGGCGCGAGGATCCCTATGGGCTGACTTTTGTGGATTTTCCCGGCGGTCGATTTGCGGTGACGGGGCAGCCCCCCCCCTTGCAGGCATCCGTACGCCTCCGTATTCTGGCGCGGGATGTCAGCCTGACCCTGGAACCCGCAGCGAAGACCAGTATTCTCAATATCCTCCCTGCGACCGTCGAGCAAGTCTCGGCAGGGGAGGGCGGGGCGTGGGTTACGATTCGCTTGCAGGTGGGTACAGTCCCGCTGTTGGCGAGAATTTCCCGTAAATCCGCAGCGGAACTCCGCATTCAGGTGGGACTTGCCGTTTATGCCCAAGTGAAAAGCGTCGCGCTGTTGATCTGATCTTGCATGCCTCTGAGGACCAAGAGGTCAAATCATCCGAATCTAGTGCCACTGCCCGCATACTCGGGATCCATGGGTTCCTATTTTCAGACCTCACTAAACCGTGTCCTATTGACAAAAACCCGGCGCAAGCAGAAATCCCTTATGATCGGCTGAAAATCTTGGCCAAGTAGGATACAACGCCTTCGGCGTAGGGTGTCGGCAACGCCATTGGCGTAGAACCCGGAACGCCCGCAGCGCACGCCCGCCGCAACCCTACCGCAACGCGGTTGCATCGTATACCCCAGGGTTGCCCGCAAGGCCTACCCTGGGAATTCGATCAAAGACGAGCAACCCCAACGTGGGTTGCATTTGCGGTGGGTCGGCGCGCCAATCCACCCATTTTTGACCATGGATTGAATGGATTGAATGAATAAAGGCCCCTGCGCTCAATGGTGCTCGGTTAACGCCTAAATCGAAATCTCTATCAGGTTTCGATTATTATTACCTATTATTAATAAGCTACTTAAAAAATTTATATTTCGATCTCGATAGCGATTTGTTGATGTCGCTCCGCTCGGTACGATCCCGATTGATTGCTTAACCGAGTGCCATTGGTCATAGCGGCGGCTTTCGCGCTGCCCAGCGGCGTTCTCGGTGAGGACGATGAGGGGAACCTATCCCTCAAACACCTCGCCGAGCGTCGTGGCCTCGAGAATCCGTTCTCCCCAGCACTCGAGTTCTTCCTTGTTGGCATGGTCGAGTTTTTCCTGCGCCTCGTAGGATAACTCGCCGAATTTGCGGGTTAGTAAGCGGTTCACCAGCAGCCGCTCTCCAGCGAGTTCGCCTTCCCTACGTCCCTCCTGGCCTCCCTCTTTGATAAGTTGCTCTGCGATGGTCATGGCTTCTTCCTTTAAATTGGGTGATTTTACTTCGCTAATCAATGAGCTAACCGAGAGAGGGGGAGGTTTGGAAGCACGAAGTGGTGGCAAATGTTTGGCTGCACCGCCGTAAACAGCGAACAGACTTCGCCAAGGCTACAACCGTCAGGAGTCTGGATGCTACGCCAAAGATCGTTTGTAGGAGCATCGAAGCTTTAGCGAACATATCCCCCATCCCGCCTACTCCACTCTCAACGATTTTTCCATTTCTTCTTGATCACCAAACTTTAAAGGTTCCCCTGTCAAGAATCAATACGTCTTTTTGGTGTCTCCTTCTCCGAAAAGAGGTCCTTGCGGTAGTTTCCCCGGCTGATCACATGATACATCGCTCCAGAATACTCGATTCTTTGTTTACGCCGCATTGCCGGCAGCCAAGGCAAACCGAGAGAAAGAGTCTATCTTTATATTTTGCGTTTGACCCCTGCTATGGGAGATTTTGTCAAGGGAGTTT
>CAZWFJ010000095.1:0-16031 GCA_964633135.1 uncultured Puniceicoccaceae bacterium | reverse complement strand
GGTCGGGCAACCGACCGCTCTACCCGGAAATCATCGCTTAACCGAGTGCCATTGCCCACTCCCCGCACTTGTCGTTACACCCGGAGATGATAAGAAGGGTGCCGATTTTTCTCGTCAGCTGGGGGGAAGTAAAATTAGTATAGGAATTTAAATTTTCATCCGCCATCCATTTTTACCCTTATGAAAAACAAGATCCTGATTCATTTTCTCATTGGCTGCCTTCTTATTGGCTCTCTTTCGGCGCAGGTTGACATGGAGTTGGAGGCTGGCAAGTCTTTCCGGCCCGAGGTAGCTGGCAGGGACACTTATGTGAGCTTTGTGGGGACGTGGGTGGACAACAACACGGACGGCACTCTGGGAGGAGGCCTGCGGCTGGGTTGGAACTTTCAGGGGGGTGGTCCCTATTTTATCTCAACGGATGTTGAGTTCGAGGCGATGTACTGGAAAGTCGACAGTGAAGTGAAGTATGGATCGGTGCGGGGAACCGCTGAGACGGAGAATGTGCCAATGATGGTGAACCTGCGGGTCAACTTTCCTCTCGCGGACACCGGACTCTTTCTTTACGGCGGTGGAGGAGCGGGAGTTTCTTACCTTGCGATCAAAGGAACCGGTCCCGCAGGGCAGAGCGTAGATGACTCGGGAGCGATCTTCACGTATGCATTTTTTGCTGGTCTTGGGGTGGATCTTTCCGAGCGGGTCAGTCTTCGCGCGGGTTATCGCGCACTTTGGCTCACGGATGAAACGTTCAATGATGGCAGCGTGAAAGTAAGCCTCGCGACGGAGCGGAACGACATGTTTGAGTTGGCACTCCGTCTGGGCTTCTAGTCCGGAAAAAATCCTGGAAAATTTTTCTGATTTTCCTCTTGCGTGGGAAAGTCGGAGGGGTATTCTTCTCCGTTTTCGCTAAATCCGAACCTTTTTAGAATTTCATGCCAACGATCAACCAGCTAGTCCGCAAGCCCCGCCAATTGGTGAAGGCGAAGACGAAGTCACCTGCGCTGAAGAACAACCCCTTTCGCCGTGGTGTCTGCGTGCAGGTAATGACCCGCACCCCGAAAAAGCCGAACTCCGCGATCCGCAAGGTGGCGAAGGTTCGCCTAACGACCGGGATTGAGGTGATTGCGTACATTCCCGACGAGGGCCACAACCTTCAGGAGCACAGCATCGTGTTGGTCCGGGGCGGTCGGGTGAAGGATCTCCCGGGGGTTCGTTACCACATCGTTCGCGGGACCCTGGATTGCCGCGGCGTCGAAAAGCGTCGTCGGAGCCGTTCGAAGTATGGTGTGAAGCGTCCGAAGGCCGCCTAGTATAAACCGTTAATTTTTTGAATCATGTCGCGTCGTCGCCAAGCCGAAAAACGGGAGTTCATTCCCGACCCCCGCTACAGCAGCCAGCTGGTCAGCCAACTGATCAACATGGTAATGACCTGTGGCAAGAAGACTCTTGCCCAGCGGATTGTTTACTCTGCGTTTGAGCGGGCCAGTGAGAAGCTGGAAAAGGGAGATCCGGTGGATCTTCTTCTCGGATCCCTTGAGAATGCCCGCCCGAAGCTGGAGGTGAAGAGCCGCCGCGTCGGGGGTGCTACCTACCAGGTTCCGGTCGAGCTGAGTTTTGAGCGCCAGCAAGGACTTGCTCTGCGCTGGATGGTCAATGCCGCCCGCGCCCGCAAGGGCATCTCGATGGGGGAGGCACTCGCCAATGAGATCATCGACGCTTATAACAACACGGGCACAGTGGTCCGCAAGAAGGAAGAAACCCACCGCATGGCGCAGGCGAACCGCGCCTTTGCCCACCTGCGTTGGTGAGCTTTGTTTTCCTCTTGATCTTTGACAACCCCCTTTGGAACTACCGGTCATGTCCGCAGCAATGGAAATTCTCGATGTCAACGCCAGGGAGCGACTGTGCCCCCTGGAGCGGACTCGGAATATCGGCATTGCCGCGCACATTGACGCCGGGAAGACGACCACCACCGAGCGCATGCTCTATTATACCGGTGTCGTGCACAAGATCGGAGAGGTGCATGAGGGCACGGCGGTTACCGATTGGATGGAGCAGGAGCGCGAGCGTGGGATCACGATTACCTCTGCGGCGATCTCCTGCGAATGGACTGCCAGCTGGGGGCCGTTTGTCGGGGAAAAGCATCGGATCAACATCATTGATACCCCGGGGCACGTCGATTTCACCGCTGAAGTAGAGCGTTCGCTGCGGGTTCTCGATGGAGCCGTCGGCGTATTTTGTGCCGTGGCCGGCGTCCAACCACAGTCCGAGACGGTCTGGCGCCAGATGGACAAGTATAGTGTTCCGCGGATCGCCTTCATCAACAAGATGGACCGGACGGGAGCGGACTTCCACGCAGCAATTGCGAGCATGCATGATCGGCTGCGTGCCAATGCCCATCCTCTTTACCTGCCAATCGGAGCCGAAGACCAATTTAAGGGTCTGGTTGACCTCGTGGCGATGAAGGCTCTTTTCTACGACGAATCCGATCCTCTCGGGGTTCGCTACGAGCTGATCGAGATCCCGGGCGATTACCGCGACGAGGCAGCCGAGTATCGTGAGAAGCTAATCGAGGCTCTGGCTGATTTTGACGACGAGCTGGCGAACCTGTATCTTGAGGGCGAGAGTCTCTCCGAGGATCTGGTCCGGCGCGCCGTTCGCAAAGCAACGCTCTCCCGCGAGTTTGTGGGGGTCATTCCGGGTTCCGCCTTTAAGAACAAGGGAGTGCAGCGTCTTCTTGATGCGATTTTGGACTACCTGCCTTCGCCAGTCGACGTGCCGGCCATCCGTGGTGAGAGTGAGAACGGCGACGAAGTGATCGTCCATGCCGACGACAACGGCAAAATGGCCGGACTCGCTTTCAAGCTCATGACCGATCCGTTTGTGGGCAAGCTCGTCTTTTTCCGCGTCTACTGCGGGCAGCTTCGCAAGGGAATGGCCGTTTACAACCCGCGTACCCGCCGGAGCGAGCGAATCAGCCGACTCATGATTATGAAGGCCGACTCGCGCGAAGACATCGACGTCGCCTTCTCGGGCGACATCTGTGCGATCATCGGGGCAAAAGACGTGGTCACTGGCGACACCCTGGCGGACAAGAGCCTCGACATTCGCCTCGAGCCTCCCTCGTTTCCCGAGCCGGTTATCTCCATGTCGATCGAGCCTCACTCGAAGGCGGACTCCGAAAAGATGTCCCTCGGGTTGCAGCGTCTTGCCGAAGAGGATCCGACCTTTGTGGTCAGCTCGGACGCCGAGACGGGGCAAACCCTCATCGCCGGAATGGGCGAGCTGCACCTGGAGATCATCCGGGACCGTCTTTTCCGCGAATTCAAGGTCGAGGCGGACGCGGGTCGTCCGCAGATCGCCTATCGCGAAACGATCGCCGGAACTTCCGAGGCGGAGGGCAAATTCATCCGCCAGTCCGGTGGGCGCGGGCAATATGGCCACTGTGTCATCCGCCTCGAACCGAACGAAAAAGGGCAGGGCATCGAGCTGCTCAATGAGATTGTCGGGGGGACGATTCCGAAGGAATTCATCAAGCCAACCTTCGACGGAATCAAAGAGGCCTCGAACAACGGGGTCACTGCCGGCTATCCGGTCATTGATTTCAAGGTTCACCTGGTTGACGGTTCTTTCCACGACGTGGACTCCTCCGAAATGGCCTTCAAGATGGCCGGAATCTTTGCCTTCAAGGAAGCCATGCGCAAGGCGAGTCCCGTTCTCCTCGAGCCGATTATGACGGTCGATGTCGAGTGCCCGGAGGATTATCAGGGCGATGTGGTTGGCGACCTCAACCGCCGCCGCGGCCAGATCCACAGCATGACCACCCGCAACGAGTTGACGTCCATCCATGCCTTCGTCCCGCTTGAGACCATGTTTGGGTACGCCACGGACGTGCGCTCCCTGAGCAAAGGCCGTGCGACCTATACCATGGAACCCTCGCACTTTGAGCAGGTTCCCAACAGTGTACTTTCCAAAATTGTCGAATCCACCCCCCAAACCTTTCGCGGAGGGGACAACTAATTTTTGCCAACGATGACAAAGCCACGCATACGCATTAAACTCAAGGGCTTCGATTACCGAATCGTCGACCAGTCCACCAACGACATTGTCGACACGGCCAAGCGCTCCGGTGCCCGGGTCTCGGGTCCGATCCCGTTGCCGACCCGGATCGAAAAGTTCACGGTGAACCGCTCGCCGCACGTCGACAAGAAGTCCATGGACCAGTTCGAACTTCGCTCGCACACGCGGCTGCTCGATATAATCGAGCCGACCTCGAACACTGTGGACGACCTGAAAAAACTCAATCTTCCCGCCGGGGTAGAGATCACGATCAACGTCTGATCTCACGACCCACTTCACCCGCCAACTCTCTTGTTTTGAGATAAGCTAAACCCAGTAAACGATAAACCGCCAACGCAGGGCCCTTCGGGTTCAACGGAGGATTTTCCAACAACCCCCCTGCCTCTTGCATATGAGCTTCTTACTGATCGGAAAAAAGATCGGCATGACACAGGTGTTCGATGAGAACAACCAGTTGCTGCCGGTAACTGTACTGGAAGCCGGACCCTGTTCGGTGACCCAACTGAAAACCGTCGAAACGGACGGCTACAACGCTGTGCAGATTGGCTACGGCCCTCAAAAGGAGAGCCGCCTGACCAATCCGCAACTCGGCCACCTGAAAAAGGCTGGCGTAGGCCCGGTGCGCATTCTCCAGGAGTTTCGCCTCGACGGCGACGAATCCTACGACCTGGGCCAGACCCTGACCGTCGGGCAATTCGAATCGGTCGAGAAGGTCGACGTCATTGGAGTCAGCAAGGGCCAGGGCTTCCAGGGGGTTGTCAAGCGCCACGGATTCAGCGGAGGTCCGGCCTCTCACGGGTCGATGACCCACCGCCGCGGGGGTTCGTATGGATTCTGCCAGGATCCCGGCCACGTGATCAAAGGCAAGAAGATGCCGGGCCACATGGGCAACCGGCGCCGCACCGTCCAAAACCTGAAGGTCGTAAAGATCGACACCGAGCGCAACCTGATCCTGGTCAAGGGGAGTCTCCCCGGCCCGAACGGGAGCCTGATCACGGTCCGCCCGGCCAAGAAGCAACGCCGCAAGGCCGCCGCCTGAGGCCCGACCCAGAAGTTGAAGGAGTTATACGATGAATTTAAAATACTATTCCGCTGACGGAACCGGGGGCGACGAGCGCGAGTTCGCCGGGTTCCCCGTTTTCGAGGGTTCGAAGGGCCGCATGGCTCTCCGGCAAGTCATTATCGCCATCCAGGCCAATCTTCGCCAGGGCAATGCCTCAACGAAGACCCGCGCCGAGGTAGCTGGCTCGGGCAAGAAGATGTTCCGCCAGAAGGGCACCGGCATGGCCCGTCGTGGACCGAAACGCACCCCGCTCCTTCGTGGAGGCGGCGTCGCCTTTGGCCCGAAGCCTCGCGACTACTCGCAGAAGGTAAACCGGAAGGTGCGTCGCCTGGCTTTGGCGCGTGCCCTGTTCGAGCAGGGAAGCTCCGGTGCGATCCGTGTTATCGAGAAGTGGGAAGTCGAGGGGCCGAAGACGAAGGCCTTTGACGAGTTGATCTCGAAGATCCAGCCCAGCCGCCGGGTGCTGGTGGTCGACGACGAGATCGCCGCGAATGTGGCTCTTTCGGGGCGCAATGTCCCCCGTATCCATTTTGCGGAGTCCGCCAACCTAAACGCCTACGACGTTGTCCGCTTCGACACCATTATTATGAGCGAGCGCGCGATCAACACCCTGATCGCCCGCGTTACCGGAGGAGAGTCATGATCGAACCATCAAAAGTTTTGAAAGAGAGCCGGATCACGGAAAAGGCAACCACCCTGACCGCAAACCTGAACCAGTACACCTTTGAAATCTACCCGCAGGCCACGCGGACCCAGGTCAAGCAGGCCGTGGAGCAGGTTTTTAAGGTCGATGTGGCCAAGGTAAACGTGATGAACGTGAAGCCCCGGACCCGCCCGGATCGCCAGCGCCGGAACCGTCCCGGGAAAATTTCCGGGATGAAAAAAGCCGTCGTAACCCTCAAGGAGGGAAGCTCGATCGAGATGATCTAACCGGACGCCAAGCAGGAGACAACAACCATGCCGAACATCGAATTTAATCCAATCACTCCGGGCCAGCGCCACTACGTGCGCAACCACCAGGAGCTTTCCCGAAAGCGTCCGGAACGTCGGCTCACGAAGTCGAGCCACAATCCGAAGGGCCGCAATGTCTATGGACGGATCACCTCGCGGCGTCGCGGTGGTGGCCACAAGCGGCTCTACCGGCAGATCGATTTCCGCCGCGACAAGCTCGACATCCCCGCGACCGTGCGCGAGATCGAGTACGATCCGAACCGCTCGGCCCACCTGGCCCTGCTGTTCTATGCGGACGGGGAGAAGCGCTACATCCTTTGCCCAAACAAGGTGAGCGTGGGGGACACCCTTCTCTCTTCCATGAAGGCGGACGGCGAGTTCCACCCGGGATTCTCCTATCCTCTCTCCGAAATCCCTCCGGCCACCCGCGTTCATTGCGTGGAACTCGAGCCGGGCAAGGGCGCGCAGATCGCCCGTGGTGCCGGTGCCGGTGCCCAGCTGATCTCCGTCGAGGGGAATCGGGCCACCCTCAAACTTCCGAGCGGGGAAATCCGCCTCGTGAACTCCCGCTGCCGGGCCACGATTGGCCAGGTTGGCAATCTCGGCCACTCCAACCAATCGATCGGAAAAGCCGGTCGCAACCGTTGGAAGGGGCGTCGCCCCCGCGTCCGCGGTGTGGCCATGAACCCGGTCGACCACCCAATGGGGGGTGGGGAAGGCCGCACCTCCGGGGGAGGACATCCGGTTTCCCCCTGGGGCCAGCTCTCCAAGGGCTACCCAACCCGCCGGAAGTCCAAGCCCTCCAACTCGATGATTCTTGTCCGCCGCAACGGCCGGAAGATGAAGCGCTAACCCGTTACTTACTGATCGCACCATGGCACGTTCCATTAAAAAAGGTTTCTTCGTTGATCCGAGCCTGATGACAAAGGTGGAGGAGGCACAGCGGGCCAGTTCCCGCAAGCCGATCCAGACTTGGTCCCGTCGCTCGACGATCACCCCCGACTTTGTCGGCCTGAACTTCAACGTCCACAACGGTCGTACCTTTGTACCCGTGTATGTCACGGAGAACATGGTAGGGCACAAGCTGGGCGAATTCGCTCTCACCCGGACCTTCAAGGCCCACAACCCCCGCACGCAGCGCTGATTTCCTCCGATGCGTTTTCCTCTTTCCATCCGCGTGTTTGTGACACTTCCGCTTTTGGCGGCGGTGCTCGTGGGCACGCAACTGGCAGCGAAGCCCAGCCGTCCGGGCTTCGTCGATTCGCTCGAACCCTCGAACCGCGCGCAAGTGGCGCGGGTTGTCGTCGGGAGCGAGGCGGATCTGGTGGTTCTCTCCTCCGGATGGTTGGAGGGCTTTCGCACCGGGATGGCCTGCATCGCATTTGAGGGAAACCGCCGAACCGGGGAGATCCTCCTCGTCGACGTTCGCCTCAACCACGCGGTGGGTCTCGTTCTCAACCAACCCGAGGATCCCGGTATCGAACCCGGCCATTTCGTCACTATCAAAACCTTTTCCGTTTCCAGCTAGAGTTATGCAAATCCAAGCTTACACGAAATACGCGAGAATGTCCCCGAAGAAGGTTCGGGAAGTCGCTCGCGAAGTCCAGGGACGCAACGCCGCCGAGGCGCTCGATCTCCTGAAATTCATTCCGCGCAAATCGGCGCGACTCCTGCGCAAGACGCTGGAGTCGGCAGTCGCCAACGCCGAAAACAACAACAACCTCGTCGCCGACAACCTTACCGTCGTCCGCGCGCTTGTCGAGGAAGGACCCGCGCTGAAGCGATTCCGTCCCGCTTCCCGCGGTTCCGCCCACCCCTACGCCAAGCGAACCAGCCACATCCGCATCGTCCTCAGCGACGAAGCCTAATCCCTTTTCATTCAGTCATGGGTCAAAAAGTAAATCCAATCGGTTTCCGTCTCTCTGTCCGCCGTAACTGGCGCGCCCGCTGGTATGCGCGGAAGAAAGATTTCGCCCCCCAGTTGAAGGAGGATATCGAAATCCGCACTTTCCTGGAGAAACGTCTCCGCACCGCCTCGGTGCCCCACGTTTTCATCGAGCGCGCCTCGAACCGCATCCGTGTCACCATTTTTACGGCCCGCCCGGGGATGGTGATTGGCCGCCGCGGCCAGGACCTGGAGCGGATGAAGGCCGACCTCAACAAGAAGATCGGCAAGGATATCATCCTCGAAGTGCAGGAAATCAAGAAGCCTGACCTCGTCGCCCGTTTGGTGGCCGAGAACGTGGCCCTGCAACTCGAGCGCCGCATTGCCTTTCGCCGCGCCATGAAGCGCGCAGTCCAGACCACCATGGCCATGGGTGCCGAGGGCATTCGCATCCAGGTCAGCGGTCGCCTGGGCGGTGCCGATATCGCCCGCACCGAGCAACAGCGCAACGGGCGGGTGCCTCTCCACACTCTTCGCGAAAACATCGACTATGGCTTCGCCGAAGCCCAGACCGTCTACGGCAAGATCGGCATCAAGTGCTGGCTCTGCCTGAAGGCGGATGATATGCAGTTCTAACCAACGTAGGGATCCGAGAAAATGCCTCTTTTACCATCAAGAACCAAATACCGGAAGGTCCAGAAGGGCCGCGTCCGCGGGAAAGCCAAGGGTGGCGATTACCTCGCATTCGGCGAGTTCGGCATCCAGACCCTCGATCGGGGGCGCATGACCGCACGCCAAATCGAAGCCGCCCGTGTGGCCATCAACCGCCACCTGAAACGAAAAGGGAAAGTCTGGATCCGGGTATTCCCCCACCGTCCGGTAACCAAGAAGCCCGCCGAAACCCGCCAGGGTAAAGGGAAGGGCAGCGTGGAATACTGGGCAGCCGTAATCAAGCCGGGCACGATCCTCTTCGAGGTCTCCGGTTGCAGCATGACCGCCGCCCGCGAAGCGTTTCGCAAGGCCGACGGCAAACTGCCTTTCCGCTGCCGATTCATCAGCCGCGAGGTGCTGGATTGATCCCTTTAGGTAACACAGCCATGAAGACCAAAGACATACGAGAATTATCCGTCGCCGAGATTGAGAAGAAAATCCGCGACGCCCGCACCGAACTGGTAAACCTGCGCCTGCGCAAGCAGACCGGTCAGGTCGAAAAACCACACCTGCTGCTCGAGATCCGCCGCGAACTCGCCCGCATGCAGACTATTTTGAAGGAGAAGAAGGTCGGCGAGTCCGCGCCTGCCGCCTGATTTTGAAGAAGGACTTTACTATGAGCGAACGCAACAGCCGCAAGGATTTGATCGGTATCGTGAGTTCCCGTTCCGGGGACAAGACGATCAAGGTCACTTATTTTTACAAGATTCCGCATCCCCTTTACAAAAAGGAGATCAAGCGGAAGACCGTGCTTCACGCGCACGATGAGAACAACGAGTGCAAAGTGGGTGACAAGGTTGAGGTGATGGAGACCCGTCCGCTTAGCAAGTTGAAACGCTGGCGCGTGGTGCGGGTGGTTGAAACGGCACCAACCCTCTGAACCCTTTATTACACGTAACGGAGGTTTAATCCATGATTCAAATGCAATCCAGAGTCGATGTGGCGGACAACAGCGGGGCGAAAGTCGCGCAGATGATCCGCCGGATTGGCCAAAGCAAAAAGACCGCGTCCGTCGGGGACGTAATTATCTGCAACATCAAGGAGAGTTCCACGGATGCCACGGTGAAAAAAGGGGAGGTGGTCCGCGCGGTTGTCGTGCGCACCCGGCACCCGATTCGCCGAGCCGACGGGAGTTACCTGCGATTTGACGAAAATGCGGTCGTAATCATCAACAAAGATGGAAATCCGCGGGGAACCCGTATCTTTGGACCTGTCGCACGCGAGCTGCGGGCGAAGTTCATGAAGATCATCTCCCTCGCTCCGGAGGTACTCTAATATGGCAAAACGAATCAAGAAGGGCGACGACGTTGTGGTCATCGCAGGCGAACACAAGGGTTCCGAGGGCAAAATCCTCCAGGTCATACCGGCCAAGGATCGTGTCCTCGTCGAGGGCGTGAATATGCGCAAGCGCCACGAAAAGAAAACGCAGGACTCCGAAGGGGGTATTGTCGAGCGGGAATCCTCGCTCCACATCTCCAACGTGATGCTCCGGGAAAAACGGGAGGCCAAGTCGAAGGGGTAGTCCTCCACACGACTGATTGATCGAGACATTTTACGGAATTTGCTTGCGTTAAACGAGTCCGAAGCCATTCTTCGCGACTTTTTCCCTGCAAGCTTCAACACCGGGTCGGAAATCCGGAAACACCATGAGCAAACCAAAACTACAGACTGTCTATCAGGAAACCATTCTCCCCGAACTGATGAAGGAGAAGGGCTATAAGAATGCCCTGCAAGCTCCCCGCCTCACAAAGGTGGTAATTAATACGGGAGTCAGCGCCAGCCTTGACAAGGCCGCCGTCGAGGAGGCCGCCCGCGACCTCAGCTTGATCGCCGGCCAGAAGGCTGTCATCACTCGCGCCAAAAAGAGCATCTCGAATTTCAAACTTCGCGAAGGCATGCCGATCGGTGCGAAAGTAACCCTGCGCGGTGCCACGATGTGGGAATTCGTCTACCGCTGCATCAACATCGCCCTTCCCAATATCCGCGACTTTCGCGGGGTCGCCAACAAGCTCGATGGCTCCGGCAACTTCACGCTCGGCGTGGCCGATCACACGATCTTTCCGGAAATCTCGACCGACGGCACCCGCCGCACGATGGGGATGGACATCACCTTTGTGACCTCGGCCGATAACGACGCCGAAGGACACAGCCTTCTGAGCCGTCTGGGCATGCCATTCCGCAAGAGCCAATCCGCCGAGTCCGACGCCCAAGCGGCCTAACCCTTTACCAACTTTACGAACCATGGCCAAAAAGTCATCCATCCAGAGAAATTTGAAACGCATCCGCCTCGTCGAAAAATACCAGAGCAAGCGGGCCGAGCTGAAGAAAAAGCTCCTCGACCCGGAACTCTCGGACGAGGAGTTCTTCAAGGCGCAGAAGCAGCTTTCGAAGCTGCCGCGCAACTCCTCGCCCGTGCGCGTTCGCAACCGCTGCGGCGTGACTGGTCGTCCCCGGGCGTACATCCGTAAGTTCGGTCTCTCCCGAATCACCTTTCGGGAACTCGCCAGCGAGGGGAAAATCCCCGGCGTGACGAAGTCATCCTGGTAAACCAAGAAGGATCGAAACAACATGGCTATTCACGATACAATTGGAGATTTCCTAACCGCCATTCGCAACGCGAGTCGCGCCGGGCGGGAGACCATCGAAACCCCTTTTTCCAAGATGCGCCTCGCCATCGGCGAGATCCTCGTCACAGAAGGCTACCTCGCCAGGTGCGAGAAAGTTGAGGTGCGCAAGAATGTGCAGGCGATCCGGATGGATTTGAAGTACGTCAACAACGTTCCGGCCATCACGGATCTCCAGCGGGCCAGCCGCCCCGGTTGCCGCCGATACACCGGGTCGACCGAGATGCCAAAGGTTTTGGGAGGTCTCGGGTTTTCTATCGTCTCCACCCCAAAGGGAGTTTTGAAGGATTCCGAAGCTCGCCGACAAAAGGTAGGTGGCGAGGTCGTCTGCGAAGTCTGGTAAACCGCCCTAATTGAGGACACTGCAATGAGTAGAATTGGAAAATTGCCGGTAACCATTCCGGAAAAAGTCAAAGCCGAGATCACCGACAACACCGTCAAGGTTGAGGGACCCAAGGGTACCCTATCCCAGACCTTCGATTCCTCGGTCTCGATCGAGTTTGCCGACGGCGAAATCCGCGTCTCGCCCAAGGGAGAGAGTCGCCGGGCCAAGGCCATGTACGGCACAGCCCGCTCCATTATTGCCAATATGGTAGACGGGGTCATGACCGGATTCAGCAAGAAGCTGCAAATCGAAGGGGTGGGTTTCCGTGCCGCTGTGAACGGGAACGTGCTCAACCTGGCCCTCGGCTATTCGCACCCGATCAACTTCCCCATTCCGGAAGGGGTGACGATTACCGTGGCCGACAACACCAAGGTGACCGTAGAGGGGGCCGATAAACAAGCCGTGGGTGCCTGCGCCGCCCGCATCAAGAGTTTCTACCCGGCCGAACCTTACAAGGGCAAGGGTGTGCGGATTGAGGGCGAGTTCGTTCGCCGGAAAGAAGGAAAGAAGACGGCCTAACGCCGCCCTGGAGGAAATTTTTTATGAAACTTGCAAAGAAACAAAAGCTCGCCCAAAACCGCCGTTGGAGGATCCGCAAAAAGGTCCGGGGCACTGCCGCCCGCCCCCGCCTGACGGTTTGCTTCACCCACAAGCATGTCTACGCCCAGTGCATCGACGATGTGGCCGGAGAGACTCTCGTCTACCTCTCTTCCCTCAATAAGGAGGGCGAGGGCACCAAGCCAAATAGGGACGGTGCCCGGGAACTCGGTGGTAAGATCGCTGATATCGCCAAAGAAAAAGGCATCGAATCGGTCGTGTTCGACCGGGCCGGACGCCTCTACCATGGGTGCGTGAAGGCCTTCGCCGAAGCCGCCCGCGAAAACGGACTCAAATTTTAAGGCATGAGAAATCCATCCAAAAACCGCTCCCAGGCCCCCGAACCGGAAGAATCCGAATTTGTCGAGAAGGTCGTCCATATCAACCGCTGCGCCAAAGTCGTGAAGGGCGGACGCCGTTTCAGCTTCGCCGCACTGGTCGTCGTGGGTGACCGCAAGGGCAAGGTCGGATTCGGCTACGGCAAGGCGAAGGAGGTCCCCGAGGCCATTCGCAAGGGTACCGAGCAGGCTCACAAGCACATGCTACCAATCCAGCTCAAGGGTGATACCATCCCTCACCCCGTCGTTGGGGAGGCCGATGGAGGTCAGGTCCTTCTCCGCCCAGCGAGTGAAGGTACAGGAATTATCGCCGGCGGCGGAGTCCGCGCTGTGCTCGAGGCCTCGGGTGTTAAGAACGTACTTTCCAAGTCGCTCGGGTCCAACAATCAGCTGGCCATGGTCAACGCGACCATGGAAGGGCTGTTGCGGCTGCGCACCGCCGAAAACCGCAAAGAATTGCATGAGGCCCACGCCACAGTGGCCTGAGCCAGATCCCATAGGAGATACCAACAATGCGACTGCACGAATTGATCAACAGTAACGGCTCCAATCGCCCGAAGCGCCGCCTGGGTAAGGGCGAGGGCAACGGCCATGGCAAGACCTGCGGTCGGGGCCACAAAGGTAGCAAAGCCCGTTCCGGGTACAGCATTCAGCCGGGATTCGAAGGGGGCCAGATGCCGATGTATCGCCGCCTGCCACACCGCGGATTCAGCAACTTTAAGTTTCACAAGGGCTATGCGATCGTCAATCTGGGCGACCTGGAGCGCTTGGGGGATGACGCCAAGGAAGTCGATCGCGAGGTGCTGGTGAAGGCCGGTCTGGTCCGCGACAACTCCCTGCCCCTGAAGATCCTCGGTAATGGTGAACTCAAGGCCGCCCTGAAGGTGCGGGCCGATGCGTTTTCCGCTTCGGCCAAGGCCAAAATTGAGCAAGCCGGTGGTGAGGTGCTGACCGACTGATCTGATAACTGCCTCCGCTCATTGAGTGGTGCCGATAGATCCCATGGAATATGCTTTCAGCCTTTACCAACAGTCTTAAAATCCCGGAACTTCGCCAGAGGATTTTTTTCACCCTGGCATTGCTCTTCATCGCGCGTGTCGGGGCGAATATTCCTCTCCCGGGGATTGACCCCGGACCCATCAAGGCCTTTTTCGCCGACCAGGCTTCGGCAGGCGGTGGGTTGATCGGGTTCTACAACATGTTTACCGGGGGTGCCTTGTTGAATGGCGCGATTTTCGCCCTCGGGGTCATGCCCTATATCAGTGCATCCATTATCATGCAGTTGATGGGGGCCGTCTTCCCAGCCCTGGCCCGTCTCCAGCAGGAGGGCGACGTTGGCCGCCAGAAGATCAGCCAGTATACCCGATATCTTACGATCGTAATCTGCCTGGTGCAGTCCGTGCTCCTGATTACCGCCCTCGAAAAGAATCCGGGCACCCTGATCGGGGCCGATTTCAACCAGGCGGTCTACGGCAATATCGTGATCGCTGGCCATCTCTGGTTCCTGCTCTCGGCGACCATCATCTTGACCTGTGGAACCGTCATTTTGATGTGGCTCGGGGAGCAGATTACCCAGCGGGGCATTGGAAACGGGATCTCGCTATTGATCACGGTCGGGATTCTCGCCGACCTACCCGGGGCCGTGATTACGGCGGTCCGCATGTTCAACGCTCCTCCGGGGAGCGAAACCGCCAGTCTCGGGTTGCCCCACGCAATCCTGATGATCGTCCTTCTCTTGGCCGTTACCGCCGGGATTGTCGCGGTGACCCAGGCACAGCGGAAAATTCCGGTGCAATACGCAAAACGGGTGGTCGGGCGCAAGGTCTATGGCGGCCAGAACTCTTTCCTGCCCCTTAAGGTTAACTACTCCGGGGTGATGCCGGTGATCTTTGCCAGTGCCATCCTCCTGTTTCCAGCCCAGATTCTCCAGACCCTCGAAGGTGCCACCGGCATGACCTTCTTTGGCGATATGGCCAGCTTCATGGCACGGGGGACGTGGTTTTATTACGTGACCTATGGTCTCCTGATCCTGGTCTTCAGCTACTTCTGGGTGTCGTTGATGTTTAAGCCGATCCAGATTGCCGACGATTTGAAGAAGAATGGCGGCTTTATCCCCGGCGTGCGCCCGGGAGAACCCACCGCGCGGTTCCTGGACTTCGTGATGACCCGCCTTACCCTGGCCGGAGCCATCTTCCTGACTATCATTGCCGTTTTCCCGGACGTTCTCCTCTTCGTGTACCGGATTCCCGGTAACGTTGCCATCTTCTTTGGAGGCACCGGAATGCTCATTACGGTCGGCGTCGTACTCGACACAATGCGCCAAATCGAAACCTTCCTCCTCCAACGCCACTACGACGGCTTCCTGAAAAAGGGCCGTATCCGGGGGCGCAGCCAACAGGCCCAGAATCGCCAGATGATGGAGTCCTTGGAAATTCGCGATTTCTGGCGGGTGTGGCGCCCGCTCCTGATCCTCTCGGCACTCTTATTTGTTCTCGGTTTCGTCGCCTGGTTGGTACGCTAAAGACTTCTTCTCCGTGGTTTCCGAAGATCAAATCCCGATCCTGCGGGAGGCCTGCCGGATCGCGGCCCGTGTGCTTGCTGACATGTGCAACCATGTCGAAGAGGGCATGAATACTTACGACCTCGACCAGTTTGGCAAAAAACGGATGGCCGCATACGGGGCCGAGAGTGCTTGCTACCAATACAAGGTTCGCGATCTGGTTTTTCCCTCGCACACTTGTATTTCCATCAATGACAACATCGTTCACGGGATCGGACGCCTGGATCACCAGATTCGGGAGGGCGATGTGGTTTCGATTGATGTTTGCGTACGCCATCGAGGAATAATCGGCGACAACGCCCGCACGCTCATTATTGGAAAGGGTAAGCCGGAAGATGAGAAGCTGGTCGCCGTGACCCGAACTGCTTTGGAGAGGGGAATTGCTGTCGCAATCGTCGGAAACCGGGTAGGCGTGATCTCTCACACTATCCAGACCTACGTCGAAAAGAACGGCTTCAGCGTCGTGAGAGAGTTCGTCGGCCACGGGGTGGGCGAGACCATGCACGAAGATCCCCAGGTCCCGAATTTCGGACGACGCCGATCAGGAGTCAGATTAGTCCCGGGCATGGCCATCGCCATTGAGCCAATGGTCAACGCCGGCACCCACAAAGTCGAAATGCAAGCCGACGGCTGGACCGCAGCCACCAAGGACGGAAGACGCTCGGCCCATTTCGAGCACACGGTGCTCATCACAAAAGAAGGCCCCGAAATCCTGACCCTTCCCAATTGAGCCGCGCCAAAGGCCCAATACTCCAACGAATCCCGAAAGTCTACTTCCCAGGGAATTCAACGGTGTTGGAAATTCATTTGATATAATGGAGCATGAGAGGTCTTAGTTCG